>JAAFJS010000237.1 GCA_013298985.1 Cytophagales bacterium
GGAGAATTTTTATAGGAAAAATTGTTTGAGAGGATATAAACAACAGTATAGAATCTCAATAAATTATGACCACGCAAGGCGAAGGCTCACTGTAAATGTACTGCCTTTGCCTTCCTTGCTCTGGACGGAGATAGTACCATGATTACTTTCTACAAATTCTTTGACCAAGAGCAAGCCAATACCCGTTCCTTTTTCACCAGAAGTGCCTTTTTGGGTGTTATTTGCCCTGATGTCGAATAGCTTGCTTACCTGCTCCTCACTCATGCCTACACCTTCGTCTATGACAGATATTTTCAGTTTATGGTCTTCTATGTTGCTGACAACGTATATTTTACCTTTGGTGTGTGTAAATTTGATAGCATTGGCGATGAGATTTCGTAAGATTAGTTTCACTTGATTGGGGTCAGCGTGTGCTTGCGTTTCCTCATGGATTTGGTTCAAAACCACTATTTCTTTTTCTTCGATACTTTCCTCGTAAAGTTTTCTAATTTCCTCTACTACTGGGTAAATAGCTACGTTTTCTGCCGTCGTTACCATGCCTTTTTGCATTTGCAACATAGACCACCGAAGCAAATTTTCCAAAGTATCATAAAGACTATCCGTATTTTTTCTCAATTTTTTTGAGAAATCCAAAAACTCCTCTTGGGTCAGTCCTTCCATGTCTAACAAGCGCAAAATGCCTCTCAATCTATTCAGAGGGCTTTTGAGGTCGTGAGAAATGATAGAAAATAGCTTGTCTTTGGTGGCGTTCATCTTCACTAATTCCTCTGCTTGTACCAAAATTTCCTCTTGCTGATTGATAAGTTCTGCTTGTTGTACCAAAATTTCTTCTTTTTGCTGTCGGAGCATCTGATTTTGGATAGAAATTTCTTTGGTGCGCTCTCGAACAGTTTGCTCTAATTTTTCTTTTTCCATTTTCAAACTTCGAGTATATAGCTTGATAATCAAATAGATAAAAGCGATAAACGAGAAGATATAAGCAAGGTACGCCCACCACGACCGATACCAAGGTGGACGAATCGTCAAAGTATAGGCAGTTTCTTTGCCTTGATATCCGTATAGATTTTTGGATTTGACGCGAAAAGTATAAGCTCCTTCTTTGAGATTGGTGTATTCCTTTTGATGAAACGAAGTCCAATCAGACCATTTTTTATCATAATTCTCCAAAAAATATTGGTATTGATTTCCCCTTTCATTCAAAAAATTATCAGTAGAAAAGCTGAAAACCAAAGAGTTGTATTGATAATCTAAAAGTAATTTTTCTTGAGGACTTAGCGCAAGGAGAGAATCAGTACCAGAAATAGCAACTTGATGAATATATGTTTGAAAATCAGTTTGTTGAGTCTTTATTTTTTTATCAAAGCGGTAAATAGCTTCTGCATTTCCTACCCAATAGATTTCATTTTCATCTTCAAAAAGCGTATTTGCTGCCTTTTCAATTGGAAGCAGGGAGAGCGAGTCCAAAACAAAGCGTCCATTTGCTTGCTTTTTGGCAATAGTTAGGGCATTTAAAATCCAAATATTTCCATGCTTATCTTCTTTCAGGACAGGATTTTGATAGCGAGGAAGGCTAAAATCTGCTTCAAGCAAGTTTGTTTTTTCAAAAGTTGCTTTTACTTCATTAAAAGTATAAAGCCCTGTTTGTGAGGTAAATAGTAACTGATTATTGACAAAAAATACTTTATTTTGTTTGATTTCATTCAGTCCCTTGGTGTAGTGTTTTACTTGCGCTTTTTGGACAAGTTCGGGCGTTTTTTTGCCTTGAGGAAAGGTAATCAAATAAAAACCATTGCTGGTCGTCCCGACCCAAAGCCTGCCGTCAGGTAACTCGTATAGGCTTCTGGTATCTGTCTGCGTGTCTTTGAGCAAGCCTAAATCTTTAAACTGCTTATTTTCAAAGGAAAAAACACGCACGCCTCCATAAGTGGCGACATAAATGATACTACTATCTTGCTTAGAAACAGCAATCTGCATGACAGCATTTTCTGCTTCAAGTTTGCTTACCACTTTTTTATTATCGACATAAAAAATTCCAGCATTTCCACCCGCCGAGAGCATACCTTGCTGATAGGGAATCAGTTGCCAATGCTGTGATTGTGTGCCTTCTATGAGGTTAAATTTATCTTTTTCCAAATAAAATATCCCTAAATCATTGCCCATATAAAATTCATTTTTATCTTTCAAAAGACTATGTATTCTACCTTTGACTTGGTGATATTTGTTGAAGGTTTTGAAAGGTAAGGAGAGCATTATTTTGGCAACAGACTGCCCACTTCCTACCCAAAGAGAGCCTTGTTTGTCTTCTATCAAATCAGTTATATTATTGTCTATCAGCCCATTAGACTCATTGATGTGCGCTATTATATTTCCTTTTTTATCTATGACAAAAATACCATTATACTTAGTTCCAATAGCGACATTGCCATTTTTTAAGGAGGTAGTATAATAAGCAAAAGCCTTTACTAAGATTTCATTGGTGAGTGTAGGGAATTTTTTGAGTGCTTTCTTTTCTATATCAAAGGTATAAATTCCTTTTGTCTGTGTGATTATAAATAACTCATTTCCACTGATTTGGTTAATACCAAAAGTATAGCTAAGAATACCGTTCCTTTCTGTATATAAAATTTCTTTTTTACCATTTTTAATGCGAAAAAGAGAAGTTTCCGTTTCCGCTTTATTGGATTCTGTGAGATAAAGGTTGTTTCCTGCACTAAAAACCAAAATATAATTTCCTTGGGCAGGAAAAGACATGACTTTCTTATATGCTCCGTTTTTTTGCTTTTGGAATAGAAATATAAACTTTTGGGTGCAAACGTAAATTCCATAGTCAGTAGCGCAGATTTGCCAAGTTGTGGGGAATATTTTTTCTTCTTGCGTAAGTTGTTCAAAAAGAGAAACATATTTCTTTTTTCCACTTGCTTCTCCTTCCAAATATCCAAATCTTGCCACCGTTCCTACCCACATCTTTTCACTCGTGTCCTGCGCCAAAGCCCTCACAAGGTCATTAACTGACGGGATTGTTTCCCAAGAAGTTCCATTGTAAGTATAGAGATTGTTTTTATCACTCGCGTAGAGCAATCCTTTGTTGTCTTGGAAAATTGCAAATACATTACTGGAAAAAGCAGGCGCATTTTCCGAAGTATAGTTTTGCACAAAAGGCACTTGGGCATTTGCGAAAAAATATAAGAAGTAAAAAAATAAGAAAAAGGTTACAAAATGTAAGTATGGTATGTATTTCTTCATTCAGCAGCTCAACTTAAAGAAAGACGGTGAAAGAAAAATGAATTCGTGTTATCTCTTTACGCAAGCTATATACCAAAATGTTCTCAATCAATGATTATATTGACATTATATTTTGGAAAGAGTGAAAAAATAGGAGAAATAGGTAAAAAATAATGCTTAGTTTGTAAAAATAGACTCCTGTTGGTCGCAATTTGTACATAAGCGCATTAAATTGTGATATGAAATAATCTTAGAAATTCCATTTCTTTGAGAAATAGAATTTCTGATATAATCCTACTGGTCTTAATTTGTAATTACGACCTATTTAGCATAGCATTTACAATGCTCGTTTACTTTTCAAAAAGCAGGCGCAAATTTATTTCTGAGATAGCAAAATGATGGTTTAGCATAATTTTTATAACTTGCTAATCATTTTAGAACACAAAAAATAAAAATGACGCTCAAATTTTATCTTGCCTGCTTGCTATTCCTGCTTGTGTCTTCCTCTCACGCCCAAATTGCGATTTTGGAAAGAAATATCTCTTTGGAAGTGCGTGGAGAAGTCATTGCAGAGGTACTCAAAAAAATTTCTCAGCAAGGCAATTTTACCTTTTCCTACAATCCTTCTGCGATTGAAGTAAGCGCAACGGTTTCATTTTCAGCTACTCACCAATCAGTGAGAGAAGTTTTGACACTTATTTTCCAAGACAAAGTAACCTACAAAGAAAAAGGCAAATACCTTATTTTACAAAAAAATGAGGAAAGTGAAAAAAGCAAATATTTCTTTTTGTCGGGCTATATTCGTGATGAGCAAACAGGCAAAAAGCTCGCCCAAGCAAGTGTTTATGAGCCACTTACCTTTGCCTCTACGGTCAGCAATCAGTATGGCTATTACCAAATCAGACTGCCTACTACTCCCCTACCCTTGACCATCAATGCCGCAAAGCAGGATTATCAGGCGCAGAAAATGCGATTAGATGGAAAAAAAACGAAGAATATTGATATAATGCTTGTGCCAGAAACCAAAGATACCATTCCTATCGCTATCATTCGTAGGCAAGACAGCCTTGCGATTCGCGAGGCAAACCCCCATCTGCCCGATTCGGTCGTTATCCAAATGGTTGAAAATAAGATGAATGAGAAAGAATCGCTGTCAAAAAGATTAACCACTCCTTTTGCTCGTTTTTTCACTTCTGCTAACCAAAAAATTAACCAGCTAAATATCAAAGACATTTTGAGTAAAAAATGGCAGGTGGGCTTAGTTCCTTACCTCAGTACCAATCAGTTAATGGGAAATACGGAAGTAGATTTTTCCTTAAATTTATTGGTGGGGAGTAATGCAGGCGTAAAAAAAGCAGAGTTAGGCGGTTTAGTAAATATTGTTCGGAACAATGTAGGTGGTTTTCAGGCGGCAGGGCTTTTTAATTTGGTGGGCAAGCAAGTTAATGGCGTACAGTTTGCAGGCTTGGGCAATATCGTAGGCGGCGAGGTCAAGTATGCCCAAGCCGCAGGTTTATTCAATATCAATCGAGGAAAAACACAAGGTTTTCAAGCGGCAGGCTTATTCAACTTCAATATCAAAAACGGAGAAGGCATGAGTGCCGCAGGTTTATTTAACTATCAATCAGGGAATTACACTGGTTTTCAGACAAGTGGCTTATTTAGTTTCACCTCCCAAGAACTCAAAGGCGTACAGGTAAGCGCACTTTTTAACTATGCCCGTAAAATAAAAAAAGGGGTACAAATTGGACTTTTTAACTATGTAGATTCTGCCGAAACAGTCATTCCTATTGGCTTGTTTAGCTACATCAGGAAAGGTGGCTATCACCCTATAGAACTCTCTGTCAATGAGATGGAATTTACCAACCTGACCTTCAAGACAGGTACGCGTAGGTTTTACACCATACTCACTACGGGTATGCAGCCGCACGAAGTCAGCAAACGCCTTTGGCAATTTGGCTACGGCATAGGCACCTATTTACGCTTAGGCAAGACCATGGGCATCAATTTAGACCTAACCGCCCACCACCTTAGCCAAGATAGCTTTAGCCGATTTCTTAATTTGCTAAACCGCGCCAGCCTTTCTCTCGAAAAAAAGTGGCAGTGGTTTGGCATAGCAGTAGGTCCTGCTTGGAACTTGATGATTACAGATATACAAAGCCCTTATTATCAGCCTATTTTTGATAATTTTCCCCAAACCCAGTTTTATCTAAATGAACAAATCGAATCAGAATTTAGGATAAAATCTTGGGTAGGCGCGCAGGTCGCGGTAAGGTTTGGGAGGTAGAAATAGATGAATCCTTGCTCCAAATTGAGCAAGGTAGAGGTTGTGTACTGCTCATTTGGAATTTTCATTGGCTTATTGTTTTACACAAAGATAGAAAAATTTAAGAACATTTTTCAAAAGTTTTGATTCCCTATGATTGCCATTGGAGGATTGATAATCTCTGGACTTCAATGCCAACTTAATCCAAAAAAAGTCTTTCAAAAGTACACCTACTTTCGAAAGACTTTTATTCTTAACTTTTGTCAAATTTTTTATTTTTTCAGTGCTTTCACCATAGTTTCGCCAATCAATGCAGGCGAATCTACTACGTGCAAGCCACATTCTTTCATAATTTTCATTTTTGCTTCTGCGGTATCTGCCGCCCCGCCTATGATAGCACCTGCGTGTCCCATTCTGCGTCCAGGAGGTGCAGTCTGCCCTGCTATAAAGCCTACAACGGGCTTTGTGCCATGCGCTTTAATCCAGTATGCCGCGTCTGCTTCCATACTTCCGCCAATCTCGCCAATCATAATAATTCCTTCGGTTTCGGGGTCAGCCATGAGCAATTTTACTGCTTCCAGCGTAGTAGTACCAATGATGGGGTCGCCACCAATCCCAATACAGGTAGATTGCCCCAGTCCTGCTTTGGTGATTTGGTCAACTGCCTCATAAGTAAGTGTTCCTGAACGAGATACAATCCCAATAGTACCTTTTTTGTGAATAAATCCTGGCATAATACCCACTTTGGCTTCGTCAGGAGTCATTACGCCAGGGCAGTTAGGACCTATCAGCGTTACAGTTTTATCTTTGAGGTAATTCTTGACCATCATCATGTCTTTGATAGGAATACCCTCTGTGATACAGATGATTACCTTGATGCCTGCGTCTGCCGCTTCCATGATGGCATCTGCCGCAAAAGCAGGTGGAACAAAAATGATGGAAACATCTGCGTCTGTTTTTACCACAGCCTCTGCCACTGTATCAAATACGGGGCGGTCTAAGTGCGACTGTCCGCCTTTGCTGGGCGTTACACCACCCACTACGTTGGTGCCGTATTCTATCATTTGCTGGGCGTGAAAAGTTCCTTCCGAACCAGTAAAGCCTTGCACAATCACTTTTGAATTTTTATTGACTAAAACACTCATGTCTTTTTATGTGTTTGGAGTTTCTTAAATTTTGTGGTTTGTCCTACCTTGAATGAGGCGCAAATTACAAAACGAAATTGAAAAAGCAAAAGATTCTTTTACATTCCAAACTTTTCTAATCTTCGATACAAAGAAGACCGCGTCAGCCCCAGTTCGGTTGCCGCCTGTGTAATATTTCCGTTGTATTTTTTCAGTACCTTGCGAATGAGTATTTTTTCTACATCTTCCAAATTCATTTGTTCTATTGCCAAACTTTCTTCTTCTTTATTAGCAGAAGCGGGGCGCGCATTGAGAAACAAATCTTCGGGCTGCAATACATTTTTATTGCTCATAATCACTGCGCGTTCCATCGTATGCTGAAGTTCGCGCACATTGCCCGCCCACTGATAGTTTTGCATTTTTTTCATGGCGGCAGGGCTGATAGTGGCGATGGTTTTGGTATATTTTTTTGAATAATACTCCAAATAGTGCATTGCCAGTAGCTGAATGTCGTCCCCGCGCTCGCGCAAGGGGGGCAGGTGTAACTCTATGGTATTGACCCTATAAAGCAAATCTTGGCGAAATTTATTTTGCTTTACCATGTCATAAATGGGCATATTGGTCGCGCAAATTAGGCGCACATCTATTGGCTTGGATTTGTTAGACCCTACGCGCCTCACTTCGCGGTTTTGCAAGACTGTAAGTAGCTTCGCCTGCAAGGGCAAAGACAGATTACCCAACTCGTCCAAAAACAAAGAACCACCCGTAGCTACCTCAAACCGCCCTGCGCGGTCTTCTTTGGCATCAGTAAACGAGCCTTTGACGTGTCCAAAAAGCTCACTATCAAACAAACTTTCCGTAATCGCGCCCATATCTACGCTGATAAAAACCTTATCTGTCCTCGCTGACCTGCGGTGAATTGCCCGCGCTACCACCTCTTTTCCTGTACCGTTCTCCCCCAAAATCAATATGTTAGCATCAGTTTTGGCAATTTGCTCAATCGTTTCATAGACCTTCATCATTGCGGAACTCTGCCCTATGATTTCGCTAAAATTTTTGTTGATGTCAGCCATCATCACCTTTTGCTGAGAGCGCAGGTCGCTTACCTCCTGCTTGGACTGGCGCAAGTTCATTGCCGCCCAAAGCGTAGCCAGCAATTTTTCATTTTCCCAAGGCTTCACCACAAAATCTGCCGCGCCCTCCTTGATAGCGCGTACCGCCATTTGCACATCTCCATACGCAGTAATCATCACCACCACTGCCGAGGGGTCAATCTGCAAAATACGGTTCAACCAAAAAAAACCCTCACTCCCACTACTCACATCGCGAGTAAAGTTCATGTCAAGCAAAATCACATCATATTGCTCATTATTCAATAAATTAGGGATAATTTCAGGATTTTTCTCCACATCTACTTGTGCAAAATGCCTTTTCAAAAATAGTTTTGCCGCTTTGAGCAAATCCTCGTTGTCATCTACAATTAATAGCTTGCCTTCTTTGGGATTCATGAAAAATGATGATTAAAATGATTAGAAGTTCAGTCGATAAGTAATCAAACAGTATGCCTTAAAAAAATAGCAAATAAGCTATTGGTAATCAAACAATTACAAAATAAAAAATAAGTTATAGATGGTCAAAAACGGTCAAAAACGTCCGATTTCGGACAATGATAAACATTAATTTTTTATTTTTTTGCTTTTTGCCTTTTACCTTTGCTAAAAAATGCAATCAATCACAGAGAAAGTATAGATATTTGGAAAATGCGGGACAAAGCACTTAATTTGTACTTTTTAAAAGAAAATAAAGATGCTTGAAATCTCTGTGATTGTCCCAATTTACAATGAGTCATTGAATATCAGCTTGTTACATAGCCGCTTGTCAGGCGTATTGCAGCAAATGAAGGTCAGCTACGAAATGGTTTTTGTCAATGATGGCAGCAAGGACAATTCTATAGACTTGGTGCGCGCCTTAGCAACCCAATATCCAGAAGTCAAATTCATAGATTTGAGCAGAAATTTTGGACATCAGATAGCAGTCAGTGCGGGATTGGACAGGGTAGAAGGTGAAAAAGTGGTGATTATTGACGCTGATTTGCAAGACCCGCCCGAACTCATCATGGATTTGTACGCAAAGATGCAGCAAGGATATGAAGTGGTGTATGCAAAACGCAAACGCAGAAAAGGAGAAGGTTTTTTAAAATTGCTAACAGCGAAGGCTTTTTACAGAATCCTGTCTAATATTACCACTATCAATATTCCTGTGGATACAGGCGATTTTAGGATTATGGACAAGAAAGTAGTGATGGCACTGCGCCAAATGCCCGAAACGCACAAATTTTTGCGTGGACAAATTTCTTGGATAGGGTACAGGCAGACCTTTGTGGAATACGAAAGAAATGAGAGAAATGCAGGGAAAACGGGTTATACCTACCGAAAAATGCTCAGATTTGCCTTAGATGGCATCACTGCTTTTTCTAATTTCCCTATCAAATTGGTAACAGTAATGGGCTTTGTCGTATCTTTTTTTGCCTTTATGATGATAGTTTATACCTTTGTGGTCAAGTATTTTACCAATCAAGACATCGAGAAAGGCTGGGCTTCTATCATGGTGGGAATTTTGTTTTTGGGAGGCGTACAGCTCATAAGTATTGGCATATTAGG
>JAAFJS010000238.1 GCA_013298985.1 Cytophagales bacterium
GGCACAGCTTTGCGGCGCAACATCATTGCTACTGACCCAGACCGAGATTTTATTTCTTTGCAGGCTTTTGGCGAGCTTTTCCAAAATCGCGCCCCAGGCAATCGCGCTACGTTCGATACCTTACTAAGTCAATCCACCGCAGGCAGACGCGTAGGCGTTTTTAATTGGCAAACAGTCTGCTCTGATGTGCGTACTGAACCTTATAACGTTGTTTTTAGGGCAGAAGACCGCCCCACGCCAAGTATTAACCGCTTAGTTGTACTCAAAACTTGGCGCATCAGGGTAATAGGTCCCCCGCCCACGCAGTTTACCGCCGTAGCCAACAATACGAATCGAAGTGTTACCTTGAATTGGGCAAACTACATCTGCCCTAATGCAACTCGAATGTTGATTTTTAGACGACAAGGCGCATCAGGTTGGAATCCAGGTATTTGCGAAACAGGTATTCCTGCCTCCGCAGGTTATCAGCAAGTAGGTGAAGTTCCCATTGGGCAAACGAACTTTGTAGATAATAATAACGGCATGGGGCTAAGGCGCGGGCTAACGTATTGCTATCGTATTTATGCCGTTTTCCCTAATCCCAAAGGTGGCGAAAGCATTGCTTCGATAGAGGCTTGTGCGACCCTACAAACCAACGCTCCCCTGATTACCAATGTGAGTATAGAAAGAACCAATGCCACGCAAGGTGAAATTTTTGTACGATGGGTAAAGCCGATTGCCATTGACCTTACTCGCTTCCCAAAACCACACACGTACAGAGTAACAAGGGCAGATAATTTTAGTGGAGTGGCTAATATCAGACAGTTACCAAGAAATTTTGCTGAAAATGATACTTTTTTTACAGATACAGGACTTAATACGGAAGCACGCGCCTATAATTATCGAGTTACTTTTTTTGCCAATGGTGTGATAGTAGATAGTTCAGAAGTTGCTTCCTCAGTGCGCCTGACTACTGCGCCTGCCTCGCGAGCAATTCGATTGCAGTGGAGCGCAGTCGTCCCTTGGAACAATATTTCTTCGAGGTACAGACGACACATTATTCACCGAGAGCGCATCAATAATCGAGGCACTTTTGATGTGATAGATAGCGTAGATGTAAGCACAAGCGGTTTTAACTATACCGATTTTGGTCGTTTTCAAAACCAACCCTTACAAGACGGTGTGCGTTATTGCTATTTTGTAACTACGCGCGGCTCTTATGAAAACCCCAATATTTTTGACCCTTTGCTTAACAAATCGCAGGTTTTGTGCGCCATTACCAGAGATACAGTGCCGCCTTGCCCACCGCAAGCCTCTATATTGCCTTTGGACTGTAGAAATTTTAACCCGCGCGACCCCAGCACCTGCAATGGAAGATACAGCAATCGTATTTCGTGGCGCGCAAACCGTCAGATGGGTTGTGATACTTTTATTTCAGGTTATCGCATTTATTTCAAACCTACCGAAGAAGACAGCTTGAGCTTGCTGGCAACCGTCAAAGATACTTTTTACGTCCATCAAAACCTTTCTTCACTGGCGGGTTGTTATGCCATCAGTGCCTTGGACACCGCAGGCAATGAAGGTAGAAGAAGTGAGGTGGTTTGCAATGACAACTGTCCGTTTTATGAACTACCGAACGTGATTACGCCCAATGCTGACAGCCAAAACGACAGATTCAGACCCATGACCTGCCCAAGGTTTGTTGCCAAAGTGGTTTTCAAAGTTTATAATCGCTGGGGTGGCTTAATTTACCAAAGTGATGATGATATTAACTTGAATTGGGCAGGCGTTTCGCAAGATGGCACGCCTTTGCCCGCAGGACTTTATTATTACGAAGCCGAAGTTACCTTTATCCGACTGCGTAGCGAAGACAATGTAACGCGAATGAAAGGCTGGATACAGATATTGAGGGAGTAAAAAAAACTCCGCCAAGCAGACCGATTTTCATGCTTGGCGGAATACTAAAAATGAGTTAAAAACACATTAATCATCTCAATTTAGTGCTTACTAATGAGAATAAAAATTGTGCAAATTATTGAAAATGAGAAATTTGAGATAGAAAACAAATGAAAGTAGCCTACAATACCTTACTCCAAACTATTTTGCCCAAAGAACGCATCAAAACTCGACTCATAGACCTTTACGCGTATGCCAGTGATGCCAGTTTTTACTATTTAGTCCCCAAAGCAGTAGTTCAACCTATCTCGATAGAAGAAATACAAGCATTATTTCACTTTTCCAAGAAACACAAAATCAATTTGACTTTCCGCGCAGGCGGTACAAGTCTTTCTGGGCAGGCAGTTACAGATGGAATTTTGGTAGATTTGAGCCAGCATTGGCGCAAAATCCAAGTAGAAAATCAGGGTGAAACGGTACGCGTACAGATAGGCGCAGTAGGTGGTGCTGTAAATATTATCTTGAAAAAGTACAAACGCAAAATAGGTCCTGACCCCTCCTCTATCAATGCCGCCATGATGGGAGGTATCCTCTCCAACAATTCGAGTGGAATGTGTTGTGGTGTAGCTCAAAACTCCTACCATACACTAAAATCTATCAAATTTATCCTCCCAAGCGGTTTATTTTTTAATACAGAAAATAAAGAAGATTTCCTGAGATTTGAAAAAGAGGAAAATTCTATCTTCGAGGGCATCAAAAAACTGAGAGAAGAAATATTAAATAATACACTTTTGACTGAAAAAATCCGCCAAAAGTACAAAATGAAAAATACAGTAGGCTACGGACTCAATGCCTTCATAGATTACGAACACCCCTTAGATATTTTGGCGCACTTGCTCATTGGCGGGGAAGGAACGCTTGGATTTATAGCAGAAGCGGTCTTACAAACCGTTCCAGATTATCCCGCCAAGCTAACAGGAATGTTGTACTTTTCCAATATCCAAGAAGCCTGTGATGCTATCCCTGCTTTGAAGGAATCTGGCGTAGAGGCATTGGAACTCATGGATTTTCCTGCGCTTAAATCCATAGCACATCTAAAAGGCGCGCCCGAAATCCTGAAATCATTAACGGGCGACCAAACCGCTTTATTAGCTGAATACCAAGCCAATACAGAAGAAGAATTAGTAAAAAAATTTGAAATCGCCTCTGAAAATTGTATCTCGAAATTGCCGCTGATTTTCAAACCTGAATTTACAACTGATGCCTATACGCAAGCAAATCTATGGAAACTAAGAAAAGGGCTTTACCCCGCGGTGGCGGCAGTAAGGCAGAAAGGAACGGCGGTTCTCCTCGAAGATGTGGCTTTCCCCATAGAAAACTTGGGCGCAGGCATCGCAGATTTGCGAAAACTCTTTGAAAAGTACAAATACGATAATGCCAACGTCATAGGACACGCCAAAGACGGAAACTTGCATTTTATCCTTACGCAGTTGATTAATGATGAAAAAGAGGTAAAACGGTATGGTGATTTTATGCAAGATATGGTGGAGGTAGTCGTAAAAAAGCATAACGGCGCGCTCAAAGGCGAGCATGGAACAGGGCGAAATATTGCGCCTTTTATCGAGGCAGAATGGGGAGGAGAGGCATACCAAATTATGAAAAAACTAAAGGAACTCATTGACCCTGAGTATCTTTTGAATACAGGCGTGATTATAAATGCGGACAAACAATCACACTTAAAAAATCTAAAAACATTGCCAATCGTTGAGGAAGAAGTAGATAAATGTGTGGAATGTGGCTATTGTGAAAACCGTTGCCCAAGTCGTGATTTTACCCTCACGCCGCGACAGCGCATTGGGATTCGTCGCGCTTTGCAAAGATTAAAGCAAGAAGGAAAGCAAAACGAATATAAGCAAATCTTGGAAGAGTACAAATTTGATGGGCTGGACACTTGCGCGACCGACGGAATGTGCGCGACTGATTGCCCTGTCGATATCAACACTGGTGAGCTGGTCAAACGCTTGCGTCGCGAAAATCATACGGATTTTGCCAAAAAAAATGCCCTCAAAGTTGCCAAAAACTTTAAAATAGTGGAGAACTTGGCTCGTTTTAGCCTCAAATCTGGTAATTTGATAAATACCGTTTTTGGAAAAAAGGCAATGCAAAAAATAACTACCTCATTGCGAGTTATTTATAGCGATTTTCCACTTTGGAATCAGGGCTTGGAGTCGTCAGTGGGGACACAGACAACAGCGAGTAACTCCCCTTATCCCTTGGGGAAGGGGCTGGGGGCTGGGGTTAATTACAAAGATATTAATTTCCTCTATTTCCCTACCTGCATCTCGCGCATGATGGGCGGAAATATATTGGATACTTTTTTGAAAGTAGCAAATAAAGCAAGCCTTAATATATTGATTCCCAAAGATATACAAGGTAACTGCTGTGGTCAGGCTTTTTCGTCTAAGGGCTTCTCGGAGGCATATCAGTTTACAGCAAATAAAACCATTGAAAATCTGTGGGAGTGGACAAATCAAGGACAACTGCCTGTCATTGTTGATGTTACTTCGTGTACTTTCACTTTCCAACAATCTCGCAATTATTTGAGTCCTGCCAATCAAGAAAAGTTTGACAAACTATTGTTTTTGGATAGTATTGATTTTGTGGCAGATAGAGTATTGCCTCAGTTAAAAATTACAAAGCCAAAGGAAAGCATTGTTTTTCACCCTGTTTGCTCCATTTATAAAATGAATTTGATGCAAAAATTAGAAAAAATAGGAAAAACGTGTGCAAAAAACGCGGATATTCCAAAGTTTGCAGGTTGCTGCGGCATGGCTGGTGATAGAGGTTTTTTCATTCCTGAGTTTACCAAATCAGCAACAAAAACCGAAGGAAGCGAGGTGAAAGCACAAAGCTATGAAGGCTATTATTCCTCTGCCAAAACTTGTGAAATGGCTATGAGTGAGGCAGTTGGGCAGATGTACGAGTCCATTTTAGTCTTGGTAGATGAGGTAAGTGAGTAGTTTTTGGCTGATTTTATCATAGCGATATTGCAATAAAAACATAATTTTTAAATCCAATTTACCTTAATCAACTCCTCATGAACAAGCTAAAAAACAAAACAGAGATTCATATTGGCATGGTGCTGTTTCCTCACTTTACGCAGTTGGATTTGACCGCACCTTTTGAGGTTTTTGCGCGTATCAGTCAAGCGCAAATTTACTTCCTTTCCCCTGATTTACAGCCTGTTCATACGGATAAAGGCTTTGCTATGTTGCCCAACTGCACTTTTGAAAACTGCCCTGACTTGGATATTTTGTTTGTAGGTGGCGGCTGGGGAACGGGTAAAATCATGGAAGATGCACGCTATATTGACTTTTTGAAAGCACAAGGGCAGAACGCAAGCTATGTTACTTCGGTTTGCACAGGGGCTTTGGTCTTGGCAGCGGCGGGTTTACTTGATGGCTATCGCGCCACTACGCACTGGCTTTCACTGGATTTGCTTCGCCTTTTTGATGTCGAAGTGGAAGAAAAAAGAGTCGTTATTGATAGAAATCGCATGACGGGCGGCGGTGTAACGGCAGGAATTGACTTTGGGCTGGTGTTGGTCGCTGAGATTTTTGGAGAAGCACTCGCCAAAGAAATCCAGTTGATGATAGAATACAACCCCCAGCCACCTTTCCAGAGTGGCTCACCTACCAATGCTTCCCCAGAATTACTTGCAAAAATAAAAATGGAAACCAAAGAAATTCAGGAAAAACGCAAGGTGCAGATTACGAGGATTTTAAATCGCTGAACAAATATATTATTTTTATTTTCGCGCTACTCAAATTTTTTCTCATAGCCTCCTTTGGCGTGGATAGAATATAAATTTACACCTAACTTTTCCGCCTGCAACGCTAATTTTGTGGCATTGAATCGAGAGTTGCTTGCATCTAAAATAATTTCACCAAACTTAGAAAAATCTAATTTTTCCAAATTCCTAACTGCATTATTGGAAATGAGCAAATAATCTGCTTTGGGCAAATTTTCATTCGTTTTGCTCAGTAACCAAACGATTCTTTTTCCTTTGTAAATCAGTAAGTTATAATTTTTGTTCTTTTGGAGAGCAAAACTTGTGCTATCTCTTATTTCCTCGCCTTCAGCCAATTCCTTTGCCACATTCAGGTATTCTACTTGCGCGAGTTGCACGCCTTTGGCTGCCCAATAGTTGTAAAATTGATTGCGAATTTGCATATCATTATAAAGCAAAGATGAATCAGCAATAAGTGTGTTTTGATTTGCCTCTAAAATACTGAAATTCAAGTTTTTATTTGCATTAAAAATGTAGAAACTCGATTGATTTTTCTGCTCGAGATACTCCATGAATTGCCCCACAGACAACACTAAAACAAGAACAAAAGCATAGACCAAATACTTGAATTTTCGGAAAACAAAAAGCAAGGAAAACAAGCCTATCACACTGTAAATCAATAAGGTTTCTACCAAACTAATGTCAAGCCCATTGATGACAGAATACGGCAAATCCTCAATCGCAAAAAGTAGCCAATTTTGCCCCCAAACCGCCCACTTGGTTAGGAATCCAAGCAACTGATTTGGGTAGGACAAGAGGCTAATCGGTATAAAGTCGATAAAAATAATCGCCAGTCCGCCGCCAAATATCCATGTTGCCACAGGAATCACCACCAAGTTGGACAGCATAAAATAGACAGGAAATTGGTGAAAATAATACACCCCAATCGGGAAAGTGCCTATCTGAGCCGCAATGGAAACGCAGGTAATCGACCAAACAAAATCCATAATCTGGTGAATCCAAGACGGCAGCGTAGGAAAAATATCTTCCAAACGCAATAAATCATAGATTTTTTGGTAAAAATAAACAATACCAATCACCGCCAAATAGGAAAGCTGAAAACTGACCGAAAGCAAGAGATAAGGGTCATAGCAAAGAATCAGAAAAGCTGAAAAGGCAATCGTATTGTAAATATTTGAGTTTCTTTGGATTGTCTTTGCTATGGCGACCAAAGAAAACATAATTACCGCACGAAGCACCGAAGGCGACAAGCCTGTGATGAACGCATAAAACCATAGCCCAACTAAAATCAAACTTAGAAAAATCCAATTTCCATGCTTCCCTTTGCGTTTCAGCCAAGCAAAAAGCCACTCCAAGATTTTGAGAAGAATCCCTACGTGCAAACCCGAAACTGCCAATACGTGCATCGCACCAGTATTGGAGTAAGTATTGCGTATGGTATTGTCCAGATTATCTTTAATCCCTATGACTAAGGCAGTTACGATGGCATATTCATCTTTTCCATTGATGTATTTTTCCAATGCCCTGTCTGCACGCCTTCGCACCTGAATAGCCACATTCAAAATATAGTTAGGTGGCTCATTTCCAATGACTTTGACATAAGTAGGCTCTATAAATTGCTGATGGTAGATTTGCTGATATGCCAAGTATTTTTGAAAATCAAAAGTTTTTGGGTTTGCAGGCGGCTGTGTGCGCTGTGGTGCGCCTTGCACTACTATTCTATCTCCATATTCGTATTTTTGTAGGCTGGTAGTATCAGGTAACTTTTTGATATACAATAGAATACGTCCATTAGCTTCTTTCCATTCCCCTTGCGTGAAAATGCGTTTGACGACGACTTCTGCCTTATAAGATTTAGTTTTTTCTTGGACTTCTTCATCAATAATTGCTTCGTAATAAGTAATTGAATCTGAGCTATTTGCAAAATGATTTGTTTGCAATATTTCCGTTTTTTGTTGCGTGGTCGTGATGCCAAAACAAACCATGCCCAGCAAACCCAACAATCCAAAAATAAAATGGTACTTGCGCTTTTGTGCTGGCTTGAAAACAAAATGCAAAATGAGATAAATGCTTAAAAAAGAGAATATTACAAATGTCCAACTTTCTGAATACAATTCAAGGTTGATGGAAAGCAAAATGCCTATCATCAGTGCAAAAACGATGCGTAGAAAGGGGAAAGATGACCAAGTCATAGTTTTAAATCTATCAATGAATAATTAATGGTTGATGTAGCTGAAAAACAAATAATAATAAAAATCCCAAAAATAGTTGATTTCTCAAAGAGATAGTCAAAGACTTCAAAAATAAGGATTGTTCAAGAAAAAATAAGAACTTTGACAAGTATAATTTTAGATGATTTATCTGTCAATTCGCTATGAATATCATTTTTTCTAAACAACTGCTTTTTCTGGGCTTGAGCATACTGTTGCTCATCTTTTTTGTAGCAAATATCAGCTATGGTTCGGTAAGTATTCCTTTTGCTGAAGTTTTTACTATTTTATTGGGGAATGGAACTGGAAAAACGAGTTGGGAAGTGATTGTTTGGCAGTTTCGCTTGCCCAAAGCGATGACTGCGGTTTTGGTGGGGGCTGGGCTTTCGGTCAGTGGCTTGCAGATGCAAACACTTTTTCGCAATCCTTTGGCAGATGCGTACACGCTTGGAATTTCGGCTGGGGCGAGTTTGGGGGTAGCTCTACTCATCCTGGTTGGGGTCAGTTTTGCTCACTTTACGGGGCAGTGGGCGATTGTGATGGCGGCAGTGCTGGGGTCTTGGGCGGTAATGATGTTTATTCTTTTGATGGCAAACCAAGTACAAAGCGTTGTGAATCTGCTCATTATAGGTATGATGCTGGGCTATGGAGTAGGCGCAATAATTATTATTCTGCAGTCTTGGAGTGGCAAAGAAGAACTCCAACGCTACATCAACTGGAGTTATGGCACGCTTGGCGCGGTAGATTGGACAAAAATGCAAGTTTTTTTTCCCATTGTTTTAGTTGGGATTTTTATTTCGATTTTCTTACATAAAGTGTTGAATATTTCGCTTTTAGGAGAAAACTATGCCCAAAGTATGGGCTTGAACCTGCGCCGCACGCGTATTCACATTATCTTGATAAACAGCGTTTTAGTGGGAACAATTACAGCTTTCTGTGGCATTATTGGCTTTGTGGGGGTGGCTGTTCCTCATATTTGTAGGCTATTTTTTCACACTGCTGACCACAAAATCCTAATGCCTGCTTGTGTATTGGTGGGTGCGCTACTCCTGCTCATTTGTGATATGCTCTGTCAATTACCTCATTCGCCACAAATTTTGCCCATCAACGCGATTACCGCACTGGTAGGTGTGCCTGTGGTGGTTTGGGTGATAGTTCGAAGGAAAAA
>JAAFJS010000239.1 GCA_013298985.1 Cytophagales bacterium
GCTGTTTTGATGGCAAAAGCCACTCCCTTGCGTTCAGGCGACCAGTTAGCGGGGCTTGCCGCGCAGTCCTATTCGGAAAGAGTAGCGGCGCAGATGGCTTTGGCAGACGTTCCTCTCAAAACTTTTCTGTACGAACACCTTGTGCCATACCAGACTGACGAAGTAACACGACTCATCATAGATACACATGATTTTCAGGCATTTGCGTCCATTAGCCACCTCACCGTTGGTGATTTCAGAAATTGGCTTTTGTCAGAAAAAGTAAATACAGAAACCCTACGAAAAGTAAGCAAGGGCATCACGCCCGAAATGGCAGCGGCGGTTTGTAAAATCATGAGTCTGCAAGATTTGATTTTGGTAGCGGCTAATTGTGAGGTAGTTACCAAATTTAGAAATACGATAGGGCTGAAAGGTCATTTCTCTACGCGCCTCCAGCCCAACCACCCTACGGACAGCTTGGAAGGGATTGCTGCCTCGATGCTGGACGGGCTGATGTATGCCAATGGTGATGCGGTCATTGGTATTAATCCCGCTACTGATAATGTAAAAGCCGTTTTGCGCCTTTTGGAGATGTTGGACAGGTGCATTAGGCGGTGGGAAATTCCTACCCAGTCTTGTGTGCTTTGTCATGTAACGACAGCACTGATGGCAATGGAAAAAAATGCGCCTTTGGACTTGGTTTTCCAGTCTATTGGCGGGACGGAAAAAACCAATCAAAGTTTTGGTATTAGCTTGGCGATGCTCCAAGAAGCAAATGATGCCGCTTTATCTCTCCGCAGAGGCACAGTAGGCAATAATGTCATGTATTTTGAAACGGGGCAGGGCAGTTCCCTTTCTGCTAATGCCAACTTTGGGCTTGACCAGCAAACCTGCGAAGCACGTGCCTACGGGGTAGCGCGACATTTTAATCCCTTGTTAGTCAATACGGTAGTGGGCTTTATCGGACCTGAATACCTCTTTGATGGAAAGCAAATTATTCGGGCAGGGCTGGAAGACCATTTTTGCGGGAAACTACTGGGGCTGCCCATGGGCTGTGATGTGTGCTATACCAATCACGCCGAAGCTGACCAAGACGACATGGACAACCTACTCACCCTGCTCGCAACGGCGGGCTGCACGTACATCATGGGCGTACCTGGCTCAGATGACATCATGCTAAACTATCAAAGCACTTCCTTCCATGATGCACTGTATATCAGAAAGTTACTAAATCTTCGCCCCGCGCCAGAGTTTGAAATTTGGTTAGAAAAAGTAGGACTGATGGATAAAAGTTTTAATTTACTTTCACCCAAAAATCAATTATTTTTACTGGAGGAGTTAAGGTAAAAATAAAAATAGGAATTTAACAAAGCCAAAAAGAAAATCATATCCCACTTAGTTTTTATTTGCAATACAATTCCAATGCTTCTTTCGCTTCCTTGTAGCCCAAGTCCAGAGCCTTTCGCAGATGCTCGCAACTTTCGGTGCTTACGGTTTGATATACAGAAATTTGGGCAGAAGCCAAGCCAAAATGTGCTTTGGCAAAATCAGGCGAGAGCTGTAGGCAAGCCTCAAAATCTGTAATAGCCTCTTTTTTCCTATTAAGCGCGACCAGTACCACTGCCTTGTTAAAATAAATATCTGCCGTATTTTTTTCCAGTGTCAATGCTTTGTCGTAATCATCTACGGCTTCTAAAAGCAGATTTTGTGCGCGCTGGGCATTGGCGCGATTGTAGAAATATTTATAGTTTTGGTTGTTTAACTTGATGGCTTTATTAAAAAATTGAGTTGCTTTTTCCAAACTTTGGGTTTCATAGCTTGCTACGCCCAGCATATTCCATACATCTGCGTTACTCGCATCTGCCTTGGTAAGTGCCTCTAAGACAGGGATTGCCGCTTTGAAATCACCTTTTTCAAACAGGTTTTTTGCCTCTACCAACTGGCTTTCGATATTGGGCTGGCAGTGCGTAGTAAGCAAAGAAATGAATAACAAAAATAAGGAAATACATAGCGAAAAGATAGCTGACCGCAAAAAGGCTGTAAATAAAGATATTTTTGACATAAGTACGTTTTTTTATGAATCAAGTGTGTGTTTCTATTATTTTTTAGGCAAAATAATGCGAAAAGTTGTTCCTAAGTCTATTTCAGAACGAAAAACAAAGATTTTTCCTTTATGATAATTCTCAACAATGCGTTTTGCGAGTGCCAGTCCGAGTCCCCAGCCGCGTTTTTTAGTCGTAAATCCAGGACGAAAAACAGTTTTTAGCTTCGATTTATGGATTCCCTTGCCTGTATCTTTGAGGTCAATCAGCAAGTTTTTGTCATCGCGGCTGTGGCTCACATAAATATCTATGCTCCCTACGGCGTTCATGGCATCTACGGCGTTCTTGCACAAGTTTTCTATCACCCACTCAAACAGCGACTTATTAATGGGCAAGAGCAAGTCGTCCTCTTTGATATGAAGCATAAAGCTAACCTTACTGGAAACTCGTTTTCGCAAATAACTGATACATTCTTCTAAGATTTCTTTGATATTTTCATCTTTGAGGGCGGGCGTAGAACCAATACTGGAAAAGCGAGCAGTGATAGTCTCGAATCGTTTTACGTCTTTCTCTAACTCCTCGACCACCTCACTTTCCACGTTTTCATCTGCTTTTAAATATTCTACCCAGGCAATCAACGAAGAAAGCGGCGTACCAAGCTGGTGGGCAGTTTCCTTTGCCAAGCCCACCCAAACGCGGTTTTGTTCGGACTTGCGCGAGTAGCTAAACAGCGAATAAACCAGCGAAAAGAAAATCAAAATTACGGTCAGTTGCACGTAAGGAAAATAGCGCAACTGATTGACCAAAGGTGAGTTTTCATAATAAACATACTGCCGCATATTAGACGCGGAGTCGAGGGTGAGAGTAATCGGCTCATGTTGCTGTTGCATTTCTGCCATAGTACGAAGCCAAAAAGCCTTCTTTTCTATTACATTTTCAGGTTCTTCTAAGTTTCTACTTCCGATAGGTTGTCTATTTTCGTCCGTTAAAATGACTGGAATAGAATTATTAGAGGCGATGATTTCTTCCATCAGGAAATTCAAATTTTCGCTTTGCTCGGCAGTTGCCAGCGATTCTTGCACTTTGGCAAAAAGCGAGATTTGTTTTTCCTCTTGTGCTAAAATCCTGTTTACCAGTGCGTTGGTGTAGATAATAGAGCTAATGCCTATCAATAATGCTGTTACCAATATGCCCCAATTAATGGCTGGGCTACGTTCGTAAATATTAATCATACATTTTATTTGCGTAATCAAATTTAAGGTACTTTTTTTGGGAAAAGTACAGGACTTGGATTTCTACAAACATACAAAAAACAGCAATAGATTACGTAAGTTTATGGTGCATAAATGCTATATTCAATCAATTATTTTTATTTTTTAAAAAGATGAGTTTAAAAACAGTAGTCAAAGTAGGCAATATTACCAATCTGAGTGATGCGCGCTATTGCGCGGGCATGGGCGTGGACATGATTGGATTTTGTTTGGACAAAGATACTCCGCATTTTGTGGACTCTAAAACAGCGCAGGAAATTGCGGGCTGGATTGCAGGGGTATCCATTGTGGGTGAAATCTCTACGGGTGTTCAGGCAGAGGTTTCAGCCTACCCATTGGCAATGGTCGAGGTTTCTACAGCTCAACAGCTAAAAGACTTTGCGGGCATGGGTGCGCCACTTATATTCCGTTTTTCGGTAGATAATTTGGAAAAGCTGGATTTCTACAATCAAATTCTTAGCGAATATCAATCTTTGGTCAACTATTTTGTAGTGGAAAGTAAAGTGTTAGAAATGAACGAGGAAATAAAGAGTTTGCTCAGAAAATGGTGTGCCGAATATCCTATTTTGCTCGGATTTGGCATCAATAGCACAAATATAATGGAGATTTTAGAAGAGATAAAACCAGCAGGAATATCGCTAAGTGGCGTTTTTGAAGAATTTTCCGAAATGTTGGAGGTGATAGAATTAGCATAAGTAGCCCCGCTTTCCAAGCCGAGCTACTCACTCTTTACTTTATTTCTTTGTAGTGTCCGCAGGTTGCGTGGTTTCTGTGGGCGTGATTGGCTTTGCCAAAGAATCCGAAGTAGCTGCTGGTGTAGGCACATTAGTTGACTTTGCCGCCTCTACGTTAGGGCTTGAAAACTGCTCTTCTGCACTTGGTCTTTTGATGGCTACGTTTGCCGCCAACGCCAATACCATAATCGTTGCGATAAATCCCCAAGTCATTTTCTCAAAAAGGTCAGCACTACGCTTTGCGCCCATGAGTTGGTTTGCGCCAGAAAACGTCAATCCGCCACCGCTACCGCTACTTTTTGGGTTTTGTGCCAATACCACCAATACCAACAGTACGGCAACTACGATAATTGTTCCTATGATTAATCCTGTCATTGCTCTATAAATTTAAAATTTTTTCAGTTTTCGTTTTTGGACTGCAAAGGTAATGAGTTTTAAACAAAAACCCTTATCTTTGCCAAAAATTATAGTCTAATTTTAGAAAAACAATGAATTTTTTAACGCCAGGTCCTTCACAACTTTATTTTACCGTAGAGCATCATCTCAAACACGCCCTGAAAGAAGACGTTTGTGCCATTTCGCACCGCAGCAAAGCCTTTCAGCAGATTATCGCGCACACTATCAGCCAGATTCGGCTCTTGATGAATGTCCCACAAGATTATTACATCGTCTTTACTGCCTCAGCCACAGAGATTTGGGAACGCATTATCCAAAATTTAGTCGCTGAAAATTCCTTTCACTTGGTCAATGGTAGTTTTTCACAAAAATTTCACGAAACGGCTGTGCTACTAAAAAAACAGGCTTACAAACAGGAAGTCGCACTGGGGCAAGGCTTTGAGATGGCTGACCTGCAAATTCCAGCAAGCACAGAACTGCTCTGCCTTACCCAAAATGAAACAAGTACAGGCGTAAGTATGCCACTATCAGATATTTACGAGCTAAGAAAACTGCACCCTGACAAGCTCATTACTGTTGATATGGTTTCCTCCGCACCTTATCCCGACCTTGATTTTACACAAATAGACAGTGCTTTTTTTTCTGTTCAGAAATGTTTTGGTTTGCCTGCGGGCTTGGGTGTTTGGATTTTGAATGAAAAATGTTTGGAAAAAAGCATGGCGATTGAAAAATCTGGAAAAAGTACAGGCACTTACCATAAAATCTCTACTTTGGTCAAAAATATCAAAAATAATGAAACGCCTGAAACACCTAATATGTTGGGAATCTATTTGTTAGGAAAAGTTTGTGAAGACATGAACAAGCGCGGCATCAAGACTATTCGCAACGAAACTAACTACAAATCAGTGCTGATGTACCATACTATTCAGCAAAGCGAAAACTTCAAAGTTTTTGTAGAAAATGAGAAATTTCGTTCTAAAACAGTGATTGTGGCTGATGTGGTCAAAGAAAAAGCAAGTTTTTTTATCAATAAATTCAAGGAACATAATATTACGGTAGGTAGTGGCTACGGCGCAGGAAAGGAAACGCAAATTCGCATTGCCAATTTCCCTACACACTCCAAAGAAACGTTTGAACTCTTGGCTGATTTGATGAAATAATAGACTTTTAAGTAGTTACAAATCAATATAATACATAAGTACATTAAATTGTTATATGAAATTATCTTAGAAATTCCATTTCTAAGATAATTTATTAAGGCACGAGTCTAAAATATTGATAATCACCTTTTTTAATATTAATTATAATCAAAAATTTATTTTTTATCTCTAAAGGAATTAATTTACAAAGTAATTGATATTTTTGAGTGCTTTTTCTAATTGCATTGTATCAGGCTGAAGTTCTAACGCCTTGACTACGTGAGGTTTTGCCTTAGTCAGTAATGTTACCAATTCTTTTTTCATTTCCTTACTTCTGCTTTCTTCGGGATTGATTTTTTGCCAAGAATTATAGACATCAATGGCGCGATTATAGTACAAAACGCCTAAATTATAGTGCGGTTCGTAGTAATCTGGGGAAAGGTCTATTGCTTTTTGATAGGCAGTAATCGCCTTATCAATGATACTCAAGCGTTCATAGACATCACCCAAGCGAAAGTAAAGCCAGCTATTATTGGGTGAAAAAGTCAGCCCCTCATGGAGTAATTTTTCCAGCGTAACGTATCGACCTTTCTGAGCATTCTCGATGTACTTAATCATAAACCAATACGGCATACCCGTAATACTATCTCGCTTAAAATCGGACTTGGGCGTACAAACGTACTTGGGCTGATTTTTGCCTGTGCTGATGTAATAAGTAGTGAGTAAATCAAGATTTTGAGATGAGTCAGCAGGCGCGCCATAAATGTTTAGTTCATAAAACTTATTGGTCTTTAGGCTATCTATTTTTATACTCACCCAGTTATATTTTCTGCTCATTTCCTCTTGTAAATCAATCATTTCATCGCCTAATTTCAAGGTTGCGGCAAGTGGGCTGTGGGCTGTGGCAGCACTAAACGTAAAATAAAGCGTGGAAAGATTGGTTTCGACCAAAGATTCCAAATGATTAAAATTTTGGAGGTTTAACTCAAAAAATGCAGGATACACAATCTGTTTGCGTTCAAATTCATACATACTTACGCGACGCGGGAGCAACTGCCATATTGCGCGTTCGGGAAAATGTGTGAAAATTAATTGCTCTGGCGCAGGCAAAAAATAATAGTCATTCGTACTGTTGCTGTTATCCGAAGCTCCCCAAGTTGGGTCAGCTAACTGCCATTTTTCTGCCAATTTTACCACGTTCCACGAATGATTTGGCTCATCTATGGCTGTACCTATTTGATAATCAGCACTTTTTGCATAGCCATTGACGACTTCACAAGGAATTTTGACGGCATTACACAACGCCCTAAACAAGTTGGCGTAACCTTCACAAACTGCCATGCGTGTTTTTAGTGTTTTTTCTGCACTTTGGTCATTGATTTTTTTATGCTGGAACGTTTCCCAGTCATAGTTGATGTGGTTGGTAATCCACACATAAATCGCACGCACTTTCTCCGTTTCAGTTTTACTGGTTTGAGCCAAATAATTGGCAAGTAGCTGAATATCTTTGGTTTGGGAGTCAGGGACATTGAGGGCAAAACGGTCAATCTCAGCAAATTTAGTAGCCTGTTGAGCCGACAAATTTTTTGCAGAGAAGCTAAAAAACACAAAATAAAGGAGAACTATAAGTTGCCGCGACATAAATATGGGTTGCGCTGTTAATGATTCAAACGCTAAGTAAGTCAATTAAGTTTTGATTCGAAAGTAAATTAATGCAAATGTAGGCAAGCAAACTAAGTATTTGCACTACTTTTGCACCAGTAAATCTGTTTTCTATTTTTACAAACCCAAAACCTCAATCATAGTTCCCCAATGCAAACAAGGTTAAAATGGATTTTTATAGCCCTGATTATCAAAATATTAGTGATTTTATTCTTGATGTATAACCTCAATTTGTTTGATAATAACGGGCAAATTGGTATTTGTAACGGCGACTGCCCAGACTACCTAAACACTGCTCGCACCTTGGCAGAAACAGGCGTTTTTGGAAGAAATATTAATGGGCAAATTATCCCCTACGCTGGGCGAATGTTAGGTTATGATGTGGTTCTTGCGCCACTTTCCTTGTTTTTTGATGAATTTTGGGTAAAAAACTTGACTTATTTATTGCAAATCATTCTGTCCGCCATCTCGACCTATTATTTGGCAAAAACAGCCTATTTGATTTTTTCATCTTGGCGCATTTTTTATTTTGTCTTTTTTTTGTACGGAATCAACTCATTTGTAACCTTTTATGATTTATTTATCCTGACAGAAAGCTTTAGTGTTTCTGCGCTTATTATTAGCATTTATTTACTGGTTGTTGAGCCAAATAAAAAAAGATATTTTTTCTCTGGACTACTTTTTACTTGGGCATTTGTGATGCGCCCTTTTTATGGGGTCATCTTGTTATTTTGTACGTTATTAATTATTTATGAAAATTATTTTTTATTAAAAAAGAGATTGCAGTACATTCTTGTTTGTTTATTTGTATATCTGCTTACATTTTTAACGGTAGAGATAATTTGGATAAGCAGAAACTACATACATTTCAATCGTTTCATTCCTCTTGCAGAAGGAGGCTTTCGTGATGGGAAAAGATTAGCTCTGATGAATCTTATGTCTGCATGGGGTTTTGACTTTATCGATTGGAATAGCAATGCAGAAATATTAGTATTTCTCAAACCATTAAATATAACTCATCTTAAACCTAAATATACAAAAGTGGAAGACTTGCCAACCTATATTTATACCTCAGCCTACAATATAGATTCTTTAAAAAATATTCAATTATCATTTTCTATAAATAGAATACATGATACTATTATTACTGAAAAACTCAAACTATATAAACAGGTTTTCATACAAGAAAAACCTTTTTATTACTATGTTATTGCTCCATTGAGGCTAATCAAAAATTTTTTATTTCATAGTGGTACATATAATATTAGTAACAAAGTATTTAGCCAACAGCCTTTGTTTTCACAATTTTTAAAAATATGCTATTCTCTTTTATATTATTTTATTTTGTTAATTGGTTTATTGGCTTATTTTTGGTTACTTAACAAAAAAGATGCGAGAATATTCTTAATAATGGTAATTCCAATCTATATTATTATCCTATTTTCTTTTGCAATACGAGCAATTGAATATCGTTATTTTATTACTGCGTACCCATTTCTGACTATTTTGGCGTGTTATATGCTAAACTTAGTATGGTCTTATTTTTTTAAACCAAAAGCCATTAAGCCCTAACTTCCCAAAATATTAGGGAATAGATTTAATTAAATAAAAAAAGTAGTTTTTTTTTGATTTTTTTAAACATTTTAGGTCTTATGATTGTTTACCTAATATTAGGTAACATATCCATTATTTTTATGGCACATCCTGACTGGGTTTTGGCTTTTCGTCAAAAAAATCAAGAGATTAAAAAAATACAAGACAAATATTATTTGTACGAAGTAAGCAGTTATTACGACAAAGAAAAAAAGAAAACTGTCAAAAAAAGTGGTCAATATTTAGG
>JAAFJS010000024.1 GCA_013298985.1 Cytophagales bacterium
AGGTGCTAAGGGCTGTAAGTCCAATTTGCTTTCATTACAAGCAGTATAAATGCCAAATGAAAACAAAAAAGCAAGTGGTAAAACAATTTTGTATTTTTTCATAATCAATTTAATTAAATATGTTTGAATTTTCAATTTACCGTCAAAAACCTGAAGTTTAATTTTTTTGTTCTACTTCAGGTTTTTTTTTTGTTAAAATGTAGCAGATAAACCGAGTGTAAAGGTTCTTGCAGGTGGCAAGATGTTATTTTCGGGGTCTATGCCTGTCCAGTTGGTAAAGGTAAAGACGTTTGTACCGCTTACAAATATTCTGCATCTGTCCATTACGCCTATCTTGGTCATTACGCTTTTGGGTACGCTATACCCTATTTGGAAGTTTTTGAGGCGCAAGAAAGCGGCACTTTCTACCCAACGGCTGGAGAATCTGGTATTGCCTGCGGGGTCGTTGCGGACTGCTCTTGGCATGGTCGTAGAAGGATTTTGCGGAGTCCAACGGTTTAATACGCTTGTCCACTGATTATTCCCTGTCCCAGCCATGCTTTCGCCGCCCCAGCGTTCGCCATTAATTTTATCTACATCACCCACGCCTTGGAAGAAGATGGACAAATCAAAGCCTTTCCAGTTAGCACTCAGGTTGATGCCGTAATAGAAACCTGCAATGGTTTTACCCAAATACACCCTATCAAAGGCATTGATTACGCCATCTAAGGAATCTTTGTAGGTAGTGCCTGGTACAGAAGGCGCGCTACGGGTGTCTAAGAAGTACATATCACCAGGCTTAAAGTTGTCGCCATTGTTGGCATCAGAGTTTGTTCTTCTCCAATTATTGATTTCTTCTTGCGTCTGGAAAATACCACCTGCTTTGTAGCCCCACAAATAGTTAAGCGAATAACCTTCTTCTATTCTGCCTCCCTCGCCGCCAAAAGGCTGATTGCGGAATACGCTGACCGTATTATTTTTTACCGTAGTTAAGTTGCCACCTATGTTAAAGGTAAAATCATCTCCTATTTTTCCGTTATAACCGAGTTGTAACTCTATCCCACTATTCCTGACCGAGGCAATGTTCAGAATAGGTTGATTCTGATTCCCTACACTTGCGGGTAGCTGTGCGCCTTGCAAAATACCTGTCGTCAGGCGACTGTAATACTCGACAGTTGCGGTAAGTCTGTTGTTTAAGAATACACCATCAAAACCTACATTGGTAGTATTGGCAACTTCCCAAGACAAATCTACCACAGGGAAATCAGGCAAAGCAACACCAAAGCGCAAGTTACCAATCGCATTGCCTGCGCCTGAGCCTGTAGAGTAGTCAGAAGAGGTAGAAACTTTAGAGAGGAAGGCAAAAGAAGCTGTTTCTTGGTTACCTAACTGTCCCCAGCCACCGCGTAGCTTTAGGTCATTGATGAAAGTCAAATCTTTCATGAAGTTTTCTTGGCTAATTCTCCATGCCAGCGCAAAGGAAGGGAATGTTCCCCACTTATAGCCAGGGGCAAATCGTGAGCTACCATCGCGACGTACGGTTACGTCTGCGTAGTATTTGTTGCTGTATTTGTAGCTAATTCTGCCCATGTAGCCCTGCAAGGCATTCAACTCTCTGAAGGAAGCCCCATTACTGAAAGGTTGAATGTTATTTACGCCTCTAAACAAGGGGTCAGCCAAAGCAATTTGTGCAGAAGAAGCACTCACAAAGTCATATTTGTATTGCTGGTCCATGGCGTTCAAAATCACATCAAAATTGTGTTCGCCAAAACTTTTATTGTAAGTGATGCTAAACTCTTTGACCAAGTTGGTATTGCGCGTATGCCTTTCTCCATAGCCGCCTTTGGAAGTTCCATCATTGCCTGCGTAAGGATTCCCTGGTGTTTGCGAGAATAGGTACAAGTTAAAATCCTCCCACGAATTTCGTCTGTTGTAATACCAATCCCCACTAAAAGTGCCTCGGAATTTCAAGCCTTTGAGAGGTTCTATTTGCAGGTAGGCTGTCCCCATGTTGCGGAGCATATTATAACGCGTATCCCTGAGTGCTTGTTGAGCAAAAATATTATTATTGGTTTCTACTCCCCAAAGCAAGGAAGGGTCACCATCAAATACCTGAGCAGGAATAGGCAATAAAAATAGGGGTCTGGCTACCTGCTGTCCAAGTTCAGGATTGGGCTTGAACCTGGCACTAACCGAAGGCGCAAAGCCTGTGGGGTGCGTAGGGTCATAGATTTGCTGCCAAGGTGAAGTTTGTGCGGCATAGCCCAAGTCCGAGCCTGTATTGTCCAAGGCATTGATATACCCTAAGCGGTAAGTAGCCCCTACTTCAAAAATTTTAGAAATGCTACTCTTTACATTCGTGGCAAAGGTATAGCGTTCCATGTCATTCTGAATCAGCGTACTTTGGGTTTTGCCGTAGCCCGCTGAAACGTAATAGGTAGTAGCATCACTGCCTCCATAAACTTTGGCACTGTAATCTTCTATGATAGCATTTTTCTGCACCAAGGGATTCTGCCAATCTACATTGGGGCGATTCCCCAAATACCGAGAGTCTGTCGCAATAAATTCAGGAGGAAGATTTTTTAACTCATCAGGATTATTGGCGTAAGACTCTTGGTAGAGGCGTGTGTATTGGTTTACATCAAGCATATCAAAGGTCTTGGCGATATTTTGTACGCCACGAGAAGCATTGAATTCTACCTTGGGTTTGCCTGACTTGCCGCGCTTGGTGGTAATCAAAATCACCCCATTAGATGCACGCACGCCGTAAATAGCTGAAGCGGAGGCATCTTTGAGTACGGTCATGGACTCTATGTCGTTTGGGTTTATCAGGTTCAGTACGTTTACGTTCCCGCGAATATCACCAGTGGCACCATCTGTTATCCCACTCCCAAACTCTGTAAGCGGAATGCCATCTACTACATATAGCGGTTCTGCATAACCAAAGGTACTTACGCCGCGAATACGCACCGTAGGGCGGTCGTTAGGATTACCGCTTGGCGTAGAAACAAAAACACCCGCCATTCTGCCCTGCATTGCTAATTCGGGCTGCATTGCCACACTTTTAGAGATTTCTTCGGAATTAACTACGGAAACCGCCCCTGTCAAGTCTTTCTTGTCCCTTTCGCCATAGCCAATGACCACAATGTCTTGTAAAGTCTTAACATCCACACTTATTTTTACGTCAATATTGGTGCGGTTGCCTATCTGGATTTCTTGAGTTTCAAAACCTACATAAGAAAACACCAAAGTTGTTGTATTATCAGGAACAGAGATGACATATTTGCCGTCTGAATCTGTAATAGTACCAGTGCTTGTGCCTTTGGCAACTACGTTTGCACCTGGGACGGGGTTGTTATCCTCTGCCGAGGTTACTGTGCCTGAGATGCGTTTCTCTACTCTCATCAAACCACCTGAAATAACGGTGTTTAACTGAGGAATCGTGGTGGTTTCCAGCGGAGTCAGCAAAGAAGAAGTAGGTGTAGGAAGTGCCTCTACTTTTTCCACTATTTTCTCGGGCGTGATGATGAAAAGCTGGCTTTCCATTTGCTGATAGCGCAAGCCAAAAGGTGTGAGCAAACCCTCTAATACTTGCTCAATCTTTTCGTTTTTAGGTACTTGCACAACCATTAATCTTTCTGCCTTGATAGCACCCGCATACACAAAATGGACTTTGTACTTATCTTCTAAGTTTTTGAGTACACTTTTCAGTGTTTGCGCGTTTGTTTTCTCAGGTTTTTCCGTTTGGAGGCGCGCTGTTAGGTCGTCCTGCCTGCGCGCTAAGGTCTGCGCCTGCAAACTCAAATGGAATAAAACTGTAATTACCAGCGATAAACATAACCGCCAATAGGTTTGTCTTAGTAACTTCGTTTTCATAATTTACTTTATTTATTAGGTTAATTCTTACTTATTTTTATTTATTTTCACTTGGTTTTCCGAGAAAAAACAACTTCTTTGTCCTTTTCTTTTTTGGTAATTTTTATATCAAGTGTGGTAGAAAGAACATCAAAAAATAATTGCTCATTTTTACAAGGAATCACCCCTGTAATAGTTTCTGAGGACATTTTTGTGTCTTGGAAAGTAACTTTTAGTCCATAGACATCTTCTATTTTTTTAGCTACCTCAGCAAGCGGCGTACTTTCAAACACAAATTCTTGCGCTTTCCACGAGGTATAAAGTTTCGTTTTGATTTGCTTTTTGGTGAAACTCACCTGATTATTGCTTATTTCTACCATCTCATTGGGCAACATTTCTACTATTTGAGTAGGGGTGTCTTTGCCTTTGATATTTAGCTTTACCCTGCCCTCGTTCAGCACAACAGCTACATTATTTCTGCGATTCCAAACATTGAACTGCGTACCAAGTACCTCGACATCTACATTTGCCGAATGAACTATAAACTTGATAAGCCCTTGCTTTTCCCCATTTTTCTGTTTTTGTACCTCAAAAAATGCCTCTCCGTCAAGCCAAACTTCACGTGCTTCGCCTGCTTCCCAGGTATTTGGTACGCGTAGGTGAGAGTTGCTATTCAAAGTAACGACTGAGCCATCAGGCAGGTTAATTTTTTGGGTTTGTCCATAGGCAGTTTCGTAAGTGCTATTGGCTAAGTAGGTGTTTGTTAAGAAATAAGCCAATGCGCCCAGCGTGAATAAGATGACCAGCCCCGCCGCAATCCTTCGGAGGCGCGCAGGGAAAGTAAGTGCCTTAGTTTTAATAGGTCTTTCATTTTTAGCAACTTCAAAAACAGGCTTTTGGATTTGGAGATTTGCTTGAAAAAGTGTGATAGCGGCTTGGGTTTCATGCACATATTTCCCTGCTTGTTTGTTAGGAACAAGTGCATTGAGCAAACGCTTCGCTTCATTAATTTCGGATTGTTTCTCAGGATATTGGGTTACAAACTGCCCCCAAATACTTGCTACGGCTTTATCCTCTCCCAGTACCCACCTCTGGAAGGATTCATCTGCCACAAAATCTTCTACTTTATATGTAAGGTATTTTTCCATTGACTTCCTTAATTGTGAAAAATTGATGTTTAACACAAAGAGCAAGACATTGAGGTTTTCTAATCAAAAAAATTTTTTTTTTTTTACTGAAACTAAAAAAGTAAAAGTAATAGCAGGCTGCACGCACTTAGGTACTCGCGTAACAGTTTTAAAGACTTGTAAATCAGGTTATAAAGTGGCTGGTAGGTGATGCCCATAATCTCGGCAATTTCTTCGTAGCTTAGTCCTTCATAGAACTTCAAGTAAATAGCCTCACGTTGGCGTTTGGAAAGTTGATTGAGAGCCTTGACTAATTTTTCTTGGCGTTCTTTTGTATTTTGTTCATGTATCAAAAAGTCTTCTTGGGAAAAAACCACATCAAAGTCTGCTTCCAAATTGTCTAATTCTTTCTTTTTCTGAGTTTTATGATAAACAATTCTTCGGCGCAAAGACTTAAAAAGATAGGGTTTAATATAATTGACATCACTGAGTTTTTCTCTTTTTGTCCAGATTTCCATGAATACCTCTTGGATACAGTCCTTACTCAAATCAGCATCACCTGCAATTTTTAAGCTATACTGATAGAGGTCAGCATAGTAATACTGCATCATTTCGCTGACCGCGTGTTCATCACCCTGTTTTAGCTGTTGCCAAAGTTCGTAATCGCTTTTTTTCATGTAGAGGCAAAAAAATTATACGCAATTTCTGTAAAGTAAATGTAATAAACAATTAAGATTTGCATAACCTCTCACTTTTTTATTTGAGAGGCGGTTATGGGGGGCATAGATATTGAGCAATTATAAAAAGATTTTAAAACGCAGATACAACTATAAAAAAATAACCTATTTTTACTTTTTAATTTTAAAAACTTAAATTTCAAAAAACGTATGATGATGACAAAATTAATTTTTTGCTTTTTTTGTGTTGCTTTCAGCATTTTTACTGGTAGCACGCAGCTTGCCTTCGCGCAAGAAAACCCACTTTGGTTGCGCTATCCCGCGCTTTCCCCTGATGGGCAGACCATTGTGTTTGCCTACAAAGGTGATTTGTACCGTATGCCAAGCGCAGGCGGGCAGGCTGTCCCGCTTACCCTGCATGAAGGGTACGACTTTATGCCAATATGGTCGCACGATAGCAAATCAATCGCCTTTGCCTCAGACCGTTATGGCAATTTTGATGTATTTGTGATGCCTGCCACAGGAGGCGAAGCCAAACGCCTCACTTTTCACTCTGGCGCAGACCTGCCCAGCGACTTTTCTTCTGATGACAAAAATGTGATTTTCCAAGGCAATCGTATCTCTGGGGCAAAAAATAGCCAGTTCCCACGCCTTTTTGACCAGCTTTATGCAGTCCCTGTCATTGGTGGACAGGCAAAAATGGTTTTGGACTTTCAGGCGGAGTACGCCAAATACAGCAAAGACGGCAAAAAACTCCTTTTCCATGATTGGAAAGGCTATGAGGACGACTGGCGCAAGCACCATACCTCGTCCGTAACGCGCGATGTCTGGGTGTACGATATTCCCTCTGAAAAATATACGCAAATCTCTACCTTTAATGGCGAAGACCGCAATCCTGTTTTTGGAAAAAATGAAAGCGAAATTTATTATTTGAGTGAGCAATCAGGTTCGTTTAACATTTGGAAATCAAGCATTTCGGGTGCTAAAGGCGAGCAAATTACCAAGCTTTCAAAGCACCCTGTCCGTTTTCTGAGCAAGGCTGAAAATGGTACGCTTTGCTTTGGGTATAATGGTGAAATTTATACCATGAAAGAGGGCGCACAAGCCCAAAAAGTCAGTGTACAAATTATGATTGATGGAAGGCTGAATACTGAAAAAATAGTACCAATTAGCGGAGGCGCAACGGAAATGGCACTTTCCCCCAACGGAAAGGAAATTGCTTTTGTGTTTAGAGGCGAAATTTTTGTAACATCAGTAGAGGGCGGAATTACCAAAAGAATTACCAATACGCCACAGCAGGAAAGAACGGTGAGTTTTAGCCCCGATGGGAAATCTTTGGTCTATGCCGCCGAACGCAATAACAACTGGGACGTTTACAAAACCACCATTGTTCGCAAGGAAGAACCCTATTTTTATGCTGCTACAATTTTAAAGGAAGAGCCTGTCGTAGCTACGCAGGCGGAGGAGTTCCAGCCTTCATTTTCTCCTGATGGCAAGGAAATAGCCTATTTGGAAGAGCGCACTACGCTGAAAGTCTATAACTTAGAAGGTAAAAATACAAGAACAGTGTTGAAAGGAACTTACAACTATTCCTATTCTGATGGCGACCAATATTATCAGTGGTCGCCTGATAGCAAGTGGTTTTTGGTGGATTTTATTCCCCAAGGCGGGCAGATATTTGTAGGCGAAATAGGCTTGGTCGCGGCAGATGGCAAAAGCGAGCCAACCAATCTCTCCAATAGTGGCTACTCCGACGGAAACGGCAAGTGGATGATGGAAGGCAAGATGCTTATTTGGTTTTCTGACCGCGACGGCATGAAAAATCATGGCTCTTGGGGCGGGGAAAATGACGTTTATGGTATGTTTTTCACCCAAGACGCGTTTGACCGTTTCAAACTCAATAAAGAAGATTTTGCCCTTTTGAAGGAACAAGAAGAAAAAGAAAAGAAAGAGGAGAAAAAGGACGAGAAGAAAGAGGACAAAAAAGAGGAGAAAGCTGAACCTAAAAAACTCCCCTCGCCTAATGGAGAGGGGCAGGGGGTGAGGCTAAACTTTGAACTTGAAAATATTGCTGACCGCAAAGTGCGCCTGACCTTGCACTCCTCACGTTTGAGTGATGCCGTTCTTTCTCCCAATGGCGAAAAACTATACTATCTTGCACGTTTTGAGGGAGGTTCTGACCTTTGGGTTACGGAAACACGCACCAAAGAAACCAAATTATTGGTCAAAGGGGCAGGTTTTGGTATGGAAATGACCAAAGATGGCAAATCTATTTTCATTATTTCAAATGGAAATATCGTAAAAATAGATGCAGAAAGCGGCAAACGCGACCCCGTCAGCATCAATGGGGAAATGAACCTGAACTACTTGGTAGAAAAAGCCTATATTTTTGACCATGCTTGGCGACAAGTGGTGAAGAAATTTTATGTAACCAATTTGCATGGCGTAGAGTGGAAATTTTATTATGATGAATACAAGCGTTTCCTGCCTTACATCAACAATAACTACGATTTTGCAGAAATGCTTTCCGAAATGCTGGGCGAGCTAAATGCCTCACACACAGGTAGTGGCTACCGTCGTCCTCAAAATGCCGAAGATGCAACTGCTTCTTTGGGTATTTTTTATGATGAAACTTTTACAGCAAACGGACTGAAAATCAGTGAAATTATCAAGAAAAGTCCTTTGGATAATGCCAAGTCCAAGGTAAAGGCTGGACACATCATCGAGAAAATAGACGGTGTAGATATTACAACGAGCATGGATTTTTATGCACTACTGAATCGCAAAATAGGCAAACTGACCTTGCTTTCTGTTTTTGACCCTGCTACAAATACTCGATTTGAAGAAACACTAAAACCGATAAGCCGAGGTGAGGAAAATGAACTGCTTTACAAACGCTGGGTGGAGCAGCGCAGAAAAGAAACCGAAGAACTCTCTGGCGGAAAGGTGGGCTACGTACACGTGCGCGGCATGGACGATGGCAGTTTTCGCACCGTAGTTGATGAGGTGCTGGGTCGCAACAATGACAAGGAATCTCTCATTGTAGATACACGCTTTAACGGCGGCGGTTGGCTACATGATGATTTGGCGACTTTCCTCAGTGGCAAAAAGTACATGGACATGGTGCCAAGAGAACAGAAAATGGGCTTAGAACCCATGCGAAAATGGACAAAACCCGTAGCCCTTCTTATGGGTGAAAGCAACTACTCTGACGCACACCTTTTTCCGCTTGCTTTCAAGGCATACAGCATCGGCAATACGGTCGGTATGCCCGTCCCAGGCACTGGAACGGCAGTTTGGTGGGAAACGCAGATAGACCCTACGCTATACTTCGGGATTCCGCAGGTAGGCATGGTAGATATGCAAGGCAAGTACGCAGAAAATACGCAGTTAGAGCCTGACGTAAAAATGAAAAACGAGCCAGCTATCCTCAAAAAAGGTAAAGACCAACAAATAGAAAAAGCAGTACAAGAATTGATGAAAAAAGGAGGGAAACCTGTAGGGATTGGTGAGTAAAATAGGTGTTGAAATACCTTGCTGGGCGAGATTTACAATCTCGCCCTTATTTTTTGTGATTCCCTTATTCACAAATGATTTCATAGCTCACCACCACTACAATCAATAAAACAAAATGGGCTGCTAAACTGTTTAAACCTAAAAAAACAATGCTCACACTCAAAATTGGCGACAAAGCCCCCGATTTTATAGGAAAAGACCAAGACGGAAATCAAATCCAACTGTCTGATTTCCAAGGCAAAAAATTAGTTTTGTATTTTTATCCCAAAGACCTGACTGCTACCTGCACTGAGCAGGCTTGCAACCTTCGCGACCATTATAGCGAGCTAACCAGCAAGGGCTTCGAGGTGGTAGGTATTAGTGCTGACAATGAGAAATCGCATCGTAAGTTTATTGACAAATATACCCTTCCTTTTAGGCTGATTGCTGATACAGATAAAAAAATACACGAAATGTACGGCACGTGGCAGCAAAAGCAAATGTATGGAAAAACTTACATGGGAACTATCCGCACTACTTTTCTGATAGACGAACAAGGAAATATTGCTGACATCATAGAAAAAGTAAAAAGTAAAGAACATTCTAAGCAGATTATAAAATAAAATCAGTAACTTTCGCAGTTTTATTACTTCAAAAATGTTTTGTTTTTGATGTTTTTCACAAAAAAAACAAATTTTTGAGTGTTTGTATAAATATTTGCACCTTTTTTGAATAGAAGGTATTGAAAGTTTTTTTATTGAATCAAAAAAATTAAATAGCAATAAAGTGTTCATTTTTAACTATCCAAGAGCAATGAGTAGATTATTAGCATTGTTTCTGTTATTGAGTGCTTCGCACCTAACTTGGGCGCAAGAAACCGACCCACGTATCGAGAACTTTCGCGTCAAGCTGAACGGCGGAAGCAAATATACCCAAAACGCGGTAGTCCCTCTGGAAATCATGGCTTCGGGTACGCCACGCGAAATGCGTATCAGTACGCATGAAGACTTCAAAGATAGCCCTTCTTGGCTACCTTTCAAGGCAAACGTAGGACAGTGGTCTTTCAATAGTGGGGAAGGTGAAAAAGTGATTTATGTCCAACTCAAAGACAAGTTTGGCAATACGACCCCTGTGATGAAGGAAAGTGTATTTGTAGATAAAACTCCTCCTCAGAACGCCACCGTCAAGATTGTGGCAGAAAAAGGATTTATCAACAACCCTACCAAGCAGGTAACGCTTGATTTGGTAGCAGAAGATGCCAAATACATGATGATAAGCAATGTCAAAGGCTTTTTGAAGGCACGCTGGCAGGCTTTCCGCCCAAGCACCAAATGGGCATTGGAAGGCTCGGCAGATGGCTTGCGCGAGGTCTATATCAAATACAGAGATGAGGCTGGTAACGAAACTGCTATCGTTTCTGCTCAAATTTTGGTCGATTCCGAACCGCCCTTAGACGGAAGAGTGAGCATTAACGCTGATGCCAAAGTTGCTATACACAAGGAAGGCAAGGTAGGTTTGACCATTTTTGCTCGCGGTGCTTCTCACCTCAAAATTGCCGCTGATACTGCTATGTCTGCTGTGGCGTGGATTCCCTATGTAGCCTCTATGGACTGGAAATTGACCCAGCAAGGCAAAAACGAGGTGTATATAAAGTTCAAAGACGCATCTAACAATGAGGCTTCCAAACTTGCGTACGACGAAATTATTTGGGACAGTATGCCGCCCGAAGATTGTAGTGTGGTGGTAAATGATGGCGCAAAATATTCAGAAGACCCTGACGGCACTGTCAAACTTAAGTTACAAGCAAAAGGTGCGGTATTTATGATGATTAGCAATAGTGCCGATTTCTCTAACATAGGATGGGTGCCATTTCCCAAAAATCAACTGTATCAATGGAAACTCACACAGGGCAACGGAGAAAAGAAAATCTATGTGCGTTTCAAAGATGAAAACGGCAATGAAACAGAGGTTTTCACTGGTTCTATTATCCAAGCAATATAAAGAATTAACGGATTTGTGATTTCTTTTTCAGACTCTGCAAATCATAAAATAGGACTTACGCTATTGCACCAGCAAAACGTAAGTCCCATATTTATTTAGTTTAGTCTATGTTTTTTTGAGTTTTGTGTAGTGGTATCCTAAAAATGAGTTACATGATATACGTAAAATTTCTTGTTTGGGGTTAGAAAAACGCTAAAATTTGCCTACTCTCTAAAAAATAAAACGACTGTTAGCAGTTCCACTGTGGGGTCTATTGATCACTAACAGCGTTTCAAACCACTTCAAACCTATATTTTACTCCTTCACTTTCACGCCTTCTGAATGAAGCTGAATTTGATGTAAACTTATCTTTTATAACTACTTAAAGTATCTAAATAGAGATTATAAATGCAAGCACCTTTACGAGAGTTTTCTTTTAATTGTGGGTTATGTATAAAAAGAAAATCATTTTTACCTTCTTTAAGCCATGTCTTACTTAAAACTAAATCCAATGTGTCACGATTATTATTCTTGCAAGTATCCACATAATGACTATGTTCTAAATTAATGAAAAACATCATTTCATTCTTATTATCTATTCCTTCTGCATCAATTTTAAATTTCACTTTATCATTTAAACGATTGATAATGTTACTATCTAAATTTACGATAAGCCCATCAGATTCTTTCCCACTTTTATATCTCCCAACTTCATAGAAAAAGACTTTTTTAGGCTCTATTATTCCATGCTCCCAGCTAAATACTTGCACATTGCCATCTGCTGTTGCATCAAAATGATATTTCATATTTTGAGTGATGTAATCAAATATACGAGGGTCAGTAGCTTGATTATAAAGATAATAATCTGCTAATATCCAGCCTCTTGGGTAAGTCTTTATCGTATTCATAAACTCCTCAAAAGAATTAGCACTTCTATTGCTATTTTTTGATTGATTAAGTACAAAAGATTCACTTTTTCTATCAAAAAAAAGCTGTCTAAATGCAAGTACGCTATCTGAGTTAAGATAAAAACCACAAATCCATTGATTTGTAGACATTATAATATCACTTTTTTTGAAGCTTCTCTTTACATAATTTGTTGCCTCCCGCCAATTACTTGTACTTGCATGTGTTAAGTCCATATCTATTATCTTTCCATGTTCCTTTGTATCTATTAGTTTCCAAATATCTTTAAAAGGAGATAAAAGAATTAATATGCAGGCTATTACTACATAATCTTTTATTTTTAAATTTAATTTGTTGATAAAATAAATTTTATCAACATAAAAAACAAGTTTTTCTGCAATAAAGTCAATCCCAACCGCAGAGGCAATCAAAAATAAAGGGTAGATATAAATAAGATATCTTGGACTTGCCATAGAATTGAAAACCAAAGACATTAAAATAAATGGTACTAAGAAATTGATAAGCAGATACAAGGCATTTTTCTTATTTAATCGAAAGGAAATGATAACACCTACAAAAGCAAATAGATATAAATAAATGTAATCTTTTACAAGTATATTAATATAGATAGAAAGCAAGACCTCTAACTTAGCTGGGTCAGCACCGTCTTCTAAGCTTAGTAAAGAAGGGACAAAAACGGCTATATGTTCTTGTGGTATAAAAAAGCCTAAAATATGCTTATAAGTACCTGTTAAAGTGATAATTAATAGCAGTATGCTTGAATAAAGTAATAATGCGTATTTGTTAATAAATTTATGATTCTCTGTACCAAAAAAGTAAAAAATGGTTATAAAAGACCCATATACTAAAATAGAGGGAATAAAAAAAAGGGAGAGTCTATGAGAAAAAATAGACAATAAAAGAATAAGTATAAACGGAAAAAACCATGTCCAATTTAAGTCTTTGAATACCCGTTGAAGTATATTTTTGGCTTCTATTGCTTTTTCCTTTGGTTCAAAAAATAGATGGAAAATTAACAGCAAAGCAAGATAAGTAAACTGAAAAGTAGCATACATTCGCCCCAGACGCGACCAAAAAATAAGATACAAAGAGAATGTCATCAAAAATGCAGCAATCATAGCAATACTATCCTTTTTGAATAGTCTTTGAGCAAGAATATAGGCTAATGGAATAGATGAGGCTCCTAAAATAACACTTCCAATTCGGGTAGTAAATTCACTTATTCCAAATAATTTGTAAAAAAGTGTAATAATAAAAGTAGTAAAGATTCCATTATTATCATCTGTGATTAATGACTGATTATTAAATAAAAAAGCCTTTGCAGTTTTAACATGAACAATCTCATCAACCCAAATACTGAGAAAATCAACACGATATAACCTAATAATAAAAGCTAAAAAGGAAATGCTTATAAGAAAGAAAAGTGTATGCTTTATATTAATAGTTTTCATTTTGTGATTTGTCATTTTTGAGAAAATTATATTTTTATATAAATCAGTTCGCTTAAAAATAGCAAACTTATGGATTATTTTGAATACTTTTATGCCTTTACTTTCTAAAAATTGCAATCTACCACAAAAATACAATAATTTCCTAATTATTTAATAAAACAGAAATGCTGTCAATAAAGTCTATAAAATTTATTATAGACCTATTAACAGCGTTTCAAACTACTTCAAACCTACATTTTACTCCTTCACTTTCACCCTCACCCCTTCCGAATGGCTGCTGAACTCTGGGGCGTACATACATTGGATAGTAGTAACGCCATTGGAGAAGTCGCCCGCGTGCGATACGCGCAAGTCGTACTCAAAAACGTAAGTCCCTTGCCCTAAGTAGCCAAAGAAGAAGTTAGTAGCTGCGTCTTTGGTCGTTTCATAGTAGCCGAGTCCGTCTTGATATTTGTAGCGGGAAATCACATTGGTAGGCTCAAAACCTGCCGCCCTCATGTCTTTCATGTGTACGTATTCCATTGCTCGGTCGACTCTTAGCTCTATACGAACCTTCACCAAATCACCTACTTTGAGTGGTGTCCCTTCCACAATTGGACGACTGACTGGTCCCGTAGGGCTATTTTCTTGCACAAAAAGCTGTTTTTTCAGTTTCAACGGCGTTTCCGCAGGGGTAATCTTGTCTAACTGCTCAAAATACTGCCAATACAAGCCTCCCCAAGCTACGCCTTTGTCGTTTTTCTTGACTGTAACTTTCCCCATCTCAGGCGTAATCGCTTCCTTATTCCACGAAGTTTTGAAGTAACCTGTACCTGCCTCTACTTTTACATCGTCCATCGCTTTTGGATTTACCTTGATGTTGCCAAGTGTAACCTCTACCAATTCATCACTTAGCAGCCAGTTATCTCCTTGTAAGAGAAGGGCATAGCACGCTTCGGAAGTTGCTTTGGTCGTTTCCCAATCTTGGGTTTGCTTTTGTTTGAGTAGCCAAACTTTGAGGTCATCTACTGCTTTTTCGTCTTTGGCAACTTCTGCAAATACCTCAATCATCAATGCCTGCGTTTCCACAGGAGCTTCGTACCACCAGTAGCCGCCTTTCATCATGTTTTTCCAATACATTCCCATTTCCTCACTATTCAAACTTCTCTCTTTCAATGACTTCACGATGTCTTTGGCGGTAGCTTCTTCTCCATTTCTATGCAAGACCAATGCTAACATTCCCTCCATGTAAATTCCATTCTCTAACCAATATTTTTTTGCTTGCCCTAAGTAGAAATCGTAGGCTTTTTTATTCTTACCAGCCAAGGAAATATCTTTGAAGAAAGAACGTGCGTACAAATAGTGAATTGCCTCATAACCAGCTTTTTGCTCTTCCAATTTGAGATTATAGCGTTTGCAATATTCCACCAAATTATCGTAATCTTCTCTCATGCGGTCGTCCAAGTACAGCGTTGCTTTTTCTATCATGCGCCAAGTTTTTTCAGAATCAATACCGTAATTAATTTGATTAGAGGCAGTTACATTAGGTCGCATGGTTTTCACGCCCAATTTGTCTAAGTGTCCCATACCCGCCACAATGTGTTGCGTAATCCAGCGAGAGTCTGGCATTCCATCAAACCAAGGGAAACCGCCATTGGAAACTTGCATTTGCTCTAACTTCGTCAAAGCCCGCCCTAATTCGCCCGCCATTCTGTTCAAATCGAACAAAACTGCAATTTGCCTTTTTCTTGCTTGCTCATCTTGGGCATTGACCACCCAAGGCGTTTCCTGCAAAAGCAAGTATTTCAACTCCTGATTTTTCTCCAAATTGGAAAGGAAAGCAGAAGAGTTATTTCCATTTGTACTTGCAGGATTGTTCTTTTCCGCACTCGAACTGTGCAGTCCGCCCCAAGCATCAAACACATTTTTGATTTTGGGGTGCGAATTGGCAACGTGGCTTGCAATACTATTGGCATAAAAACGGCTAAATGTCTGCTCTGCACATTCATACGGATATTCCATGAGGTAGGGCAATGCCTGTACCGCATACCATGCAGGGTTAGAGGTGAACTCCAACGTCAATTTGTGATTTTTCAAAGTCGTGGACTTGTTTTTCACCAATTTCGTCAGTTCATACTCCTTGGTTTGTCCGCCACGCACAGGCAAAGGCAAGGTTTCCGTAATCATCATTCTGTTAGTCAAAACAGGTATGCTCATTTCCTCGCCATCAGTAAACTCTCCCGCTTGGGCAACTACTCTGTACGTAATTGCTTGATATTTAGCATCTGGGATACGAATATTCCACTTTACGACTGTGCTTTGCCCTTTGGGAACGGTAAATACAACCTCCCCTTCCGTCCCCTCCTGCTGAGGGGAAACCTTTCCTCCCTCTCCTTTTGGGGAGGGCTGGGGTGGGGTGAGGCTTATCGGCTTCATAGAAATCGCATCAAAAAACAACACCTTTGCCTTACCTGTCAAATCCTTGTCAGAAATATTCGTGATTTTGGAGGCAAAAGTCATTTCGTCATTTTCTCTGAAAAAGCGAGGCGCATTAGGCACCACCATCAAATCTTTTTGCGTAACTAATTCATTTTGAGCAAATCCGTATTTTAAATCTTTGGTATGCGAAAAACCCATCATTTTCCAGCGTGTGAGGCTTTCAGGAATGGTAAACTTGATAATCACATTTCCTTCTGCATCAGTTTCCAAATGAGGCATAAAGAAGGCAGTTTCGTTGAAATTAGTACGTGCTTTTACGTCCTCTAATTTGGGTTCTTGTTTCCTCGATACCAAATCAACATCTATATCTTCCTCATCAGCCACCAAAAGCTCATCTGAAACCATGCCTGCGTCCATTTTTGCTTCTGGTTTTGACTTTTTCAGTGCTGCACTTTTTTTAGGAGAAGGCATATTTTTGTTTTGCTCTTCATCTGACTCCATGCTTGCATCATCTGCAAAGCCTTCTTCCTCTGCCACTTCTGAGGCAGGAGCAGCCATCATCATATCCATGCCTCCTCTCAAATTATAGCCATATCTGCCATTTTCTAAGCCAAACAAGAACAAATTGTCATAATACCTTTGTTGAACCCCATATTTATTGTTATTCCAAAGTGCAGAAATTTCTGAGCCTTGTGCGCCAAAACCATAGTTACTCCAACGCCTCGTAACCTGGTTGTAGTTCAAAATATCAAAGTCAAAGCGATTGGGTCGGAAAACGTCCAAAGAAGCATCATACAAGGTTGCTAACATTTCTGCGGCAACTTTATCACCTTTCTTGCCCTTGATTTTGATTTTCCACTCCTCATTTGCCCCAGGGAAAAGTTTATTCCTGAATGTTTCAAAAGTAATGTCCAATTCCTTGTCAGTATGCGGAACAGAAATGCTTTGGTCGTATTTGTATGTCCTACCGTTTTGGATAAAAGTAAAATGCACCCCAAAGTTGCCACGCATCGCTTCTGTAACAGGAATTTCTAAAATTCTCTGCTCGTTGTTTAAGGTAAGCCACTCTTTTTTAATCACATTGCCGTCTATTTCTATTTCGTACAGGGCAGGTACATTTTGGTAAGCAGTTGCCACGCAAATTTGTGCGGTTTCGCCTACTTCGTACTTGGCTTTCATTGGCTTTGTCCACTCTGCAAGGTTATAAACAGGCGTTTTTGCCTTGGGAGAATAGACTGTAAAATATTTCAAACCCTTTACTTCTTCACCGTATTTGTCTTTGGCAATCATTTCCAATACATATACGCCCGATTTTAAGTTGCTGAAATTGAGTGCTTTGTCTTTTCCTGTATCAAAACTCTGTTCTGTAATTTTTTCACCTTTTGCCCAAGTGTAAATACTACTTTCTTTTTCGTATTCATCATTTGGAAAAGCCTTGTAAAACTCTGATTTAGAGAGTAAAAACTTGTCAGGCTTTGCCCAAAGTCGCGCTCTAAATACTTTTATTGGCGTTTGCAAAGCGTGCAAGGTGTAAGTGCCTTGGGCGGGTTCAAATTCCCCACTCAAATTGGTAGAGCTAATTTCAAATGCCTTCATTTTTTCCAATTCTACCACATCGGGAATATTACTTTCTATTTCCAAGGCGGTATAGCCAATGCTCACACCCTGCGAATTGGAGCGCGTTTCACCATTCAAATCTGTTACGTCTGCAAAAACTTGGTAAGTAAAGGTCGGTTTGGAAGTTTTGGGCAAACTCAAATCTGGAATTGCCTCAAAATCAACAGTAAATACACCGTCTTTGTCAGTAGTTGTATTGCCATTGCCAATTTCCATTTCAGGTGAAACTTGGAAATCGGGATACCACCACCACCACCAATACGGCAGCTTTGCCTTGCGGACTATGCGGTATTTCACTTGGGCATTGTCGATGTTTGCACCAGAATACGCCTTTGCCTTGCCCTCGATTTTTACCTTTTCACCCAATTTATAGCTTCCCTTCACTGGCTCAAAACTTACCTCAAACTTAGGTCGTTTGTACTCCTCAACCGAAATGCTGTGATTGCCTCCATAGCCATTATCTGTACGAATCGTCATCTCGCCGTTCAGCGCACCCACAGGCGCAAGGAACGAGCCACTGAAACTTCCGTATTCATTCGTTTTTACATCTAATTCGCTGACTTTTTGCCCATTGACATCGTATAAATAGACTTTGAAAGAAGCATTTTTTATGATTTCGGGTTTCAATCTATCCAAACCTGGCAGGTTTTTATCTCTTTCTTGATTTTTAAAATTTAATACAATTCCCTTGAAATAAATGGTTTGCGAAGGTCTGTAAATGCCTCTATCTGTGAAGAAAAAGGTTTTGTAGTAAGGTATAGGCGCGGTATTATATGGCTCATACACATAAAAACTTTCTTCGGTGTGCAGTTTGTCTGTGCCGTTGGTCAGTTCTAAGTTGAAGTATTCATTTCCTCTTTTTTTACCATTGTACTTCATACTCACATAACCGTCCTTGTCAGAAGGATAAATTCCGCCTTTTTTGTATTCATATTTACGAGAATTATAATTATATTCCCTATAAAATGCCTGTGCTTGCACATTTTTTACACCTTTGCCTGTGGTTCTGTTTAGCACATAAAATTCCTGCTCGCCTTTTTCAGCCCAAGTCCTACCTATCAAGCTGAGGTCAGAAACTACAAAATGCGACCAGACCAAGGTGTTTTTTTTGTAAGAAAAATTCTCACTGTCTGAGGCTAATAAAAAATAATAACCATGCGGCAATTCAGGAACAAGCATTTCCGTAGCGTGCGCCTGGAAGTCGCCATCATCAGTGGGTAGCTTCACATTCCAAGACTTGATGCCTTTGCGTGCAGCAAGCGCAGTGATGAGTTTTTCTCTTTGCTTGTAGTCATAATAATAGCCTGACATCATGCTTAACTCCTCATAATCAGTTGCTACGACTTTGAAAAACATTTTTTCCACATTGCGATAAGTAACTAAGGCGCGTTGGGTTTTTTGAGAAGGGCTGACTTTTTCTACTTTGAGTTCCAAAGACTTTGTTTTTACTAACTCTATGAGATGCTGACAGTTATTTGCGCCTTGCGTATTAGGATATTTTTTGATTGCCTTTTCCGCCAATTCCAATGCTTCTTTGAGTTTCCAGCGATAGGTTTCGTTTGCCTTAGAAAAGTTATATTTTTCTCCCTGAGTTCTATACAAATCTGCAACTAAATAAGCAGCATCTGCGGCAATAGGTGAGCCTTCATAAATATTCTGAAAATCTTGTAAAATCGTCAAATAAAGTGCTTCTTTTTGAGCGTGAACCGAATGGGCGTAGGCAAAAATAATGCGTTTCAAATCAGCATCAGCCAAAGCGTCCTTGTTGTTATCTGCCAAATGAAACTTTATCAAATCTTGTAAAAGTACAATGGCGTGAAATTTCATTGCCAATGTATCTTGGGTTTCTATTTTCAACGCTGCAAATTCCTTTGCCGAAGCGAAATAAGCTGCCTTATCTAACTCAAATTTGTAAGCTGGTCGGGTGATTTCGGGTTCTGAATTGCTAAAAAAGTCGACGGCTCGGTGCGCCAAAAAATCGTACAATGTAGGGCGTAGGTTGCGGTTTCTGTACTTTGCAAAACTTGCCACCGTACTGTCTGCATTTGCGCCTAAAACTTCATGGTAAATGTCTATTTTTGAGGTTTTTAGCTTTTCCGTTTCTTGCAAAGACAGGTGATATTGTTTCACCGTTTCGTTCACAATGTCGTTGATAGACCAAGTTGCGATGTCCTCTTTGGCAAACTGTACGGTATTGCTGCGGTTGTAAAAACGCCAGCGATTTTGCTCGTAATACTGCCAGTACAAGCCTGCCAAAATGCTGTGCAACACTGGCTTTACAGGAAAGACTGAAATCGTAGCTTCGCTGTCTAACTTATTCAAAATCTTTACGTTAGCATCTTCTTGTGTAAAAGAGATGTACTTTGCCTGATAGACCACTGCCTTGATAATTTGCTCAGAATTATTCTCTTTTTTTGCCTTTGCATAGATTTCGTCCACCACTTTTAGGGCAGATTTGGTCAATCCTTTGTTTTCCAAGGAATCAACTTTTTTCCAATCTTTTTTATAGTTTTTGCTGTCTTTGAGTCCCATAGTTGTTAGTTGTTGGTTGTTGCGGTTCGCCGCCGCGATTGTTGGTTTATCCAGTTTGTCCACTTGGAAAAGTTGTGCGGTTGCTGTTGTTAGTGCCTTCACAGACAAGAACTTAAATTCACTTTGGAATGCGTAAATACTTGCCATGAATGCAAGCAAAAACACAAGGGTAGTTAATATTTTTAGTTTCGACATATATTTTTAAATAATTGTTAGTTGTTGATTGTTAAATGGTTAATCTTATTTACAGTAAACATTTTTAAGTACATTTTCTAAACTATCTCCATCTTTTGAAGAACTGATACAACAATGTTTTTGAATAATCCAACTTTTATATTTGTATTGCTTTGTGTTACAATCTATTTCACTTTCTATAAAATGACCAAATCCTAATTCTTTCTCGCTCAAATCTATCCTTGAATATGTTTTCACATTGGTCTTAGGCAGGTCTTCATTACATTCAGAAGAGGTAAGAAGTATGCCATTTTGAGGAATTGGTACTTCGTATGTCCAAGTAAAGAAATTAACAGGCAATTTGGGTGCATTTTCTACTCCATAAATAATTGTAATATATCCTTCTCCAAAATTATCAGGTATTAGTATTGTTTTTGTTCTTTCCATTCGTAAAAAGAGAAAGGTAAACAATCCAATGATTGAAAATTCTATTAGTATAATCTTTTTATAATATTTTGTAGCCAATTGAATAATCCAATCTATTACCAAAATTATGATACTTACTCCGATACAGTAAAATACAGCAAGAGAAGTAAAACCCATAGGGTCACTTTGAAAACGATGAATAAACAGCATTAATCCCCAAATAATTAAAAATGATGCTATTAAGTTAAATGGTGTTATTTTATATTTCATTTTCTAATTTTTATAACTTCTCGTTTTTGTCCGATTTTGAAAGCGGAGTACCGCCCAATAAAAAATATCTTATAAAAAGTATTCACCTAAATTATTCATTACACATTTCTATTTACAATACTTATTTTGGAGTATAACTCTCGCACTATCAGCTTTTTGTGAGGAATATTCACACCCTTTTTTTTGTATTACCCAATTTCTGTATTTGTAAATCTTGCCGCCACAATTCATTTCACTTTCGTACATACAGCCCGAAGTAAGTCCTTCGTTCTGCTCGTCTAAGTCTATTTTCGAATAGGTTTTTACCTTCGTTTCAGGCAAATCATCTTCGAACTTTGTAGAAGTCAGTAACACGCCACTTTTGGGAATTTTTACTTCATAGCTCCAAGTAAAAAAGCCAAGTGGGAGCTGGTCTGCGCCTTCCTTTCCATAGATAATAGTGAGGTTTCCTTCTCCAAAATCGTCAGGAATCAACAAGGTTTTGGCGCGCAGTGTGCTGGCTGCCCAAAAAACAACGCCCGCAATAATGAGCATTTCTATTGGAATAATTCTCTTGTATTCTCTGGCAATCAACTGAATAACAACGTCTAAGACCAAGAGTACAAAACCTGCGCCCACTCCATAAAAGACTAAAAGCAGCCCCAAGCCGCCTGCGTCTGGTGCGCTTTGCAAAGCATAATCGCCAATGAGATAGATATTGATACCTACGGCAATGACATTGAATGGTGTGATTCTATATTTCATTTTTTATGTTTTATTCAAATTTACCTTTCAACTACTTTTAAACTGCTCAAAATATTTCAAACAATCGCTACGGCGAACCGTTCAATCTATCTCAAACTTGTATTTAATAGCATGATACATTGATAACGCAAATTCCATAAAAGACAATGAATTATTTTTGTCTTATTGCTGGGATTTGGACGTTAAGGTAAGAAAAATAGTAAATTTTAGTGGTGAGGAAGGAAGGAAATTATTAAAAAGCTCAACTTAGGCTAATCTTCTCGCCTGCCGCGAGGGTCAGGCTCAGACATTCGCACTATTTTGGGGCTAAATTTTGCCAGAATTTCTACCAAATCGCTTTGGCTTTCCAGCACTTTGTTGATGTCTTTATAGACCATGGGGGCTTCGTCTATATCGCCGCCTATCAAGGTTACACCGTTTTCTGACAAAGCCTTTTTGATGTCTTGTTTGGTGATATTTTTTTGTGCCTGACTGCGCGACATGAGCCTTCCTGCGCCGTGCGAAGCAGAATACAAGGAAGAAAAATCGCCCTTGCCCCTGACCACAAACCCAGCCTGCGTCATGGAGGCGGGAATAATGCCCAAATCGCCTTTGCCTGCGGGGGTTGCGCCTTTGCGGTGAATGATAACGGGCGTGCCATCTGCCAAAGTGCCTTCCCATGCAAAGTTGTGGTGATTCTCTACGCATACCAAAGGCTTGATACCCAAGGACTTTGCCATTTTTTGATGGATTTGGTGATGGTTTGCTGCCGAATAATCGCCTGCTAAGTTCATCGCTATCCAATATTCCTGCCCTGCTTCGGTAGCTAAATCCAGCCAAGCCAAGTTTCGTGCTTCTTTGGGCAGTTTAGTTCTTTCCAGTGCCAATTTTGAGTAATAATTAGCGATATTTGCACCAAAACCTCTTGAACCTGAGTGAGATAGTAAAGCCAAATAGCTACCAATGGGCAGTTTTAAGGCGGTGCTTTCGGTGCTAATTTCTATGATACCCCATTCTACAAAATGATTGCCCGTTCCTGATGTTCCTATCTGTGTTTGCGCCCTGTGTTTCAAGTCTTTAATGATTTTGGTAGCTTCCCATTCGGGCTTATCAAATACCTCGTCGGGCATGGGCTTAGGAAACTTCCCATCAATGCCAAAAAGTGTGTTTTCGCCTAAGTAGGTTTTGAGCATTTTGCTTTTTGACTCCAAATAATGTTTGTCCATCTCAAAGATAGACAGGCACATACGGCAGGCAATGTCCACCCCAACAGCATACGGAATCACTACATTGGAGGTAGTAGCAAGCACGCCACCAATCGGTAGTCCATAGCCCAAATGTGCGTCAGGCATGAGCGCGCCCGCCACCGCTACGGGTAGGCGCATGGCATTATTCATTTGGTTAATTGCCTCTTTTCCAATATTTTCTATGCCATAGATTTTATATTCAGGAATTTCTTTTTTGAGTTCAAACGTATTTGCCTTTTGTTTTTCTGCACTTTCTATCGGCTGGAGTTCTTTGGTGAGTTCGGCAATGGTGGCAAAAAATTCATCAGTTAAAAACGCATCAGGATTGGAGAGTAAGGCTCTGTACTTCTCTAAAATTTCCTCTTTTTCAAAGGATTTGCTTTTAATAAGGCTTTTGGCGAGTCTGCCTGCGTGGTCTATGAGTTCGTCCTCATAGAAACCAATCGCTTTTAATTCATTGTTATTGAGTTTTTTAGACAATTTTTATGTTTGTTTTGTATAAAATATAAACTGTTGGTAGTCTTAAAAATGTAATGATTGTTGTTGGTGTTGCACACCGCGTTTAAACACACAACAACGGCATCACAGCATTACATCTTTGACATTACCAAAGTGTTTTACATAAAAATTGGTTTTTTGTTTTTTAAGTTCATTTTGTGTTAAAAATTTGTAAAAATAGCTGTGTCGAGCTTTTACTCATTTCTAAATTCGCCTACGCCACTTACCACTTTGGGCTTGCCTTTATAGACCACTTCGCTTCTATCTGTGGTATTGATAGAAATACTTTTGTGGGCAAAGACTTGGGCATTGCTTCTGTCGCTTGCCGTTACAGTTACTTTATCTGCCTCAAAATCAAAGGCTTGTATCTCACATCTACCCTCTAAGACCGCAGAAAATTCTCCACCCTTGCCAAGCAAGGAAAGTTCAGAACGGTCTTTGAGTGATACAGTGAGTAGCTTGGAATCAATCTCTGCCTCGCACTTGGCGCGGTCAGTCAGGGTAATATTCATTGATTTTTCATTAAACCCATTGATGCGCGTATTAGACCTACTTTTTAGGCTCAAATCAGTCAGCGAAGGCATTTTGATATAGATTTTGATAGTCTGATTGCTCAAATTAAAATCTGTATTCGTCTTCGCAAAGGCAATTAATATTTCCTCTTTTTCTTGGGTGATTTTAACTTTCTCTACTTCTTTTTTGTCCCCACTTAGCTGGATAGAATATGCCTCTCCTTCCTCTATTTCTACCTCAAACCCATTGCTAATCAATACCTTACTAAAATTTTTAAATTGCGTTATTTCCTTGTTGAAATTGCCATCTTCTCCATGATGCTCCATTTCCTCAGCCTCAGATTGGTCTTCGGCATCAGCGCGGTCTTTCTTGTCTTCCTTGGGCGGGCAGGTTAGGCATTTCAATCCATTTTCATCAAATAACCATTTATTAGTTTCTTTCAAATCTTTCACGCCATACCCAAAAGGGTGCAAGGTGTGGTTCAGAATATCGCCTAATTCTCTTTTCATCACAAATTCTTTGCCGTAGGGAATAAATAATTCCATATTTACGTTCTGTATGCGGAAAGCGGCTCCCTTTTTCAACAATATTTTTTTATCAAAAACTAAAGAACTATCTTTCTGAACCACTTTATAATCAATCATTTGTGCATTTTCATTTGCTTCTTCTTGGCTTCCACCTCTGGCTTCTGTTTTTTGCACCAGCTTAATTTCTTTGCCATCATAACCTCTGATGGTCAGCTTGACAAAGCCCAAGCCTTCCTGTTGCTGTTCGTTTAGGTCAAGCGTAAGCAAGGGCGTTTGTGCTTTATACATAACTACATTTTTTTGGCTACTCTCGACCTGAAATGACTGCACAAAACTTGGAATCGTGGCTGATGCACCTATCAAGCCCAAAATCCAAAAGCCAAACAATGACCACGCCGCTATCGGGCTAACAACTCTGCGCTTGGCAATTACTGAGATTCCTGCTAAACCAAAAGTGAAAAACGGAATGATGAGTACGATAAGCAAGGCAACCAGCCCCCACATAGGTACGCTTTGGCGAATGAGGTCTAATGGTACACCGTCAATATGGGCATGAGAGGTATAAGAAGCTGAAAATAAGCCCAATACAGCCGCCAAAGCAATCAACAAAGCTACCACCACCACAAAGGAAGTCATGGTCAAGATGCCGCCTGAAAAAACCCTGATGGTTTCCAAAAAGAAATTGCCGAGAGGTCTGAAATTTTCTGATAAAAAATTGAAAAACTTAGCAATGAGCTTGAAAGGGAAAACCAATAGCTGGGCAAAGATATTTTCCTTGTCATTTTCGTCTATATCAAGGCTTTCTTTAATCTTTTTCTCAATATTTGAAAGTGTAACAGGCTCGCCTTCCATCTGCATTCTGTCAGTGAGTGTTTTTGCCTCTGGCGTAATTGCCCACAGAATCAGGTAGATAATCAATCCTGCGCCGCCCAAAGGAATCCCTAACACAAAAAGTAAGCGAATCACCGTTTCGTCAGCACCAAAGTAAGAAGAAAGCCCACTTGCCACACCTCCCAAAATCTGTTTTTCGGGATTGCGAAATAGTTTTTTGATTCTTGTATCTTCGGGCAAACTATCTGATACTGGGTTAATTATCCAAAGAGCAATGTAAGAAATGAGTGCAATCGTAGGGATAATTGATGCACCAAAAACGCCTAAGAAAGTAGCTGCAAAAGCCAAACGCACCCAAAGCGGGTCAATACTAAAATAATGTGCAATCCCTGCCGCTACGCCTGCAATCAGTTTGCGTTTTGTATCGCGATAAAGTCGTTTTTTAGGGCTGCTTTGTGCATATTCTTCTGCTTTTACGTCTTCGAAGGTATCATTTTCGAAATTAAAATTGGAATGATAATTTGTCTGCTGTTCTTTCTTGCTTTGTTGCTTTCCTTCACTTTCAACTGCCTCAAAATCATCAACCGTTCCCATGGTAGCAACCAGTTCTTGGACATCTTCGACTGTGATGACCTGCTTATTTTGCCCCAGCTTTGCCAAAAATATTTCTGCAATGCGGTTTTCGATGTCCGCAATGATTTCTTCGCTTTCCTCATACGAAGAAAAGTAGTGGTGAATACTACTAAGATAGCCTTTTAACTTATCATATCCATCTTCCTCAATATGAAAAATGATACCACTAATATTGATACTTATATTTTTTTTCATAAACTTTTCGTGTTTCGTGCTTTGAGTGTTGGGTTTATTGCTTTGGTTTTTAGAACAGAAACTTTGAGCAACAAAAAGAATTTATTGATGATTTGCAATCCGATTGGTAGAGCTAACTAATTCATTCCAAGTGCCTTGGAGTCCGCTAAGGAACTCCCGCCCGATGTGCGTGAGTGTGTAGTATTTGCGTGGGGGACCTGCAATGGATTCCACCCACTTATAATCTACCAATCCCGCCTTTCGCAAACGCGTCAGTAGCGGGTAAAGCGTACCCTCCACCACCATAATTTTGGCATTCGTCAGTTCTTCGAGCATATCAGAGGCATAAACCTCGCCTCTGGAAATAATGCTCAATATGCAAAACTCTAATACGCCTTTTCGCATTTGTACCTGTGTGTTTTCCAAGTTCATGATTTTAAAAAAAAGGTTGAAGGTTGATAGGTTTTAACGGTTGTAGCTTCGTTTTTGTTTAAGTTTTTATATATTTGATAGTACCTTGTAATACCAAGTTTGAAAATAAAAAAATAGATAGGTCTTAATTGTTGTTGCTAATGAAAGTTTAATTATTGATAATGAAGTATTTACAAACTGCTTAAAAATAATTAAACTCCTTTACTTACTTATACGCAACAAATATATAAAAGTTACCTTGTAATGCAAAGTAGTTGGTAAAATATTTTTGATTTACTAAAAAAGCTAACTCATTTTGTCCACTTCACAAAGATTTGGGTGAAGAAATATTTTCCATCTGCGCTTTTCACAACGGCAATTCCTGTATGTGTATAGGCTTTGCTGACCATATTTCTATGATGTCCTTTGCTGTTTTTCCATTGTAGGAAGGCAGTTTTGGCGGCATCTTCTTCGCCAAAGTTGTAGGCTACATTTTCAGCCCAAGCGGTAATTTTGATTTTTTGGCTGATATTTTTGGTGCGTTTGTCAAAACCGTCATGGTTCAGGTCATCATCTTGTGCCATTTCTTGGCTGTGTGCGAGGCACTGCTCTTCTATCACGATTTCAGAAAGCAGAGGAGCTAAATTTCTGGATTGGCGATATTCATTGATGAGGCGTAGTGTTTCGGTTGCCACTGCTTGTTCCTCGGTTTGGGCAAAAGCAGAAAAACTAAAAAATAGAAATAGAAAGATTAAAAGGTTATTTGCTGTTTTCATATACTTTGTTTTTGATGTATTAAAAAAAAGAAAATGACACTTTAAAAATGTCATTTTCAATGATTTATATATTTAAACTTTATTTTTTCATAATTGCTTTGTCGAAAACTCTTCTTTGCCTTTTGCGACACTGTCAGAGTTCAAATCTTCTGTAATGCGGGCAGAGGAGGCTTTTTTGGCGATTGCGGCGGCATTTTTTCTGCGAAGGCGAATATTGAGCATTTCCATCAAGAAGGCAAAAGCCATCGCAAAATATACATAACCTTTGGGAATATGCACATCTATTGCCTCACCCACCAGCAACATACCTATCATAATGAGGAAGGAAAGTGCCAGCATTTTGATAGTGGGGTGTTCGTTTACAAAATCGCTAATTTTGCTCACAGCAGTCATCATCACAAACATAGAAATCACAACGGCAGTAATCATAATGCCCACTTGCTCAGGCGGTACCAAGCCGATAGCAGTAAGAATGGAGTCAAAAGAAAAAACAATATCTACCAATACTATTTGTATGATTATCAGTACAAAGCTTGCCTCTTTCTTCTTTGCACCGTCTTCATGCCCTACTTCTTCCATTTTGGCATGAATCTCTGAGGTACTTTTACCCATGAGAAATAGTCCTCCAAAAAGCAATATCAAATCCCTTACGCTGATGCCTGTGTGAATATCGAATGCGTCAAAGTCGACTCGGAACAAGTCTTCTTTTAAGCTAATAATCCAGGTGATGGCAAAAAGTAGCCCAATACGTACAAACATCGCGCAAAATAAACCCACCAATCGAGCCATTTTACGTGATTTTTCGGGTAGCTTGTCGGCAATGATGGAAATAAAAATGATGTTGTCAATGCCCAAGACAATTTCAAGAGCTGTCAGTGTGAGCAAACTGATTACTCCATGTGTCGTGAAGAGTGCGTCAAACATGTGCATTTGGCTTTGATTTTTGTTTTAAATTTAGTATGATTTTTTGTTGAAATGCTAAAAAAAAGAGATAAATTTTTATTATAACTCGAAAGTTTGTCCTTTTTTAGGCATATCTACTTGGTAGCCTTCGCTTTCCAGTTCATTTTTGAAGTTTTCCATTGATTCTGCCTCTCCATGCACCAAAAAGACTTTTTTCAATGTTTGTGGCTTTTGCGTTTTCACAAAATCAAGCAAATCGTCCAAGTCCCCATGCCCACTAAATGCGTCTATACGCGCAATGTGTGCCAGCACTGCCACTTCTTTGTCCTCAATCCGCACCATTTTTTCGCCCATCAGTAGTCGATGCCCCAGTGTACCTTCTGCCGCAAAGCCAATCATCAAAATCGTAGAGTATGGATTAGACAGATTGGTTCTGACGTGGTGCTGTACCCTGCCGCCTTCTATCATGCCCGAAGAAGAAATGATAATACAAGGTTGCTGATAATCAGCGATTTGCTTGCTACTTTTGAGGTCTTCTACATATTCTAAGTTTTCAAAGTCAAACAAGTCCTCATACTGTTCCTGAAACTTTTGTGCTTCGGGGTTCAAAAACTTCTGGTATTTGGCATACGTTTCGGTACTTTTGTGCGCCAAAGGACTGTCAGAGAACACTTTGACGGGTGGTAATTGCTTTTTTACATACAATTTATTCAGTGTATAGAGCAAAGCCTGCGTTCTGCCCACACTAAATGCAGGAATGACCAACCGCCCAGGAATATCTACGCACGTTTTTTGGATTACTTCTGATAGGCGTTCTTCTGCGTCAATAATGGCAGATTTCCTACCAAAGTCGTGCCTCCGATTGCCATACGTACTTTCACAAATCAAGTAATCTACCTGTGGAAGTGGCTGAGGGTCAATGTGTAATGGGTAGTTATACCGCCCCACATCTCCTGAAAAAGCGATGGTTTTTTTCTCCCCATTCTCGATGATTTCCAAGATAATATTTGCCGCGCCAAGCAAATGCCCTGCGGGGTTAAAAGTAACCTCTACGCCTTGCTTTAACTTAAATTTTTTGTTAAAAGCAATCGGAACAAAACGTTCCAAAGATTCTTTTACATTCTTTTCCAAGTACATTTCTGCCACTTGGGTTGGGGAAAGGGAAGGTTTTTTCTTTTTTCTATTTTTCTTTTTTTGGAAAGCATTGAGCCTACGGCGATGCAAGCTCGCCGAGTCCATCAAAAGAAGTTCCGAAAGGTCATAAGTAGGCGAAGTACATAGCACTTGACCTTCGTAACCCTCTCTAAATAAGTTCGGTATGTTGCCAGAGTGGTCTATGTGTGCGTGGGTAAGCAAGACCACATTAACCATACTTGCCTCAAAAGGAAAAATCGTGTGGGCGGGTGTTGGCTCTGGGTTTGCCGTTCCATTTTGCCCGTTCTTCTTGGTGCGTTCTCTCTCCATGTCCAAGCCGCAATCTATCAAAATGCGGTATTCGTCCTCTAATTCTAACAAAAACATACTGCCCGTAACCTGCTGTGCCGCACCCCAAAAAGTTAATCTCATAAAAAATTATTAAAATTGTGTTATATTATTTTGTAGTTGGTTGTTTAAGTTGGCTTCTACTATTAAAAAGGCGAGTTAAAAATAACATCTCTCTTAATTAACTCAACATTTTTAAGTTCTTTTTAAAAAATTATAAAATATTAATTATGAATCAATTATACATTAAAAAATAATTAGAATTGTTTATATAATTAACCAGATGGATTTTTACTTTATTTTAATATTTCCAAATCATATACAGTAACTTCAATATCTTTTGCTATCAATTCTGTAATGATAATTTCTTCTATTTTCTCCCATTTTCCTCCCGCCAATCCTGCACCCATTCTTGGCATGTGCACAGAAGCATTTTTATTTTTTGCGTATTCTGCTACTGTTTTTAATGCAATAGCAACTGCTTCATAGCGTATTGGTGGGATTCCATGAATGGATTTAATACCTTTTTGACCAATAATATTTGCAATGATTATTTGTGATTCGACCTCTATAAATTGCACCTGCCCCAATTCAAAGTTTGTCTTTTCTGCAAACCATTCTTTATATTTCTTTTCTGGTGTTTTCCATTTTTTAGAAATTGCCAAGACAAAGCCTTTGCCCCACCCTCCAATATCATTACAAATATGTGTGATAATTTTATTCCCTTCCCCTATTGGGTTTGTTGCATCACCTGCTAAATAATTGATTTTCAACTTGTCTAAATAGTTATATGAATAAGCAAGATTAATTATTAAACAAAAAACAGTATTAAAATCTAATCTGCAAAAACCTTTTCCAAATTCACTTCTAATTGGGGAAAAACAAAGGAAGTTGCAATATCCTCAGTATTAAATATTTGGTGAAGTTCATATTTTTGCTTGTCGTTCAGCACAAATTTGAGTAAATTTTCTTCGTAAGGATACACCACCCAGTATTCCTGCACGCCACTTTCTTCATAAAGTTCATATTTGAGTTTCATCTCTTTTTTAGAATTTCCCAAAGAAAGAATCTCAATAATGAGGTCAGGCGCACCTATGCAACCCTTCTCATCTATTTTTTCTCTATCACAAATCACACACAAATCAGGCTGAACCACTGTAAATACTTCTTTGTTAGCTTTTTGTGATTTTTTGCTATCATACAAACGTACATCAAAAGGCGCAGCATAAAGCCTACATTGATTGTCGCTAAAAAAATTGAAAATTATACCATGCAGGCGCGATGAAATACGCTGATGTTTCTCGCTTGGCGCGGGCGACATTTTAAAAATCTTACCTTTGATGAGTTCGACTCTCTCCTCAAACCGCCAGAGCAAGTAATCTGCATAAGAATAAACTCCGTTTAAGTCCAGTTCTGATATATCTTTGACCATTTTCCTTGAAAAAATTTAAAATCAATTCCTTATTCTGCAAAAACCTTTTCCAAATTCACTTCTAATTGGGGAAAAACAAAGGAAGTCGCAATATCCTCAGTATTAAATATTTGGTGAAGTTCATATTTTTGCTTGTCGTTCAGCACAAATTTGAGTAAATTTTCTTCGTAAGGATACACCACCCAGTATTCCTGCACGCCACTTTCTTCATAAAGTTCATATTTGAGTTTCATCTCTTTTTTAGAATTTCCCAAAGAAAGAATCTCAATAATGAGGTCAGGCGCACCTATGCAACCCTTCTCATCTATTTTTTCTCTATCACAAATCACACACAAATCAGGCTGAACCACTGTAAATACTTCTTTGTTAGCTTTTTGTGATTTTTTACTGTCATATAAACGTACATCAAAAGGCGCAGAAAAAACATCACACGTTTTATTTTCTAAAAAATTAAAAAACGTTACGTGCAAACGCGATGAAATACGCTGATGTTTCGTATTTGGCGCGGGCGACATTTTGAAAATCTTGCCTTTGATGAGTTCGACTCTCTCCTCAAACCGCCAGAGCAAGTAATCTGCATAAGTATAAACTCCGTTTAAATCCAGTTCTGATATATCTTTGACCATTTTCCTTGAAAAAATTTAAAATCACTCACTTACTCTGCAAAAACCTTTTCCAAATTCACTTCTAATTGGGGAAAAACAAAGGAAGTCGCAACGTCTTCCGTATTAAATATTTGGTGAAGTTCATATTTTTGCTTGTCATTCAGCACAAATTTGAGTAAATTTTCTTCGTAAGGATACACTACCCAGTATTCCTGCACGCCACTTTCTTCATACAGTTCGTATTTGAGTTTCATCTCTTTTTTAGAATTTCCCAAAGAAAGAATCTCAATAATGAGGTCAGGCGCACCTATGCAACCCTTCTCATCTATTTTTTCTCTATCACAAATCACACATAAATCAGGCTGAACCACCGTAAACACCTCTTTATTAGCTTTTTGTGATTTTTTACTGTCATACAAACGTACATCAAAAGGCGCAGAAAAAACATTACAAGTTTCTCCTTGGAAAAAATTAAAAAAAGTGCCACTTAATTGCATAGAAATACGCTGATGCTTCGTATTTGGCGCGGGCGACATTTTAAAAATCTTACCTTTGATGAGTTCGACTCTCTCCTCAAACCGCCAGAGCAAGTAATCTGCATACGTATAAACTCCGTTTAAATCCAGTTCTGATATATCTTTGATGTGAGTAGGCATAAAAAATAATCTTTTTAAAACCAAATAACTTACAAATATAGAGAATAAATTAGTGAAATGAATAGTGTTTTTACAAAAAAATGCCTTTCGTAGTTTTTCTATGCAAGACAAATAAAAAATTGGCAATAACTTGTATATACAAGTTGTGTTTTATAATTTTGGAAGATGAATGAAAAATTCTTATACAAACAAGTTTATAAAGACCTGAAAAACAGTATTTTGAGCGGTCAGTACAAGACAGGTAGCAAGTTGCCATCAGAAAGTGAATTGTGCGAATGTTATCATACTACACGTGCTACCATTCGCCAAGCGTTTAGTGAACTGATAAAAGAAGGTTTTATTTACAAACAACATGGTAAGGGAACTTTTGTAAAATCAGAAATGCGTTCTCTGGGTTTACTTTCTTTCAAGGGCTTTTCCGAAGTGGTGGGGGAAGAACACCAAGCCAAGACTACAATCTTACAAGTGCCTGTTTATAAGCAGTTTCCATCTGATTTTTTTTACAAACTTTCCGCAGAAGAAAAGGAGTTAGGGTGCATTTACTTTGCGCGTTTGCGATTCGCTGATGATGTACCTGTGATGTTAGAATATACCTATCTACCTAACAATGAATTATTTAAACCTTTTGACGAGCAAGATATAAAAGATTCGTTTTTCAAAACCTTACACACTAAGTTTGAAGTAGAGATTACAGGCTTGGCGCAGTCTATCAGGGCTATAGAATGTGAGAAATCAGTAGCTAAAGCACTGAAAATGAAGCATAAAAGCCCTGTACTTTATATTAATAGACGTTATGCCACTAACAAGGCTAATCTTCACATTTACAGCACTTTGTACTGCAATACTGATAAATATGCCATGAGCCATAATTTTTAGTTTTCATACATTTAAAATCATTTAACTATCTGACAATGAACCAAATAAAAGCACTTGCAAAAATGATAGACCATTCACTTTTGCACCCAACCATGACTGATGCCGAGCTAAAAGCAGGTTGCGACATCGCCAAAAAATATGAGGTTGCCTCCGTTTGTATCAAACCTTATGCTGTCAAAGATGCCGTAAAGTGGCTTGCAGGCTCAGATGTACTTGTTTGTACGGTCATTGGTTTTCCGCATGGCAATAGTACGGTGGCTATCAAAGTTGCTGAAACTGAGCAGGCTTGTAAGGACGGTGCCACTGAAATTGACATGGTGGTCAATATTGGGAAGGTTTTGGGTGAGGAATGGGCATATATTCAGGACGAAATCGCACAAATCCATGATGTTTGCCTAAAAAATGGGGCAATTTTGAAGGTAATTTTTGAAAATGACTATTTACCAGAAGACAAATTCAAAATCAGACTGTGCGAAATTTGTAGCGAAATGGGCGCAGAATTCGTTAAAACCTCTACGGGCTACGGCTTCGTCAAGGGCAGTGATGGCAAATATAGCTACGAAGGCGCAACGGATAAAGACCTGATATTGATGCGAAAACACAGCGCAACTTCTGTCCAAGTAAAGGCGGCAGGCGGCGTGCGTACCTTAGATGACTTGCTGAAAGTGAGGGACTTGGGCGTTACGCGCGTAGGCGCAACCGCCACGATTGCTATGATAGAAGAAGCAAAAAAACGCTACGGAATTGCCTCCGAAAATGTAGTAATCACAGAAACAAAAGGCTATTAAAAATTTTAATTTGCCTTTTTGCAACAAAGATAAATAAGACCTTAACAGTTTTGTTTATCTTTGTTTTTTACTACTTTTCCCAAATTTAGATTAGACCATCAGAATCGTCAATCATTCATTTTTTTAATATGAAAAAAGCAACTACATTTCTTCAAATCATTGGTTTACTGGTATTTACAAACCAACTGTTCGCTCAAAGCAAATTTACCTTAGCTGATATTTACGAAAAAGGAACATTTCGCCAGCAATCCGTCGCGGGCATCAACTGGATGAACGATGGCAAATTTTATACTGCCCAAGAAGGGAATGACCTCGTCAAGTTTGATGTAACCACAGGGCAAAAAGTTGAAACGATAGTGCAGGGTGCATCTTTAAGCCCAGCTATTGATTTTGACGATTATACGTTTAGTGCCGACGAAAAGAAAATTTTGTTTACGACCAATACTGAGCCAATTTATCGCCGTTCCTTCAAGGCAAACTACTATGTTTATGACCTCACTACTAAGCAGTTAAAGGAACTTTCCAAAGGTGGACAACAATCTTATGCTACTTTTTCGCCCGAAGGAAGCAAAGTAGCTTTTTGTAGAGGGAATAATCTTTATGTAGTTGATTTGCAAACAAATACAGAAGTTCAGATGACCAATGATGGCAAATGGAATTTCACCATCAATGGCAGTACGGATTGGGTATATGAGGAAGAATTTGGCTTTGCTCAGGCATTTTTTTGGTCGCCAGATGGACAAAAGATTGCCTATTATACCTTTGATGAAAGCAAGGTCAAAGAATTTAATATGCAAATGTGGCGTGGCGGCAAGCTATACCCTGACGATTACAAGTTCAAATATCCCAAAGCAGGTGAAGCAAATTCGGAAATTACAATTTCAATTTATGACTTAAAATCTGGAAAAAGTACAAAAGTAGATATTGGTACAGAAAAAGACATTTACATTCCGCGAATCAAATGGACAAATAATGCAAATGTGTTAGCAGTGTTGAGCATGAATCGCTTGCAAAACAAATTGGAAATATTGCACGCAGACGCAGGTACGGGCGCGACCAAAGCCATACTGACCGAAGAAAGTACAGCATATTTGGAAGCAGATTTTTTTGATGATGTAATCTATCTAAAAGATGGCAAACATTTTATTTATTCTTCTGAAAAAAATGGATTTAAACACCTCTATCTGTATGATATAGCAGGGAAAATGATTCGCCAAATTACTGATGGAAAGTGGGAAGTAGTGAACTTTCTGGGCATAGATGAAAAGCAAAAAAAACCTCTTTTGTACTACACCTCTACTGAGGTTTCTCCTTTGGAACGTCAGTTTTACAGTATTGATATTCAAGGAAAAAACAAGAAAAAACTCTCTGCCGAACGCGGCACCAACTCGCCAAATCTGAGCAAGGATTTTAAATATTATATTCTTTCGCAAAGCAATGCCCAAAGTCCCTTGCAAGTTACACTTTGGGAAACTCAAAAAAATACAATAATTAAAGAGTTGAAAAACAACAAAGAACTCTTGGAAAAGTACAAAGAATATGGTGTCAAAACAAGAGAATTTTTTAGTTTTAAAACTTCCGAGGGTGTGGATTTGAACGGCTATATGCTCAAACCTGCAAACTTTGACGCAAGCAAAAAATATCCTGTACTGATGTTTGTTTATGGAGGACCTGGCTCGCAAAACGTGGCTGATGCTTGGGGCGGAAGTAGGGATTTGTGGCACAATTTCCTCACGCAGGAAGGCTATATCGTGGCTTGCGTAGATAATCGCGGCACAGGCTTTCGCGGTGCAGCGTTCAAAAAAATTACTTATGCTAATTTGGGGAAATATGAAGTCCAAGACCAAATCGAGAGTGCAAAACACTTGGGAAGTCTGCCCTACATTGACAAAAATCGGATAGGCATTTGGGGTTGGAGCTATGGCGGCTACATGAGTTCGCTACTGATGACGCTGGGGGCAGATTATTTCAAAGCTGGTATTGCGGTTGCGCCCGTTACGAACTGGCGATATTACGACAGCATTTATACAGAAAGATACTTGAAACGCCCCCAAGATAATGCGGTGGGTTATGACAGCTACTCACCTGTTACTCATGCAGATAAGCTCAAAGGCGCATACCTGCTCGTGCATGGAACGGGAGATGACAATGTGCATTTTCAGAACGCAGTTTCCATGCAAAATGCCCTAATAAAGTCTGGCAAACAGTTCCAGTCTTTTTACTATCCAGACCGCAATCATGGCATTTATGGAGGCAATACGACCATGCACCTCTACAAAATGCTGACTGATTTTGTGTTGAAAAACTTGTAATTATTTCACTAATTCCCTTTGGGTTTCAGGGAATTATAGAAATCGAACAGACGAATCAAATCGCCGCGCCTGTCCACGCGAATACGATTGGCATTGACAAAGCTTTCTACTTCCTGTGTCTTATCTGCCATCAATTCATTCAGTTGCTTTTTGATGTCAGTAACTTTGATTACTTTTTCGTCTTTCATCTCTAAAATGTAGTAAGCATCTTCCAGCACAGGAATACTTACGGCACTCATCATGGGTCTATAGCCCCAGCCCCACATACCTGCGGGATAGGTAGTGCGGTAGGTAATGATTTCGCGGTTGAGCAAGGTAAGATAGCCCTCTGTGAAAAGTTCGAAAAAAGTAGGCGTTTCATAATCGCCTGCTTTGGTGTAAGGTAAGGCATAAAAAGAACGGGGCATTTTCATAATCTCATCAAAAAACTGGAATGATTCTACCTGAAAAGCACTAAAAGATTTGAGCGTTCCACCGTATTGGACTTGAATATTGTCATTGTCCAGGTCATACCGCATCTTGCCTTTCAGCGTTTCTCCCGAAAACAAATTTACTTCTCCATCATGCCAAAAGTCGCGAGAAAGTTGCTGGGCATCAAGCCCCGAAAATGCTAAAATCAAGAGAATAAAAGAGATACTAATTGTTTTTTTCATTTTAGTAAAAGGTTGCTAATCATTTAACGATTAATCTGTATGATAAGGTTTCCTAAAAATGTTTAAAATTTGCATCTTCTTACTGATACAAGGCTGTATTTACTGGTACAAGGCTCAGCCTTGTACCAGTAAAAAGGTGCAAGCGTTACGCTTGCACCAGACAAGATTTTGTTGAAATTTCTCAAACATTTTTGAATTGATACCATTTTTGCGGGCTTTGGTTTGCGGCTACCACCGTTTCGATGAAAGCCATGCCTCTCACACCGTCCTCTACGGTTGGAAAATCCAAATAAATAGGATTAGGCGTTTCTCCTTTCAGCACGCTTCGCAGGGTGCGCGCAAAATTGCGATAAATACTGGCGAATGCCTCTAAATAGCCTTCTGGGTGTCCTGGTGGAGGTACTCTGATGTGCGCCCTCGTTTGCTCTGAAAGATTGCCAACGCCTGTGCGTAGTATCTCTTTGGGTTTGCCCAAATGCTTCATCACCAGTGTATTCGGCTCTTCTTGTTTCCATTCCAGCCCGCCTGTTTCGCCATAAATACGAATGTTGAGGTTGTTTTCATCACCCACACAAATCTGGCTTGCGTGCAAAATTCCCTTTGCACCGCCTTCGAAGTGTAGCAACACATTGCCATCATCGTCCAGCTGCCTGCCTTCTACAAAAATGGTCAAATCGGCACATAACTCACTGATTTTCAAGCCTGTGATATACTCTGCCAGATTTTCTGCGTGTGTGCCTATGTCGCCCATACAGCCCGCGATACCCGAACGCATAGGGTCAGTGCGCCATGCCGCCTGCTTGTTGTCTACGTGCGTGGTGAGCCAGCCTTGCGGATACTCGACGATTACTTTTCTGATTTTGCCAAGCTGTCCACTCCTGACGATTGCTCGTGCCTCTTTGACCATGGGGTAGCCTGTGTAGTTGTGGGTGAGCGCAAAAAGCAATCCCGTTTTCTTGACCAATGCCTGCAACTCTTTCGCTTCTATCATATTGAAAGCCAAGGGCTTATCGCAAACTACATGAAAACCATTTTCCAGAGCCATTTTTGCGGGAGGGAAATGAACGTGATTTGGGGTAACAATAGAAATAAAATCCATACGTTCACCCAAGGGAAGTTGTTTTTCCTTCAAAATCATTTCTTCGAAAGAGTCATATACGCGTTCGGGGGGCAGATAAAGTGCTGCCCCAGAAGCCTTTGATTTGGCGGGGTCGCTACTAAAAGCCCCACAGACCAGTTCTATTTCTCCGTCAAGAGCCGCTGCGATACGATGAATGCCTCCAATAAAAGCACCCTGACCGCCGCCCACCATGCCCATTCGCATTTTCCTATCCATATTTTTCTTGTTTAAAATGTTAAGGTACGAACAAAATTTGAAAGTGTGAAAATGTGATATTTCACTTGTTTTACAATTTTAAAAAAGATTCAATAAAAATGCTAAGGATTAGGAATGTTTTTATTCAAAATAGGAGTAAGTAAGGCGTAAAAAATAAGAGGAAAGATAATTGCTATTGTTTTAAGTGGTAAAACAGCCTCTGAAAATTATGGCAAATAAAGCAAAAGAATTTTACAATTCTTCTGAAAAGTCCTTGCACTTATCATTATATAAAAGTTATCCTGAGAAGATGCAGCGTCACTTTTTAGCCAAAGAACGTATGCGTTTGGGTCTTGGTAGTGGTATATAACCATTGGCAATTCAGCGGAAACGGCGGACTTTGTGGTTGAAAACGTGGAACATTGGTGGATAACCTACGGTATTCATCTCTATCCTGATACCAATCAAATTTTGGTATTTTGTGATGGGGGTAGAGCTAATAATTATAGGCATTATCGTTTCAAATACCGTATGCAAGAATTAGCCAAAAGTATAGGAAAGACCTGTATTATTTGTCATTATCCACCACCACTTTAACAGGATTGAAAGTATTTGTCAGGATAAACAGAAAGGAATACAAAACAGGATTAGCATCAAGTCCATATTTATTAGATGAAAAACACTTTAGTCCTGCACTAAAATTACCTCAATTCTCTTATTCATTTACACCATAATCCATTCCGTTTA
>JAAFJS010000240.1 GCA_013298985.1 Cytophagales bacterium
AACAGTGGATATACAACCTTAAAAACAGAGGCAAAAGAGGCTTACAAGAAACTTTTACATTACTGTTAAAGCCAGATAAACGAAAATATGAAGACTGTTTGTTATCAGTCCAGTGTTAGGTAAGAGCCTTCTTTATAAAAACCTCACCGTTAAAACGGTGGGAACTACTCTACCACAAAAATTGTCATACAATCAAAAAAATTCTTTCTCAAATGTTTACTTTTGCAAGCTAATTGCTATAAACTTATGCGTGATTGGTTTTGAGTTATAGAGAGAGGAATCTTGCACAAATTTTTATACAGCGATACTTCCCTGTTACTCAGCCATAAAAATAGAACAATATACTAATTTTGATATATGAAAAAGTCTTTGATGCTCAGTTTGTTCGTATTGGTAAGTCTGGCGAGTTTTGCCCAAAAAAAGCCAGTGGATTCAGGTTATAACCCTCACTCGGTTAATCCTATCCACAAGCACGACCAGCTTTTTAAGCGAACGCTTTGGGTGAGAATGGATTGCAGAGAAAAAATTAACAAGCCTTTCCATGCCAAAAACCATGAATTGGCGCGTGTGATGCTTGATGCGTCGCGAGCAGGTTTGGTACGCCCCTTTATGAATGATTCCTTGCTTTCGCGTTTGGACGAGCAAACTCTGATGGAAAGATTGACCATTCCAGAGGCAGAGGCAGGATTGAGTGCCGAAGAAAAAGCATTGGGTTTTAAGCCCGAAGACGCACTCATGGGCGGTACTGATATGTGGGACGAAGATGGCAAAGAAAAAAAGAAAGAAACGGCAACTGCAAGCAATTTGTATCTGCCCAAAGATATGTATATTTTCGAAATCAAAATGGATTTGATTTTTGATAAAAAACGTTCCCGTATGTATCGTGATATTCAGTCTATTACGATTATTATTCCCGCCGAAAGAAACCCTGCCAAAGGAATAGACGTACCCATCGCTACTTTTTCCTACAAAGAATTAGTAGAGGGCGTATTTGCTGACAATCCAGAAGCGATTTGGTACAACTACGAAAATCCAGGACAGCACATGAATTTAGCCCATGCTTTTGAGCTTCATTTGTTTAATGGCAAAATCGTAAAAATGGAAAATGGGGACGACGTTTACTTAGACACCATGTTTGGCACTGACCAACGCAAGGCACTGATTGCCGCCGAGCAAATCAAAGCTGACTTGGTAGAGTTTGAGGCATTACTTTGGGAATACTAAAATTTACCTTTTTTGAGCATTTCTCTATGCCTTTTCCTTTTATTTTAGCATAATTTTATAAGAAAAGTAATTATTTAGGTACGTTTGTCAATGGTCGCAAGAACCTTGATAAACGTACTAAATTTGTTTTTATACAATTCTCAAAGTATTTTTCGCACCATTAACAACGCATAAAAGCTAATAAGTAGTTAGACTTAAATAATCGACAATATTTTAAATCCTATATATCTGATTATCAGATTTATCCGACACCTTTGAGGTGTCGGATAATTAGGTTTAACTAATTAATTACTGAAAAAACATGATAGGTATTATCGGTGCGGGCATTTCAGGGCTTACTCTTGCCTACGAACTCCAAAAAAGGCACATTCCTTTTCGCATTTTGGAGGCTTCATCGCGCGTAGGCGGGTACTTGCAATCCGAAAAAATAGGATATTATCTCCTCGAATATGGGGCTAATTCCTTGCTTTGCGACAAGCAGGTCATGGATTTTATACACGAAATAGGGCTGGGAAATGAGATTATTTACCCGCGTGCCGTTAGCAAAAATCGCTATATTTTCAAAAACGGGAAATACCAAGCCTTGCCTACCTCGCCCCTAAGCCTACTGTGGAGTAATTTCTTTTCTTGGAAAACCAAATGGGCAATTTTTAAAGAGAAAAATAAAAAAGCAGAAAATAAGCCAGACGAAACGCTAACTGCTTTTTTCCGAAGACGCTTTTCCCAAGAAATCGTAGATTACGCTTTAAACCCTTTTGTATCAGGAATTTATGCAGGAAATCCAGACCAACTGCTGCTCGCCAAAACCTTTCCTCTCTTGGCAGATTACGAAAAAAAATATGGCTCTGTCTTAAAAGGTTTTATCAAAAATCGCCATGCAGCACGCCGCCAATCCATCAATTTCCACAATGGCATACAAGCCCTCCCACAGCGATTGGCAGAAAAAATAGGAGATTCTTTGGAGAAAAAAACGGCAATAGAAGTGCTAAAAACAGGGCATATTTTGACAGAAAATGAAACGCTATCTTTTGACAAATTGGTCATTACTGCGCCCACTTTTGCCACCGCCGAACTTTTGAAAAACGCCTTCCCCGACCTTTCAAACGCACTTTGTAAGGTACATTATCCGCCAATGACGGTCGTTTATTCTGCTTTCAAAAAAACACAAGTTCGGCATCACCTCAATGGCTTTGGCGGCTTGCACCCAGCCATAGAAAATCAATTTTCCGCAGGAAGCATCTGGACAAGTAGCTTATTTCCAGACCGTTGCCCTGATGATGAGGTACTGCTGACCAGCTTTGTGGGCGGCACGCAATACGCACACAACGCGCTACTGCCCGATGAAGTATTATTGGAAAAACTAAACGCAGAGTTATCTAAAAACTATCAAATTTCGGGGAAACCTGTCTTCCAACATTTGTATCGCTGGGAAAGAGCTATTCCCCAATACGAATTGATTATGAATGAGATAGATGAAAAAACCGAGCAGTTAGCCAAAGAAAATATCTTCTTCTGCGCTAACTGGAAAGGTGGAGTTTCGGTCGCAGACTGCATCAAAAAAGCTATAAAAATGGCAGAAATTTTTTAATGACTACTCATGGTTCTTTCTTTGCCCAATTTCCTTTTAAATTTGAAAACTATGCTATATTTGAAGGGAAATTAATGTTTTGAAAACGGCTTAACTTATTCATAGTTCATAATTCCTTTGATTTTAATCCCCCTTTCAAAATTACAGATATGAATTTTGCTGTAAATCATTTAATTATGCCAAAAACCTGTAAAATATTTTTGTTTCTGTTTTACATTTTTTCCTTGCTGAGTTGTGAAAGTAAAGTAGAAAAGGATAATACTTACCACATAGAAAATTACGATAGTCTTGTGAATCATGTCAAAAAGAGATTAAAAGAAAAAGAGCAAGAACAACTGCAAAGGAAAATAGAGAGGAAACACCAAGACAGCCTTAATTTGGTTCTGGATAGCATAAAAAAAGTAGATTTTGATAGAAAAATCATGGAATCTTTTGCTCTTTCTTACCAAGAGAAAAGTATTGATATAGAATTAGATAGCTTAAAGTACAATGTAAAATTTGGCAATTTTTTCAATCCCCATAAAAAATATGCAATTGTCAAAATGACAAAATCACCTTACTATACGCAAGTATGGCAAGCAGAAAAAGACTACAAAACTTGGAAGAAATTAATTCAAGAGGACTATGCTTTCGGTGGTTATTACCTCAAAGATGTTAATTTTGATGGAGTTACAGACTTTTTGTTTGAGTATTTCTCTTCTGGTTCAGGAATGACATGGGGTAATCAAATATATGTATATAATCAACAAGCCAACCAATTTGTAAAAGTAGAAACTGCTTTAAGCAATCCATGTTATGATAAAAATAAGAAAATAATTACCTCACATTATAGTACAAGTTATGGCGGTACTGGCGCAAAATACATTTGGGAAGGCTTCAAGCTAAAAGAAATAGAGTATTTTGAAAAAGATTTCAAAATCGAAACAAATCAATATTCCACAGAATTATACAGACTTAAAAATAACAAAATGGAATTAGTAAAGAAATATAAATCAAGTAGTGGTAAAAAATCCATACCACATGAATACAGAAGTTGTGTAGAACAATGAGAATATCAAAGAAAAACTAAACCCAATCCTCAAATCTTTCGTGTAAGTTCGTACATTCGTACCAAGTAATATTGATAGCTCAAAAACTCAAATCGCGGCGGCGAACCGCTCAAAACTAAAACTTTGATTTTCACCCTTCTTTCCAAAATTATCAGTGGCGCAGTCGTAGGCTACATCACCAACGACTTAGCTATCCAAATGCTCTTTCGCAAGCGATTCGGCTTGGGCGGCATCGTCATTCGTACCAAAGATGAATTTATTACCAATATCAGCAAACTCGTTGAACGTGAGATAATTAACCATCACACTTTACAAAAAGAAATCAACAACTCGCCCGAACTTTTGGCAAATGCGATTGAGCAAATCAGTGCCGATTTCTTTACCCAACAGCTATTTCTGATTTTCCCTGAAAACTTTACCATTGGACAAATCAAAGGAATAGACGAGAGTTTTGAAGCATTGAAACAGCCGTTGCAGACTCAAAAAGTCCTGCCCATGGTGGATTTTATTTTTACCCATACGCCTGTAACTTCCTTAGTATCAGACCAACAGCTTGACTTTGCGCTACATTCTCTTTATTCGGTTTTACAAGAAAATCCTTTGCACTCTCCCAAGGCGGAAGGGCAAGCATGGGGCGAACACATTTTTCATCAAGCCCTACAAAGCGCGTATGGCGACCTGAATCACAAAACAGTAGTAGATTTGCTTCCTGCTCCTTTTAGCCAAAAAATCATTGATAATTTTTTGTTTTCCTTCAAAAACTTACATGAGAGTTTAAAAAATGATTTTGATGAACCTATCACAAATAATATTCACAAAATCAATGAGTTATTAGAATTAAATACCTTAATAAAAAATATAAGCGAGCAGATAGTAGGGCGCAAACTTCACGATATTTTTGGGCAAGACAGCACCGAAAATCTCTCTACAGAACTCAATGCACGCCTGCTGCAAATTGTCAATTCAGCAGAAGGAACGAAGATGATTACTTCTTTTGCTGATTTTTTGGTCAAAGTCCTTGAAAATGAGAAAACTACCATTTTTGAACTCCTCTCTGATGACTTGGCACAGAACTTTGATAATTTTCTCCATGTAAAGCTACCCGTCGTACTTAAAAGCCTGATAACGTGGTTAGAAGAGCGCAAAGACAAGCTGGAACTGCTCATAGATGCCACTTTCAAAAGCAATGTCAAATCTCGTTTCCAAGACCTCATTTTGCGCCTTTTCGTGGGGAGCATCAGCCAGTACACGAGCATTGTCAAGAAAATGACAGAAATCATAGACCAGCACCGCCAAAATCCCGAAGAAACCGCAGACAGACTTACCGAGCAACTCATTAACTTCCTCAAAAGCAATACAATAGGCAACATCATCACCCAGCTAAAAAGCAATCCAACTTTCCTCCAAAAGGTAGATATTGGAAGTCTTTTGATTGAAAATATCAATTTGGCTCTTGCGCCTTCTCCTCTGCTGGAAAATACGGATAAGCCTCAATTATTTAATCTTTCTGTCTTTTTTGATAGGACACTCAGCGACTTTGTGAGCGCAGGAGAGGTAGAAGATTTTTTACAAAAGACCATTAAACAACTCATAGACAATCAGTTAAAAAATGAATTTCTCTACGAAGAAAAATTTACCAAGCTGCTGGTTGCAAAGTTAGAAGAGGAGCTTACCAAGATATTGACCAAAAAAGTAAGCCAGTTTTTGCCTTTTGAAACTTTTGAAAAAGTAAATACTTTTATTAGTAAAAACTTACATGAAATTTTGCACAGCAAACAAGATAGTCTGATGCAGTTTTTCAAAGAGATGATAGACAAGCAACTCAAAGGCAAGACTTGGGCTGACTACATTACACCCACACAGACCGAAAAATGGTCGCCATTTATTCAGCAAGCCACTGATAATCTGCTACATACACAGTTTGAAAAAATCAAAAAGAGAGAAGTAAAGGATTTTATCAGTATGTTTAATGAAACAGGTTTTAACAAGCAAGTACCTGTTTTTCTGCAAGATACACTAATGCAAAACCTTCCCACCTTGCTCACAGGTAAGGTAGAAATTGCCGTAAGCGCGAGTATGCACAAGATGGACGCGGACAAACTGCGCGATTTGGTAGAAAAGTTTATGGGCAAAGAACTCGCCCCCATCACAATTTTTGGGGCTTTCTTGGGCGCGCTGGCGGGTGCTGGTTTGTACGCGCTGCCGTCTGATAACTTGCTGGATTTGACCAGTTTAGGCATCGCTTCTTTGGCTTATGGCATTACAGGCTATGGCACAAATTGGCTTGCCCTCAAAATGATTTTCCGACCTTATTATCAAAAGTTTTTCCCATTCACTAAAATTCCTGTGCCTTTCACGCCTGGGGTAGCGGCAAAAAATCAGTCGCGTTTTGCTCAAAATATGGGCAAGTTTGTGGTAAATGGGCTGCTAAACAAAACGCACCTAACAGATACTTTTCACAAAAACAAAGAAAACTTACGTCAGAGAATCATTACCTTTTTTGTTGCAAATAATTTTGAGTTTTTGCAGAAACAGGTAGAAAAACACGCCCCTAATTGGAGTAAAAAAGGCGGAGTTACACTTTTTGAAACATTAAAGGAAAACCAAACTTCATTCAACCAACAAATAGCACAGTTAATTGATGAAAATAAAAATAAAAGTTTACACGATTTTCCTCAAACAGACAAATTTGTAACACTCGTTGAAAAGCAAGTGATAGAATATACTGAAAGTGAACGCTTTACAGCCCAGTTACAACTCTTTTTGGGAGATAGTCTAAAAAAAGTAGCAAAAAATACAAATACCTTAGATAGCTTGCTTTCGCCCAAAGTCAAAGAAAATACTTACCCACCAATCAATGAGTTTATTGAAAATCAATTAGTTAGTCTGTTTGAAAATCTTGAAAAAACGCTGAATGAGCAAGTTTTCAAAAAAGACATTATTCCTTTTGATTATTATAATGAAAAAACCTTGAATTATTACATCAATCCTACACAAAAAGAGGGATTGAAAGAAAAAATCAGCTATACACTTCGCCATAAGCTGATAGACAATGAAATAAAGCAAGCAATTTTCAAATTTATAGACAATCGCCTGAGTGAGGAATTGAATCCTGAGAAGAAAATAAGCGAACTTTTTGGGGGAAATTTGGTCAGGATTATTCAGGAAAACATTGATAATGTGGTAGATAACCTGATAAAATTTGGATTGGATTGGCTCGACCAAAACAAGGACGATTTGGCAGATTTGGTCTATGAAAAGGCATACAAGGAAAGTAAAGCGGCAGCACTTTACAAAGACCCTATCAAAGAAACTGTCAAAGAATTAGCAGAGGAAGGAATCCCTTTTTTCTTCAAAAAAGAGAGCAATAGTTTGAAGGAATTGGTGGCTGAGGGCGTGCATCAGATAGGTGAAAGCCCCATGTCCCAACTCAAGTTAAATGTTGATAATGAATATCTTAAAAAAATAGTAGAAGATTTTTTGAAGCGAGAGGAAATTTTGGACGCGATTCAGCGACTGTTGGATATGCTGATTGAGGAGATTTTTAAGTTGCCAATTTCTGTCTTTTTGAAAATCCTATCTATCAATGAGGTAGCTGATTTGAGAAAAATATTACATGGAGAACTGACAGTATTGAGTTCGCATTTGTCGACAAAAGGCTTGGAAAAAACAAAGGAAATTAGCCAGCTCGCTTCTACGCTATTCGCCAATATCATAGAAAAGCAGTTGAAGCAAACCGAAATCAAAGCGGTGTTTGCAGAGGTTACGGAAACTGACTTTGAGGCTGTAGCAGAAAATTGGACAAAACTCATTTCGGAAAGCACAGCAATTCAAACATTCAAAAATAGTTTGATAACAGATTTCTTGGCAAAAGTCAAAGACAAATCGTTTGGGAAAATTTTAAATCCTGAGTTTTTAAAAGATGATATTAGTTTGTTAATCAAGGAATTAATTTCAAAAGAAGAAACACGAACGTTTTTTTCTACTCAATTTTCGGCTTTGATAGAGGCAAATTTGGCAAACTTGGTAGGGAATATCGCCCCTGATACTAAAGATTTCTTAATCAATCAATTAACAGAAGCTGCCCTCAAAGCACTGGAAAATAATTTAGACGCACTTTTGAATGGCATTGATTTGAAAAAAATTGTAGAATCCGAAGTTACCAATATGCAGCCCAAAGAAATAGAAAGCTTGTTTTATAGCTTTGCAGATAAATATTTCACGCAGTTGATTAATTATGGATTTGGGTTTGGGATTATTTTTGGCTTGTTGGTCGATTTTATATTGATGTTTGCGATTCAACAGATGAGTAAGTGAGATTTGGGTTGCGTTTTGTTTGATAGGTGGATATCGTTTTAAGAAAAGACAAAATAGCATAAAGCTATGTCTTGAAAAACGCTTATTTTTGCAAAAAAACAAAAAAATGCAAGCATTAGCAGAAAAACAAAACCTACGAACAGTAAAATCACCTCTAAACTATATTGGCGGAAAGTCTAAATTATTAAACCAACTTTTGCCCTTATTTCCCAAAGAAATAAGCACTTTTGTTGATTTGTTTGCGGGTGGTTGCAATGTGGGTGTGAATGTGAAAGCAGAAAGAATAATTTGTAATGATAATCTAAAATTTTTGATAGAAATGTATCAAGCATTTCAAGAAAATAATTTAGATGAAATTTTGCAACACATTGAAAATCAAATTAATATGTTTGAATTATCTTTGATAAATGAAGAAGGCTACAAAAAAATTCGTCAGCATTATAACCAATATAAAAACCCTTTGGATTTGTTTGTGTTAATTGCTTACTCTTTTAATCATCAAATCCGTTTTAATAATTCCCACGAATTTAACAATCCTTTTGGGCGTGAAAGAAGTAGTTTTAATGACACGATGCAAGCCAATTTAATTAGACTTATTTATATTTGATAATCAGCAAGTTATATGAAAGTATTTGATTATCAAGTAATTAGTATTTACATTTGAAAAAAATATTTTTATGGGTTTATCCTTTTCTAAAATTAAGACGGACAAAGAACTTCGTGCTTCAACCAGTTTGAGTACCACGAAGTTTAATCAATTAAGTGTTTTATTTTCAAGCACTTATTGTAAGATTTATGGAGTTTCTATTCAAGAATCGCAAGCTAATTTAGCAAAAGAGTTTGTTTTTAACAGCAGTATTGAACTTTTAT
>JAAFJS010000241.1 GCA_013298985.1 Cytophagales bacterium
AAATCACCCGCGTAACATCACTGACCAAACCCACTCGGTCAGTACCAATAATTTTTAGGGTAACATCAAATACTTGGGATTTGTCGTCTGCCCAGCGCGCCTTTATGATGCGGTCGCCAAACGAAGCCATGATGTCCACTGCATTAGGGCAACTGGTACGGTGAATCTTAATTCCCTTGCTAACGGTAACTATCCCAAAAATTTCATCACCAGGAATGGGGTTACAACACTGTGATAATGAGTATTCTATGTGGTCGTTCTGCGCGCCAATCACTATCTCTTTGATTTCTCTTTTCTGAGGTTTTTTGTCTATTTTTGGTGTTTCTGTGGTGGGATTTTCTTGTAGTTTTGCCTGTTTTTCTGCTGCTTTTTCTTGGAATTTTTTGATTAAGGTGTGGTCTAATGAGCCTTTGCCTACGGCATAAAAAAGTTCAGGCTCTGATTTGAAATTAAAATAATCGAGCAGTTGGGCAAGCACCTCGTGCGTGAGGGTCAGTTTCATTTGTTTCAGTTTCCGCAATACGATTTCTTTGCCATCTTTGATGATTTCCTTTTTATCGTCTTTGATGTATTCCTTGATTTTGTTGCGCGCCTTAGTCGTAACGACGAGTTTGAGCCAGTCCTCGTTTGCCTTGATTTTGGTGGAGGTCAGGATTTCCACTTGGTCGCCACTTTTGAGGCGGTAATTGAGGGGAACTAATTTTTGATTTACCTTTGCGCCCAGACATTTTGCGCCTACTTCGGTGTGGATTTCGAAAGCAAAATCCAAGATGGTTGCCCCCATTTGTAAGGTTTTCAAATCACCTTTGGGCGTAAAAACAAAAACTTCTTCTGTAAAAAGGTTGCGGCGAAACTCGTCCAAAAACTCCAATGCGCCCACGTCTTGCTGTTCCAGAGATTCGCGCACCTTTCTGAGCCATTCTTCAATCGCAAAATCGTGAGCATTTGCGCCCGTTTTTTCCTTATATTTCCAGTGTGCCGCCAAGCCCATCTCTGCGATTTCGTCCATGCGCTTGGTGCGAATCTGCACCTCTACCCACTGCCCAATATTGCTCATCACCGTAACGTGCAGAGATTCATAACCCGTTGATTTGGGGAAACTTATCCAGTCGCGAAGCCGATTAGGGTTGGGCTGATAAAAATCCGTAATGATGGAATAAATTCGCCAACAAACTGCTTTTTCTTCTTCCAGTGGCACATCTACAATGACTCGAATCGCAAACAAATCAAAGATTTCGTCAAAAGAAACTCCTTGTTTGTGCATTTTATTCCAAATAGAAAAAATGGATTTGAGCCTGCTTTTGAGTACAAAATTGAAACCTTGTTTTTTGAGAGCCTCCTCTATTGGTTTGTTAAATTCCTTGATAAATCGGTCGCGGGCGGGCTGGGTTTTCTTGATTTTTTCCTCAATGTCCTCGTAAGTATGTCCATCAGAAAATTTCAAACAGAGGTCTTCTAATTCAGATTTAATCGTATAAAGTCCCAATCGGTGCGCCAGAGGAGCATAGACATATTCCGTTTCTGACTTGATTTTCAGTTGTTTATCTCTGGACATACTTTCCAGCGTACGCATATTGTGCAGGCGGTCAGCTATTTTGATAAACACCACCCTGATGTCTTCGGAAATGGTCAAAAGCATTTTTTTGAAATTCTCTGCTTGCATCGAGAGGCTTTTGTCTGAGGCATCTTTGATTTTGGTCAGTCCATCTATAATTTTAGAAATTTTTGTACCAAACTGCCCTTCTATGTCTTTGAGTTCGATTTCCGTATCTTCGACCACATCATGCAGTAGCGCGCACACAATAGAGGTCGTCCCCAAGCCCATTTCATCAATCACAATCCGCGCCACCTCCAAGGGGTGATAAATATATGGCTCGCCAGATTTGCGCCTCACGTCTTTATGGGCATCAAGGGCTATTTCAAAGGCTTTTTTTATCTTTTTGGCATCATCATCTTTGAGTCGTCCGCGTGCGTGGCGCAAGATAAGCCTGTATCGTCTTAGTATCTCTTTTCTCTCTTTTTCAGCATTTTCCAACGCACTCAATTCACCTGCTGTGGGCAGGGAAAGCAATGATTTTTCGGGGGGGAGCTGTGTAGGCAAATTTCCAATCTCTATCATTTCTGCTTGTTTCATCTCTTTTTTAAACAGCAAGATATAAATAATTTTTATTTTTTGAAATATTCTTAGTAAATATTCCTTGACAGAGATTTATTTGGGCAAAAACACTGTAAACTTACTTCCTACATTGTATTCGCTTTCTATATTGATAGTACCCCCTAATTTTTCTAAGGCATTTTTCAAAATATAAAGCCCTAATCCTGAACCTTTTGAACTTTCTGTTCCCCTGAAAAACATATTGAAAATTTTGCCTTGGTATTGCTCAGGTATGCCTTCACCATTGTCAGCCACCATGATTTTTACGTTGCCAAAATCAGTTTCTTCTATCACAATTTCCACAAAAGAATCTACGCGGTGGCGGGCATAATTAATCCCATTTTCTATCAAATTTTGTAAAATAATTCGCAATAATCCTACATCACTCGATACGTCATGCTGCACCTTGACCTGCGTTCTGAAATCTATTTGTGCAAATTTTGGCAATTCTTTGACCGCCGCCAAGCTATCACTCACCAAGGCATTAAAATCAATTTTTTCTTTTAACAACTCCGATTCCTTGATTTTGGTAATCTCCATCAAGTTAGTAATGATATTATCTAATTGATTTACAGTACGTTCAAAGTTTTTTAAATATGCGCCAATCGTAGGCTCTTGTGCTTCCATCTGGGCAATGGAGTTTAGCCCTTTTAGCGTAGCTACGGGACCTCGGAGGTCGTGAGGCGTGCGATAAAGGAAAGTATCTAATTCGTTTTTCTTAAAAATGAGGTCTTCTTGCGTTTTCTTTAACTCGCTGATATTCTGCACGATACCAAGTATATATTTGGGGATTTCATTAATATCTCTGACCAAAGAAATCGTAACCAAAACCCAAACCACATGACCGTCTTTGTGGAGATAACGACTTTCTGCCCTAAAACTTTCTAACTCTGCCTTAGAAACTTGGTCAAAAACGTGTTCGGCTTCGGTGGCATAATCGGGCTGAATGATAGCCCACAAGCCTTTTTCACGCATTTCTTCTATCGAATAGCCCAGCATTGCGCTAAAAGTATCATTGCTTTGGATTAAATTTTTATCCAAATCTAACTGAAAAATACCTGCAGCCGCTTGCTCAAACACTGACCTAAAATTGCGTTCGCTTTCTACCAGTGCTTTTTCTGCCTCCTTGCGCGCAGCAATACTTTGGGCATTGAACACGACGCGGTCAATCACTCCATAATCATTTCTGACAGGATAATACGTTACTTCGTACCATTGCTCCTTTCGCACCCCATTGAGGCGTTTTTCGTAGGTAACTACCTCACCACCAAGAGCTTTGATAAAATTTTCCGCAAATTCTGTAAAGCCCCAGCTATTCATTTGTTCCAATACCGAATCGCCTTGTTTGAGGAGAATACCTGTGATTTCTTTGGCATTTTCCGCCGCTAACTTATTGAAACCCTCTATTTTATAATTTTTGTCTATCAAATAAAAAATCTGGCGACTGCTGTTAAAGGTGGCTCGAAGGTTTGCCTCAGACTCTTTGAGGGCAAGCTCGACTTGCTTGCGCGCCGTAATATCCATCGTAATCCCTTCCAACTGAATAGGATATTTTCGCGAAGTACCAAAATAGGGCTTGATGTGGGACTGCACCCATTTGACCTGACTATCAATGGTATAGACGCGATATTCCAAATAAGATTCCTTGCCTTGCTCTATCGCCTGTTGCATGGCTGACTCAAAAATAGGGCGGTCTTCTAAGTGTACGATGGACTGCAAAGAGCCATTGTACTTGATAAAATCACTGACCACATAGCCCAAAATTTTCTCAAAAGCAGGGGAAAGCAAGACCAATCTTTTTTTGGCGATGTCATACGACCAAAAAATATCGTCCAACGTATCAAAAATATTTTGGAGTTGCTCTTTGGTATTTCTCACTTCCATTTCTGCCTTTTTGCGCTCGGAAATATCCAAAGCCCCAAAGACAACATACTCTACCTCATTGGTTTGCGAAAAAATAGGCGTATAAATCACATCTATCCAAACTTCACGATTTCTGACCGTAAATCTGCGCTCAGAACGAATGGTTTTGCCTTTGAAGGCTTGCTCAGAGGCTTCTAAGAAATATTTTTTTTCTGTTTCATTCACCGTCAGCAATACATCATCTCTGTCTTTGAGGTGAACTCCTGAAATTTTATAGGAATCAGCAAGTGCTTTGCGGTTTATCCTCGTGATTTTGAGGTCTTTATCATAGACAATAATCCCAATAAGATTGCTATTAAAAACGGCTTGGAGGCTTTGCTGAGAGTCAAAAAGTGCTTTTTGCGTACTGTTGAGTTCTTCTAAATTTTGTTGTAATTCTTCATTTTGGGAGTTGAGTTCTTCGGTAAGCATTTGCTCTTGGGCAAGCATATCTTCTACCTTTGCCTCTGCCAACTTTCTGTCAGAAATATTGATAGCCCCATAACAAATGCCCAGCACCGCCTTGTTCCGATTATAAATGGGTGAAATGGTGATGTCAAACCAATACGTTTTTTTATCTATTTTTCCTGTTACTTGCCTTTCGCTGCGAACTACCCTGCCTTGCAGGACTTCGTTTAACTGACTGATTATCTGTTCTTTATTTTCTTCAAAAACAATATCGCCTACATAATCGCCAATATTGATTTTTCTATTGAAATAATAATGCTGAGTTTCCACTGCTTTTTCGTTGAGCGCGCGGATACGCAGGGAAGTGTCCATAATGACCAAGGTATAAAAACTACTATCGAAAATAGCTTGCAAAAGCTCTTCCGAACCTGCAAAATCGCTGGATAGTAAGCCCTGTGCTGACAAATTATTGGATAATATTTCGTTTTCTACTTTTTCGGTCATTGGTACTTAAAATACTAAAATTTACTGTTTTTACAAGATTAAACGCCATGAGATTTTGGACAAGCCAAACCGTTTGTAACGCAAACATCATAATTTTTAGTATAATTCCAATACATTTTTTTTTCAAAAATCGGGATTTTTAAAAAAATCTTGAATAAGTGTAATTACTTATTGGTATAATACAAAAAAATGATGTCATTTTCCAAATTCTTTGAGAATTTCTTTGGCAACCACTTGACCAGAAATCAGGGAAGGTGGCACACCAGGACCTGGCACTGTGAGCTGCCCTGTATAGAACAAATTTTGTACTTTTTTGCTTTTCAGGGCAGGTTTCAGGATTGCGGTTTGTAATAAAGTATTTGCCAATCCATAAGCATTTCCTTTGAAGGCGTGGTAATCACTGATAAAGTCTTTGTGCGCGTACGAACGCTTATAAATCACTGATTCTCTGATATTTTGTCCTGTTATTTTTTCAAATCTATCCATGACAATCTGATAATATTTTTCTCGGATTTCCTCATTGTCTTCCAGCGTATGGGCTACAGGAATGAGGATAAACACGTTTTCCCCATCTGCGGGCGCAACGGTGTCGTCCGTTTTGGAGGGAACAGAAACATAGAAAAGTGGCTCAGAAGGCCACTGCGGATTGGTATAGATTTGGGTGGCGTGTTTCATAAAATCTACATCAAAAAACAAGGTATGATGCAAGGAATTTGCTAATTTCTTGTTCAGACCAAGATAAAAAATGAGGCAGGAAGGCGCAAGAGTGCGAGAATCCCAATAACTTTCGCTGTAAGAACGAAAGGCAGGCGCAAGCAATTTGGTTTCTACATGGTGATAATCTGCCCCTGCAATGATGACATTTGCGCTAAATTCTCCTTGCTGTGTAATGACCTTTTTTGCCTGATTATCAACTACTTCTATTGATTTTACTTCTTGATTGTAAAGGAATTTTACGCCTTTTTCTTCTGCCAACTTCACCATGCCCTCTATCACTTTATACATACCGCCCTTCGGATACCAAGTTCCCAAGCTAATGTCTGCGTAGTTCATCAGGCTGTAAAGCGCAGGCGTATTTTCGGGGAGTGCGCCCAAAAATAGAATCGGAAATTCCATTAGCTGAATGATTTTGGGGTGTCGGAAAAAACGCCTGATGTGCTTGTGAATCGAAGTAAAAACGTCCATGCGGAACAGCGCAAGCAACAAGCGCATATCTGCAAACTCAAAAATGGAACGACTGGGTTTGTAAACCAAGTCTTTGATGCCGACCTCGTATTTGTATGCCGCCTGCGCCAAAAACTTGTCCAACTGCGCCGCGCTTCCTTTCTCCAGCGATTCGAGCATTGCCTTAAACTCGGTCATGTCCGCAGGAATGTCTAAGGCATCATTTTCACCAAAAACGACTCTATATGAAGGACTTAGGCGCACCAATTCGTAGTAATCTGAGGGCTTTTTCCCAAACTTAGCAAAATAAGTTTCGAATACATCAGGCATCCAGTACCAGCTCGGTCCCATATCAAAAGTAAAACCTGCCGCCTCAAAAACTCGCGCCCTGCCGCCTGCTATCTCGTTCTTTTCCAAGACAGTAACTTTATAACCTGCGTGCGCCAAATGAGTGGCGGTAGAAATACCTGCAAACCCTGCGCCTATAACGATTGCTTTTTTAGACATTTTTTTATGATTGATAGAAAATAAAATGACTTCTTGCAAAAGTGTTTTAATAGCCTCACCCCAGCCCCTCTCCTTCTGAGAGGGAGAAAGAGGATACTTTCGTAAGAAGTCTAACGTATTTTGATAACCCCCAAAAATATGGATTTGTTTGAAAGTCAAATGCGTATGGGTCAAAAAAAGATAAACTCGTTTTGATTGCTATGAATATATTAGGTTCTTGCTCTCTTTGTTTTTGAGCAATTTGCAGGAATATTCGCTAATTTGCGAGGGAAAGTGGTTTGTGGGGACACAAACAATGGCATATTGAACTTGGGTTACAAACCCAAAGCGCATAAGGGCGAGATTGCAAATCCCGCCCAGCAGGACAGATTTGAAGAAATTGTCTTGTGTGCTTTGCAATAAAATAAAGTTTATATTTTTGCATTAAAAAAACATAATGATAAAAGAAATATGGCTAAAAATAATCAATCAAAAAGATTAACGAATCAACATAAAGAGTCTAAAGGTGTAGTTGGTATATTTGGAGATGAAGCAAAATTACACGACATAACGGTTGGAGAAATTTCACATTTTATTATTGAACAACTTGAAAAGGACTTTCCTCAATTATCTTTTCAATACAAAACAAGTATAAAAAAAGAAGAAATAAACGAAGCGTTAAAGAAAATTGACACAGAATTAGGTCAAACCCTTTTTGTTTCAAATTCAAGTATTATTCCTGATGGTGGTATAATAGAAGTAAAAGACGATAACGAAAATTGGAGAGTAGTTTTAGTATCGGAAGCTAAACATCAAGGAAAAGACATTGAAAATATCAAAAAGGGTGAACTCGTAGGTAAGAATAACAATCAAGACTTGATGGCTGCGGGTAATGCAATAGAAAGGTCGCATAAAAACATATCTGAAATCGCCAATTTTATGTTATCAGAATCTCATTTCCCTTATGTATTATTTCTTGAAGGCTCAAATTTTTTAACAGAAACTATTTCCATTAAAAGACCAGATGGAAGGGTTGTAACACTTGAATACAATTCAGGAATGTTAAATAGACTGGATAGATTGACCTCTGCAAATTATGGAATGCCAATTAATACCAATTTGTGCAAAAATAAGTTTGTCAAGCATAAAGATAAAACAATTATGCTTCAAGCAACTTCTATATACACACAAGGGAATGGAGAAAAATGGGATGTCAAAAAAATGTTTGATGTTATGCTTGAAATTTCTAAAACCTCTCTTCAAATATTAGGCAGTGAAATATTTAATCAGATTACCCAAAACAAAAGATAAATTAAATAAATACAAGGTTGAAAATGGCAAGAAATGCAACAAATGAATTATTACAAAACGCTAAAAAATCAAAAAGCGACGAGTTTTATACACAACTTTCAGATATAGAAAGTGAATTGCAACATTATAAAAGTCATTTTAAAAATAAAGTAGTTTATTGCAATTGCGATGACCCCCGAATTAGTAACTTTTTTAATTATTTTGCCTCAAACTTCAAAGAATTAGGTCTTAAAAAATTAATAGCTTCTTGTTATAGAGAACAAGTAAGAGATTTATTTAATACGAAAGAAGATGAAAATGGTTTTTTCTTTGAATATACAGGTAAAGAGGGTGAAAAAAACAAACCAAGCTCATCTGACATTATTTACTTTGATGGAGATGGGGATTTTCGTAGTTCAGAAAGTATTGAATTATTAAAGCAGTCCGATATTGTTGTTACTAACCCACCATTTTCATTATTTAGAGAGCATATAGCTCAAGTAGTTAAATACGATAAAAAGTTTTTGATAATTGGAAATATTAATGCAATAACCTACAAAGAAATTTTCAAACTAATTAAAGAAAATAAGGTGTGGTTAGGAATAAATCTTGGTAGAGGTATTTCTGGTTTCATTGTTCCCGAACATTATGAACTTTATGGAACAGAGGCTCGGATTGATAGTTTAGGAAACAGAATAGTATCACCAAATAATTGTCTATGGTTAACTAACTTGGATACTTCTAAACGACACGAAGATATTGCACTTACAAAAAAATATTTTGGAAACGAAGTTGAATATCCAAAATATGACAATTATGATGGAATTAATGTCAATAAAACACAAGATATTCCATTAGATTTCGAGGGATTCATGGGTGTACCAATAACATTTTTACATAAATTAAATCCTGACCAATTTGAAATAATTAAGTTCAGAAAAGGGAATGATGAAAAAGATTTATCAATAAATGGGCAGTGTCCGTATTTTAGAATATTAATCAAGAATAAACGAAAACATACTCCCTCTGTTAATTTGCTACCACATTAAAGTAGAGAGTGGGTTGTTTTGCGCGCTTGCTGGTCAAAAAGACCAATAAGCCTTGCTATGAAAAA
>JAAFJS010000242.1 GCA_013298985.1 Cytophagales bacterium
GATTCCCAAAATGAGTGATAAGACACTCCCTTTTGTAGAAAAAATCATGGAATATGCAACTATTAACCCAGAGTTTGCGCCCATGTATATGAATGTTCCAGAAATGAAAATAGACCTTGATGCAGTAGCAGACCTTAGCCCTATTCTGAAAATGGCTGACCAACTCTGCGACAACCTCAACGATACTACGATGCTCTCTGGAAGTGAGGCGTATATTGCTTCTTTGGCTTATTACAATAACGTAAAGCAAGCCGCAAAAATGAATGTGCCTAACGCCAAAGCTATTTATGATGATTTAAGCAAGCGGTTTGAAAAGAACAAAACCAGTAAAGAAAATAACTAATCGTAAATAAATACGTACCGCCTTTACGGAGATTCGTGATGTTTGCTTATCATTTTTTTTACAAAACGGTTGCCCCTAACGGGGCTTTTTTATTTTACAAGGTTCAACGTTGAATGTTTAATGTTCAAAATTTAAGTAAAAAGGTTCAACGTTTAAGTAAAAAGGTTATAATTTTGAGTAAAAAGGTTCAACATTAAATATAAAAGGGTATAATTTTGAGTAAAAAGGCTCTAATTATAACCTTTTAGGTGTAAAATAGAGTATTAGAGCTATTCCTTAATAGTAAAAACAATCTTTTTAAATGCTTAAAACAACTCATAAAGGCAGTTCCACTACAAAAGTGCTTCCTTTGCCTACTTTGCTTTCTACCAAAATCTGCCCTTTGTGTTTTTCTATAATTTCTTTGACATAACTTAGCCCCAGCCCAAAGCCTTTGACATTGTGAATGTTGCCCGTAGGCACGCGATAAAACTTTTGAAAAATCATTTTTTGCTGCTCCTTTTTAATGCCCAGCCCGCGGTCTTCTATGCTAATTTTTAGGTATTTATCATTGTTTTCCGTAGAAATACTAATGTTTACCACTTCTGGGGAATATTTAATAGCATTGTCCAGCAGATTAGAAATAGCATTAGAAAGGTGAAAACTATCTCCTAAAAGGACTGTTTTTGTCGCGTTGAGTTGTCGCGTTATCTTTGCTTGGGTTATGATTTTGAGGTCATAAGCGTCCGCTAACTGATTGATGAGCAAGTGTAAATCTACGTTTTCTCTTTTTAGTGCTAATTCTTTTTGGTCTATGATTGCCGCCTGCAAAACCTTTTCTACTTGGGCATTTAGGCGTTTGTTTTCCTCTCTGATAACTTTGGTAAACTGCTTTATAGCTTCGGGATTCTGCAAAACCTGCTCGTTCTCGATGTTTGCAACGGCAAAAGTGATGGTAGCGATAGGCGTTTTGAGTTCATGGCTCACGTTATTGATAAAATTATTCTTCATTTCGTCTAACTTTCGCTGCTTAGTGAGCATCTGCGCCGCAAATCCATAGCAAAATAGCGAAATTAAAATTAGAAAAAATGAGGCGGCAAGACGCACCCAAAGAGAATCCCAAATTGCTTTATTTTCTTTGGGAAAGTGCAAACGCAATTCTTCTGTCTTAGTAAATAAAAATTTGTATTTTGTATTATCGTAAATGCTTTTATCTGCTTTTTGAGGTAAAAAACTGTATTTTTCGTGTTTGGAATCATAAAAGGCAATCTGTACCTCTGTTTTTATTTGCCGCGCCGCCAATTCGTTTTTGAGCAGGGAATCTATCAAAAAAAGCTGAGAGGTGTTTATATTATCTTGTGGATTATTTGGAAAGAACAACTTATTTTTTGAATGATTAGAGGCGTAACTGACCCAGAGAGCATAGGCTTTGATAGTTTTTGCTACGGATATTTCTACTTCACTGGCAAATTTTTCCTTTGTGCTGTCATATTTGCGTTCCATATTGGCAACTTCCAAGCCCAATATCAAGCCCGCAGGAAAGCTCATCAGCACAAGCAAAATAATATATACGGATAATTTCATATATCAAAGTTAAAAATAAGACAAAAACAAAAAGCGATTTGGAAAAATTTTAAGTTTTCTTTAAGTTTTGTTTAGGTTTTTTTTCATCAATGATTTGCTTACAAACCTCGTTATTTGTAGTGTGAATCAATCACAAAAACTATAAAAAAAATCTCAATTAATTATGAAATCAGTAGAAAAAAAAATACTTGTTTTTTTGGCGTTATTCTTTGTTAGCTTTTTTATCGAAAAGCAAATTGTAAAGGCGCAAGATGCCCCACAATCCCTTCTTTGGGAAATTACAGGCAAGGATTTGAAGCAAGCGTCTTATCTTTTTGGCACTTTTCATATCCTCTGCCCGCAGGATTTGATAATGACCGAAGCCATCAAAAGTAGGCTCAAATCTTCCGAGCAACTGGTGCTGGAACTGGACATGGACGACCCCAATATGATGTCGGAAATGCAAAAAATCATGATGCTGACAGGTGGAAAAACCCTGAAAAACTACCTTAATGAAAAAGAATATGCCCGCGTGGGACAGTTTTTTAAGGATAGCCTGAATATGCCCATCGATAACCTTGCGGGTATGAAGCCTTTTATGCTCTCTACCTTGCTCTATCCTAAGTATTTGGGCTGCCAAACTGCCTCTTGGGAAATTACGCTGATGAACTTGGCACAAAGCCAAAAATTAGAGGTTTTGGGCTTGGAAACGATACAAGAGCAAATGAAAGCACTCGATTTTATGTCGGTAGATGAGCAAGCAAAATCGCTTGTAGAGAGTGTTACTGACTATGCCAAAGGCAGAAAAGTAATTCGCGAGATGCTTAACCTCTACAAAACCCAAGCAGTGGAAAAAATGTACCAAATTTCTATCGACTATTTTAGCAAGGACATGAAAGGCATGGAAAAGGTAATGCTCGAAGACCGTAATCGCTTGTGGATTCCATTGATGGAGAAAATGAGCAAGGAAAAACCTACTTTTTTTGCCGTAGGTGCGGCGCATTTGGGCGGGCAGACGGGAGTGATTGCGCTGCTCAGAAAGCAAGGTTACTCCGTCAAACCGATTGAAAATAAAGCAGAAACCAAAGTAAATACTGTTCAAAATAATCCAAGTAGCGAAGTAGCTAAACTGCTGATTCGCAAGTGGAAACCAGAAGCAAGCACCGTTCCTCAGATGGTCGAGGATATTATCGAAAATGTGAGAAAACAAAACGCCGAGCAAGCCAAAATGTTTGAGGCACAGAAAGAGATGCTGGTACAGATGGTAGGCGCGATTACAACCGAGTTCAAAGAGGATTATACCTTTTTCATAGACATTCCAAACGCTTCGCAGTCAGGCACTTGGAAGCTGTCTGAGGACAACAAACAGCTTATCCGCAAAGATATAAACGGCATGGAAAGCACCAGTGAAATCCTTGACATCAGCGACAAAAAAATGACGCTATTCACCAGTGAAAAGAAAAAAATGATTTATGTAGCCTTATAGCTTTTTTCATCGTCAAATTAAATAATAATTACTTACGTTAAATAAAAACTTAAACTTTAAATTTTTTAAAACACATGACAAAGCAAGAATTTCTCGAATCCAATTTCTTTAAAATTTTGTTGCCCGTTTTTATTGTTGCGTGCATCATCAAGATTTTCAATGGAGGTTACGCCTTTGGGCAGTGGCTGTATGTATTTCTGCATGAATAGGCGCAGCGTTTACCAAGCAAAAAAATGATTATTTTACAGAGGTCAAAGCCCAATAGAGCTTGACCTCTGTGTTTTTTTGTAAGAAATTTACTATTTACTCAGTGAGGAGTAATTGATTTTGAGCGCATTAGCCCTGCGAAGCTCCTGCTTTACATCACTCACCAGCCCCATTTTGCTTTGCTCGTCCACGCGCAGGGAAACAGTCAATTTGTCGCGCTCGACCTCGTCTATTTTATCTTTTTCGACAGCAATAAACTGTGGAATCTGCTGTGGCTGCACCAGCACATCATTTGCCTGAATCCTTGGCTCTGTTCCATATTTGCTCGTTTGCTTGGGCTTCCCGATATAGACATAGCTCACCAGCGAACTTTTTTCCAGCTTTTGCAGTTGAGTAGCTTTTGGGAGTTTGTTCTCAACCAAAATGTCCGTTTCGCGCAGTACCGTCGTTACCATAAAAAAGAACAACAGCATAAAAATAATGTCAGGAAGCGAAGAAGTGGGAATTTCTTGCTTTGAGTTGGTACTTCTTTTCAATTTTTGCATGGTCGTAAAATGTTAAAGATTTGACAAACTTGTTTTTGAAATCATAATGCAAAAGGGAAAAAGAAAGATACAGGTGGGAGAAAATTTAGCTCAAATATCATTTTACAACTTGTGAATCTACGTTTGTTTCAGTAATTTTGCAACTCAAATTTTTACATTTAAACACAAAATCAAAATGACACAGTTAATAGGTTTGACCGCAGGCTTGCTTACTACCATTGCATTTTTGCCCCAAGTCATCAAAACTTGGAAAATGCGTTCTGCCAAGGATTTGTCGCTGAGTACCTTTTCTTTATTCTTTGTGGGCGTGGCGTTATGGCTGGTTTATGGCGTGATTTCCAATGACTTACCAATTATTTTGACCAATGTTTTTACACTCATTCTTGCAGGAATTTTGCTTTTTTTCAAGCTAAAATTTAAGTAGGACTTCCTCAGCTTCTTGCAAAAGTAGTTTTTATCGGTTTTCCTTCTGCTGATTCGCCCTGTGAGTCGAGCAGTTATTCCCTACATTTCAATTTCTCACCAATACTTGTCCAATACCGCACACTTATTGCTTGTTTTCGCACACTTTTTTTGAGTTTAGTTTTTCAAAAATAGTTGTAAAAATTTGATTAACAGTGGTTTATAAATCTTGGCACGTGCTTGGTATAATAGATTCATGTATCAAATTAATTAAATTAAAAAATAAACAATTTATATAAAAACTTAAATTTTAAAAAAAATGAAAACTTCAAAAATATTTTTCGCTTCTGTTCTTTCTTTTCTTTTGATGAGTGCTACCTTTTTTAATGCAATAGCATCAGATAATCCTAAAAAAGATTCCCTGAAAAATGACGAAAAGCAACGCAAAGAAAAAGTAGCTTATAGCCAAGAAGAAGTAAGTTTTATCACAGAAATGGACGCTTACTATGCCAAAAAATACGGAAATCCGATGAACTTGGTACAACACAAAATCGAGAAAATCATTGTAAGCAATGTAGCAGGTACGATTATCCAAGAATTAGACAGTGCATCACAAGAGAAAATAGCGGCAGGTGCAGAGAAATTAATGGTCAAGGGAAATACGGCTTACTATATCGCTTTCTAAGATAAACAATAAGAGTTATTCCAATAGTTTGAAAATCAGTATGTTAAACCTCAAATTTTTTAGTGATGAGGTTCATGATGGGGTCATTATAGATTTTTTGGACTATGCGGTTGGTCTGCACTTGGTCATAGCCCATCACCATCTGGTCTTTGAGGTTTAGGTACTTGACGCTGTAATAAAAACCTGCAATTACGTAGGGTCCGAAAGGCATCAAAGGCACATTAAACGCGCTTCCCGTCATGTTAAAAACGGTATTGGGCAGGTAGTCGTCCATTCGCCCACACCCGCGAAGTTCGCGGTAATACTGCGCCGCCAGTGTACGACTGGACACCTTGGGGTCGGGCATACAGAGCAAGCCTGCCAAAGGTTCTTGCTTGTCAGCCTGTGCTGCGAGCGCGCTGCCATCACTTTCTTTGACCTTTTTGCGAATCAGGTGTTGTACCGTATCCCAATACTCGACTTTGGGTTCGCCGCCATCAGCGCGTGGGCGGTATAGTCCTGAATCCCCGCGGTAACTTTGATGTCTAAGTTTTTGAAATCTATATCCGTATTGAGTGTGCGCTCTAAGCTCGCGGGTGCGTGCGGAGGTAGTCAATCCCGCGAATCCAATCACCCGCCAAATAACCATCATAACCATAGTTGTGGTGTGAGATTTTCAAAGCTAATCAGTTCTATCACTTTTCTAATTCCGTCATTTTCAGTATTTAAAACAGTCCTTTCTGGGCTATGAATAGACTGATAAATCAAATCTAACCAATCCCTTATGCGCTGGGGCGTATTTTTGTCAGCATGATTAGGATTCAAGCATACAAATTGATGTGCATACAAATCTCTTATTTCTCCTTTGATAGTCTGTGGATTAAGTTTTACCAATAAAACTTCATCAAGAATAGCCTTCCCATTTAGTATAGGGCGCAATCAGCACCACTATTACATAAACAGTTTGGTCTATATTATAGGCTTTGGCTGTTTTCTGCTGTTCTGCTATCAACATTAAAACAATAATGCAAAAACCTGTCAAAATGAGTGTCATACTCAATTCTTTGAATCTCTATCACTATCCTTTTGTCAATACTTTCAGCAAAAATGTCTAATCCACAGTGGACGCTGTCAAAGTCTATATAGCCAATGGGTGGGCTAAATTTCTTTTCTGTTTCTATTTTGTCAATCTCAACTTCAAAGCCCAAAATATCGCGCACAAAAGCCTTAAAAACAATTTTATCTGTAAAGGCTTTTTTAAAAATAACCTCATTATCTAAGTTACCAATCATAAAAAATGGTGTTTATGTAAGACTTTCAACTACAAATATACCTAAATAATGCTTCATTTTTTTAGAAAATTCCAATCAATCCACTTTCAAAATCAAGGGACTATATTGCGTATCGCGAATACCTATCAACCCATACACTGTTTCTTTGGGTTGGATTTTTTTTCCTATCAGATTAAAGGTTAGCAATTCATTTTTAAATTTTTGGTTCGCCGAATATGCCACAAATCCATTGCCTAACGCCAGTCCAGGTCCCAAAATTATGCCCAAAGGAAAAGAACTGGTATTACTTTGCTGCACACCAGACCCAAAAGAATTTGTGGTAGAACGAGAAAAATTGACTTGTGTTGGTAATAGGAGCAGATAAAGTGCATATATGCCAACTCCTTGCTTGAGTTCTGTATAGACTACGTTAGGGTCTATCAGTGCAAGCTCACTGTCCTCACCTGCATAAATTTTAGCATTTTCTCCTAATGTAATTACCTGAGAAGAATTGTTTTTGATTTTGATAGCAACAACATGAATTGCTTTTTTATCTTCTTTCTTGGTGTATTTTTTATTCTTCTGTTCTCTTAACACACTGTATTTGTAATAAAATTCTATCTCGCTATTCACAGATTTGTTGGAGTAATACTGTCTATCAGGGTTTAATGGCTTGTAAGTGGAAGCACAGTTGGAGAGGAGAAAAACAATACTCAATCCCAAAGCAATCAAAAAGTATTTTTTCATTGTAGTTTAAAATTTAGGTTTTATTGATGTTCATACAAAGGTAGAGTGAAGAAATGAAAAAGCATCTCTTCTTGGCAAAAAAGAGATGCTTTTTTAGCAAAAAAACTATTTTTTCTCCCTAAACCGCGTAAACAAATACGACCCTACAAGCATCAATACACCTATCACCATAAAAACGACCACTTTCTGCACCGTTTCGAAGCCTGCCATGTCTTTCCAGAAAAGTTTGGCAAAAGCTACCGCAAAATACCCAAGTGATAAGCGCAACAGGGACTTGTAAGTAGTTGAATTGGAGTTGAATAGCAAAACTATCGCATGGAAAATCAATACCACTGTCAGCCAAACACCCGTCCAGTTGGGGGTGAAATAACTAATCAGGCTCGAATACGCCAAGGCAATGAAAATATGAGCAAAAAACAAGTCCAACGTCCATGAAAACACATTTTTTGAAGGATAACGCGTTTCTTTTTGATAGACCAACACATTAAACAAAACCACCATGCCAAGCATCAAAACAAAGCTGATGTTCTCGAAGTCCGAGCTATACAAATCCTGCGCTAACACCTTGTCCATGAACGCAATCACTAAACCGAATATTCCCAAAATCATACCTAAGCGATACGCAAAAAGGTAGTTGGAATGCAAGGGCGCAATTTTGTCTTTGAAATAAGTCAAAAGTAAAAAGTAAAAACTTGCTACAAAGCACATTCCCGCGACATCTGGCACTACGACGAAGTTGCTACTCGTCAAAACGGTGTAATAAAGCCACAAACACAAGCCCAAAAAGTAAAAACTGTACGTGAAAAGCAAGCGATATTCCGAAGTTTTGGCAATTTCTATGCGGAAACCTTTTTTGAAGAATAAAATGCCAAACAAAACCGCTATTCCACTCAGCGCACTCAAATATCCAATTTGCAAGCTCCCAAGCGAGGTAAACAAAAGTAACGTTCCCAAAAGCGTAACAAAATGAATTTCAACGAGTAAGGCAATTCTTTTCACAAATTCATTCAAGACAAAACCATACAATACCGAACCCCAAATCGCCACAGGCAAATATTCAGGATACACCCGATTGATGTAGGAAAGATGCAAAAGTGGCAAAAGCAAGTAGAAAATTTCACGTAAAAACTTCATTAACCATATATTTTCGCTTTCTGGGGCTGTTTTTTCATAAAAAAACTGCAAAATCCACAAACTCAGGAAAACCTCTATGATAGCACCCTTGCCTAATAGCGTTTGCATAGGGAAAATGGTGGAATTGACCAATAAAATAGATTCGCGTATGCCCAAAACCAGCAGCCCAATATGCAAAATGCCAAACCATTCTGTAACCGCTAATTTGTTTTTCAGCCCCCACCAAGTAAATCCGTACAAGCCCAAAATTGCGAAATTAAAAGTCAGTTCCCTGAATTGGAAAAAGCAAGGAATCCAGATTGCAAAGCCCAACCAGATAGGCAAAGCCTCTGAAAGCCAATGGGTTATATTTTTTTCTATTGATAAACTGCCACCAAAATCATCAGCTTCTGATTCAGAGGTTGATAAACTGCCGCCAAAGTTTGCAACTGTTGGCGGAGTTACGTAACGATTAAACATTAGTTTCAGTACGCCCAAAATTGCGCCCAAGGAAAGCAAATTAATAAACCCGTCCGTCCAGAGTCGCACGCCCCAGTTATCTATAATTTCACCAAAAGAGATGAAAATTTGGGCAAAAGCAATGAATAAAACCAAATAACCTTCTTTACGCACGCCCGAAAGCCCAAAATTAAAGCCACAGAAAATCAGTGCAATCGCTTCTATTGCCCAGAAAATGC
>JAAFJS010000243.1 GCA_013298985.1 Cytophagales bacterium
TACCCTGCTTACCGCCAAAAATATGAGCAGAACCTCAAAAGAGATTTTCCACGCATACCGCTTTACGACGACTTTTGGAAGTGGGTGGGCTGGGGTAAAGCATTGATGGACTTGCACTTAGGATATGAAAATGTGAGCAATTACCCATTAGTAGTAAGTGAATCAATGCCCGAAGGCAAAAAGGAGAAAGTAGTTTTAAAAGCAGACAAAGAAAAAGGAGAAATCGTGCTGACAGATAATTGTTTGTTGGGTAATGTGCCAACAGAAGCATGGGAGTATATGCTTGGGAGTCGAAGTGCCTTAGAGTGGATACTCGACCAATACAAGGAAAATAAGCCAACAGACCAATCCATTGAGCAGTTTGACGATTATCAGTTTGTAGATTATAAGGAAGAAGTCATAGAACTGCTCAAAAAAGTATGCACCGTAAGCATAGAAACAATGAAAATTATAAAGGGAATGTAGTTTTAAGTCTTCTGCTTACCAAAAAGCTAACTTTAATTAGTAGCAATAAATTTTTAAACGAATGAAAAACTATATATCTTTACAATTAGGCTTTATTATTTTGTATCTCTTTGTTTTACATAGAGTTGCATATGCACAGAAAGATGAATTTATGCTTGGCTTGTACCAAAAGCAACACGATTCGCCCGTTCAGCAAAAATTTCGTAGGCTTGCCCCTGTGCCTGCTGGTGTAGTCTATGTGCAACAACCAGGCGAGGGGGAAAAAGAAATACGCCAACATTTTAAACTGATGAAGCAGTTAGGGTTTACTGCCTTAAAACAAATTTTGGCTCGCCCTGACTGGACAGAGGAGCGCATTGCACTGATTGCCCTGGACGAGGGAATAGTGCCGTATTGGTATGGAGACGGTGGATGGGAAAATATTACTGATAGCTTACTCACCAAATTAGCCATTCCTACAAATACAGCTATGCCAGTGATTCGGAAGCACCCCAAAATGGTTGCATACCAAAAAGAGGTATTAAAAAAACGCATTGAGAAAATGGGGGCGTATGCCAAGCAAAATGAGGGCAGAAGTATTCGTTCTACCAGTGTTTCTTATGACCCCGAAGTAGGGGGCAGAGGCTTAGAACTTTCTCCCAAAGGCGAAGAACTGTACCTGGCGTGGTGTAAGAAAACATACCAAAGTATTGAAAACCTTAACGAGGCATATAATCAAAATGTACCAGAACTTTCTGTATCGCCCAAGGGTGGGTTTGCGTCGTGGGAGGATTTTAAAGCAAATTGGCGCAAAATTTCCAACAGAGAGTATAGAAAAGTACGTGATATAATGCGTTTTAAGGTAGAGCATGGGCTTGGACGCATTAAGGAGAGCGCAGATTTTTTTATTCATACAATTGATAAGGAAGCACCTTATCGCGGGGGTGGGGAAATGAGTTTGTTCTTGCCTGCCGCCTATATGGGGGTGGATATGGAAGGAATAGCAGAAGTAATAAAAGCGTATGGTTCTTTCTATCCATCACAACACTTCGTTTGGCATTTTGAGCAAACCAATCACGAAATTGTATTGCCAATGTACCAGCAAGCAGCACTCATGCACGATTTTTTTAAAGGTGGCTGGGTAGGTGGCTGGGAGTCGTCAGGGGGGCCTCAACAGCTAAGTGGGGAGTCGCAAGCAATAGACAATGGATTTTATGTAGATGCTGGTACGCTTAATCAGCTTTACCTTAGCCAGATGGCGGCGGGGTTCAAGGGCTTTGGTATATGGTGCTGGACAGGTCGACCTGCGGGGGGCGAAACAAGCGAATATAGCTTGCTTGACCGCAACGGAGGGCTTACTGACCGAGCAATAGAAATAGGGAAACTGGGGAAAGCAATGGAAAAATACCGCGACGAAATTTGGCAAACTCATAAAGAACCCATGGTTGGGGTGCTTTGGAATTGGGACAATGACGCAATTTGGGCAAGTGTTTCCACCAATGCCATGCGCGAATTGTTATTCAAACCAATTCAGGCAAGGATAGGTGTGAGTAGAGCCTTACAGAATGCCAATATCCCTTTTGAATACGTAACCGCCAATGACCTTCGGAACGGACTTGCTATGCGCTATAAAATTATTTACCTTCCTGCTCAGTTAGCATTGAACCAAGATTTGATGCCAATTATAGAAAACTATGTAGCGCAGGGCGGCAGATTGGTGATAGATATGCCTTCTTTCTGGTTTGATGAGTATGCAAGGGCAACACATTCAGGGAAGGGGTCTTGGTTCGAGAAAGTTTTTGGCGCAACCTTAGACAATTATCAGTTTGCAGGAAATAACCGCAAATTTAGCATAGAAAATGAAGAGGTTACAGGGCATATTTGCGATTTGACACCTACCACTGCTCAAGTATTTGCTACTTACAATGCCAGCAACAGACCAGCAATTACAGAAAATAAATTTGGAAAAGGCTCTGCGGTGATTTTGGGTTACGAAGCCTCGCTTGCGTGCCACAAAAAAGAAAACTCAGCCAAAGAACAAATGCTCTTGAAATACACCCTTGGCAATTATTCTTCTCCATATGCTTGTGAAGGTGCGGTAGTGTACAGGCTGGCAGCCCCTACTGCTGACTACTACTTTTTCATCAATGATGGTGCAACAAAAACTGTCTATTTAGATACTAAAAAACAGCAATACAAGTACGTTATTGATGCAATCTCAGGAGAAAAGCTAAACTTAGGCGCACCTATTTATTTACAAGGTCATCATGCCCGATGGCTGCGGTTTGAAAAATAATCACTCAAAGTATCTTAAACTCTATTCGCCTGTTCATCGCCCTATTTTCATCAGAAGTATTGGGGTTCAGGGGCTGAGTTTCTCCGTAACCCTTTGATAACAAACGAGTGGGGGGAAGCCCCATTTTTGAAAGAAAATCTACGACAGACTGTGCGCGCTTCTTGGAAAGGTCTAAATTAGCTACGTCAGAGCCTACGTCGTCTGTATGCCCGCCAATCTCTATTTTGATGCTTGGATTCTCTTTCATAAAATTCAAAATGCGATTAAGCTCTGTCTTGGATTTATCTTGCAAGTCCCACTTTGCCGTTTCAAAAAAGATATTATTTAGCGTAATTTTTGACCCCGCCACGATTGGCTCTAAATAAACGTCTATAATTACGTCCTTCCCATCTTTTTCACTATAATTAAAAGACAAACTTTTGAATAAATACCCTTCCTTACTCACGTACAAGGCATATTCTGAGCCTTCATTCAGCACTATCAGGTAATCTCCATTTTGTGCATCAGATTTGACTGTAGATTCTATGCTGTCATTTGCCAGATTATAAAGGTCTATTTTTGCCTCTAACTTTTTCTTCGTTTTGGCATCATATACCGTTCCCTTGACGTAATTGCTTGATATCGCGGGGCGCATCGCCTCTGGAAGTTCGAAAGCGTAAATTTTGCTTGATAAAATGGTATTGCCTCGCGTTTCCTCATGTGAATAATAGCCATTTTTGCCATCAGCAGTGATAAACAAGCCCATCTGGTTGCGGTAGTCATTAACGGGATAGCCCAGATTGGAGGGACTTGTCCACTTGCCATTTTTCAATTCGGCGCGAAAAAGGTCATAACCGCCGTAGTTTTGATAACCGTCCGAGCTAAAAAACAAGCTCGTTCCGTTTACGTGTATAAAAGGCGCAAGTTCGTTGGCGCGTGTATTGACACCGCGCAAGTTTTCTGCACGCCCCCACTTGCCTTCATCGTCGCGTCTGGTGCGCCAAATGTCATAGCCTCCAACTCCACCAGCCCGTTCAGAAATAAAATACAAAGTTCTGCCATCAGCCGTTAGCGAAGGCTGCGTATCCCAGTAGCGAGAGTTCACATTTGCACCCATATTTTGTGGTTCTTGCCACTTTCCGCCCACATTATAGCTCACAAAAAGGTCGCAACTGCCTATGACTTTTCGCTTTTCAGAACCCTCACAAACAGTGAAAATCAATACTTTACCATCAGCAGAAATTGTACAGGTTCCCTCATTAAATTCAGTATTCAATTCTTGGATATTCTCAGGTTTTCCCCATTTTTCGCCATCTTTTTTGCTGACATACATATTTTCATCACTTTTGAGGTCATTGCCTACGCGCGCCGTAAAAATCATCATTTGCTGGTCAGCAGAAAGCACAGGAAAATACTGCAATTTAAAGGCATTGATAATGGCATCAACCTCATAAGGTTTGAACTCCACAGGGTTTTTCATGCCTGCCTCCGCGTAATCGCAACTGGCAATACTTTTGCGCGCCAAAGCGGTCTGTCCATTGTTTACCATGCTCATAGAGAGGAACTTATTAAATTTGTCTTTGGCATTTTTATAATCTCCTTTTTGAAAATCAAGCTGGGCAACCTCAAAATAAATGGGAGTCATTTTGCGGTCTTCGGGCGCAAGTTCTATACATTTGCGATAGTGAAATTCGTATTTTTCTGCCGCATCAGGGCGGTCTTTGGTGAGCAGTTTCAAGGCATTGCCAAGCGCAAAATGTGCTTCCAGAAAGTTAGGGTCAATTTCTACCGCTTTTTCCAATAATTCCGCCGCCTTGGGCAATTTGTTTTCTCTGAAATATTCCTTAGAGTCTTCATAATATTTGGCAGCTTTTTTGGAACTGGTATGAAGCTCCTGCCCAACTACTTGAAAGGCAAATAATTGGATTATAAAAAGTATGTAAATAAAAATAGCAGTAGATTTGGACATAAAAACACCTGATTATTATTTACTTCAAATTTAACCAAAAATTGTACCTTTCAACTCAAAATTGCATAAAAACTATTTTTTAGAACTTAAAATACGTTTTTTGCGTAAAAGAAGTGAGGGATAAAAGTTTGATTTTAAACTACCTCAAACTGCCTCAAACTATTTCAAATCATTAAAAATGCACACACAACCAACGCTTAATTTTTTTCAAATTGGCGGCTCACTGCCCTCAGAATCACCGAGTTACGTAAAGAGAAGAGCAGATGATGAGCTACTGCACTACCTTAAAAGTGGGCAGTTTTGCTATGTGCTTACGGCTCGCCAGATGGGAAAGTCGAGCCTGCGCGTGCAGACGATGAAAACCCTTTCTGAGCATAGTTTTCTGTGTTCGGCAATAGATTTGACGGCGATTGGTAGCAAAAATATTACACCCGACCAGTGGTATTATTCGCTGATAGACCGCATCTCAAGCGATTTGGGTATGTATGATGAGTGCGAGGCGTGGTGGGTCGCGCACGAAAAACTTACGCCTGTCAGCCGTTTTGTTGGTTTTTTGGAGCAAGTCATTTTAGAAAAATTTTCTCAGCCCATTGTCATTTTTATAGATGAGATTGATACGGTACTGAGCCTCAATTCGCCTGAATTTAACACAGATGATTTTTTTGCGGTGATTCGCAGTTTTTATAACTCCAGAAATGACAATCCTAATTTTAATCGTCTGAATTTCACGCTATTAGGCGTTGCTTCTCCTGATGAACTCGTGCGCGACCCCGCCCGCACACCCTTCAATATTGGTATTCCTATCCATTTGGAAAACTTCCTTTTCGAGGAATCCAAAGACGTACTTACGCGAGGTTTTTCGAGTGTAACCAATGACCCTGAAAAGCTGTTAAAAACCATTTTTGACTATACTAACGGGCATCCTTACCTGACGCAAAAGGTGTGCGCGATGATAACTCAGCGAGGCTATATCTCTAATCATGAGGAAGTTACAAAGCAACTTATCAATCAATTGTTTTTGAATGGAGAAAATGGAGAATTAGATGCAAACTTGGCAAATATTCAAAACCGTATCAGCGCAGAAACGCGTTATGGAGCAGAAATGTTGCAGATTTACCAAGAATTGCTCAACCGCAACGCGACTATTCTCAAACGTTCTGACCCCGCGCAGATTTATTTACGACTTTCAGGATTAGCTTCAGAAAGCAAGGGTTTTCTCAAAATAGATAACAAGATTTACGAGCAGTTTTTTAGCCGCAAATGGACAGTAGAAATGCTCAAAAAAATGGACAGACCTTATACTGTCGACATGGAACGCTGGATAAATAGTGGAAAAACTGACCCATCTACAGCTAATACTGGAAATCTTCTACAAAAAATGATTGAATGGTCAAAAACAACCTCTTTGACCAATTTGGAAAAAGATTTTATTCTTTTCTGCCAAGAAATGGACAAGGAAGAGCGCGACCGCGCCTACCAAGCAGAAGAGAAAAAACGTACAGAAATGCAGTTAAAGCAGGAAAGAAGGAACAACATCAACCTCAAAAGGCGAAATATTGGTTTGATTGCCGCTTTTTTTATTTTAGTAATTGCGGGTTCTATCACTTTTTATTTCCAACGCCGTTACATCAATGCCAACAAAGATTTGGCTGAAAAAGAAATAGAACTTACCAAAAAAGAAACGCAGTATGATGAGTTATTGGAACGGATTGATGACATTGGCGATGAAAGAAAGTCAAAAGAGGATTCGGTGTTTGCGCTGCAAATGAAGCTCAAAGACTTGCAAGCAAAGTATGGAGATATTATCAATAAAGTAGAAACAAGCGCAAAAGATGGCAACAATGATGACAAAGCGCACGCCTTGTTTAACAAAATGATTAGTAACTTGCGTGCAGATACCATGAGTTTGCGCGCCCAAATCAGGGCATTAGAAAAGAAGACTGAATTAGTAGCGAAGCCCATTTCTGAGCAACTTTGTCGTGGTGCAAGATTTGCTTTTTGGCAACTCAAATATGGCGATGAAGGAATGTATGACCAAGGCGAATACAAGACCCTGACCAATAGAATTTCTAAAGCGTTGGCGAGGGAACTCCATGAAAATAAGGTGTTTACAAATTCTAATCTCATCAAAGATTATAAAGAAAGATGGGCTTCAAAGGAAGACATCAAATCAGAGGCTTTTGAGGGCTATATCACAGGAAATATCATGGAAACCAAAGACCCTAACTTATTCGTTATCAGGATAGATGTATTTTTGTTTAGCCAAGCGCAGCCTTGTACTTCCTTTGTCATAGCCAATATTCCCAGAGAATTAATTTTTTCTAACATCAAGCCAAGTATAGATGCCTTAAAAACTAAGCTTGAGGAAGGGATTAGAAATCGGAATAACCTAAACCAACAACGTTACAGAATTGAAAATTAATTTTGTTTGTATAACTTTATTTTTCAATTTGGGAACTATCAAGTGTGTAAAAGAAATATGTTAAAGTTAAACTTTAAATCAGGAACTTTAAAACGTAAACATCATCAATGAAAATAGGAATTATAGGCGGTGCAGGCTATACCGCAGGGGAATTATTGCGAATACTGCTGCGCCATTCACAAGCAGAAATTGAGTTTATTCATAGTAATAGTAACAAGGGAAAGCCAATTTATGCGGTTCATCAAGATTTAATTGGAGAAACAGAGTTGGTTTTTGTCGACCAAGTTTCCCAAGCCATTGATGTACTTTTTCTTTGCGTGGGGCATGGGGAAGCGGTCAAATTTTTGGAGAAAAATAGCATTGGTTCGCACATCAAAATCATAGATTTGAGCCAAGACCACCGATTGGGCAAACTGGATTGGGTCTATGGGCTACCCGAACTCAACAAAATAGCCATTCAGAAAAGCAATTTCGTTGCCAATCCAGGCTGTTTTGCTACTTGTATAGAGCTTTCACTTCTTCCTTTGGCAAAAGCACATCTACTTAAAAATGAGATACATATAAGCGGAACTACTGGCTCGACAGGCGCAGGACAAAAGCCAACAGATACCACACATTTTTCATGGAGAAACAATAATTTATCTGTCTATAAGGCTTTTGAGCATCAGCATTTGGGCGAAATTACGCAAAGTATCTGCCAATTACAGCCTGATTTTCAGCACGATATAAATTTTATACCTTATCGTGGCAATTTCACCAGAGGAATTTTGGTTACGGTTTATACACATTTTGAAGGAAGTTTGGCTGAAGCACAAGAGATGTATAAAAATTATTATGAAAATGAGCCTTTTGTCTTTGTTTCTGCTGAAAATCCAGACTTAAAACAAGTAGTAAATACCAATAAATGCGTATTGTATTTGGAAAAACACAAGAACAAACTAATGATTATCAGCTTGATAGATAACCTGACCAAAGGTGCATCAGGGCAGGCAATCCAAAATATGAACTTGCTTTTTGGCTTGCCCGAAACGGAAGGACTGATGCTAAAAGCCGCAGCTTTTTAGTCAAATGTCAGTAGATAAACGCTAAACCAATGAAAAACAAAAAGTCAAATGGGGTAAAAATATCCATCAAGTTTACACAGCGGCAAACGCTAATTTTTGGGTCGCTGAGTCTTGGAAGTTTAGTTCTATACTATTTATGGAGATTTGGGTTTGAAGCCATAGAGATAGATTTGCTTAAAGATTATTGGTTATTACAGGGCAATAAGCGATTTACTAACAAAAACCCCATCTGGATTATGATGAATAGCTTTATGTTGCCTGACAAATCTTCCACCTTATTGGCTATGCTGGGAGTGTTACTTCAACTAATATTGGCTTGGTTTAGAAATGTAAATCCCAATGCTTTTACGCGTATTCTCTGGCTTTTAAGTATTTTGTTGCTGTTGCCTTTGGGGTTTACTTTATTTTTTGATAGTTGCCTTTTTATTGCTTTCCTGTTGCCTGTATTAGTAGTTTTCCTTTTGTTCAGATGGATATTACGAGGCAAACTAACATAACTTGAGTAACACAAATTCATATTTTTTCTTTCAATGAAAAATTTTGTAGCTACAATTAATTGATTTCTTAAACAATTTTGAGGCAAAAATACTTTTACTTACTAAAATA
>JAAFJS010000246.1 GCA_013298985.1 Cytophagales bacterium
GTGCTCTTCCGATCTGTGGTACAAATATCATGGGCTACATGGAGGGGAAAACAAACAAAAATTTATTTATTGTCATTACCGCACATTACGACCACTTGGGGATTCGCAACGGAGAAACCTATAATGGCGCAGACGACAACGCTTCGGGCATAGCGGCAATGTTTGCAGTGGCTGATTTCTTTCAGAAAAATAGACCCGAGAACTCTATTATCTTTGTTGCTTTTGATGCTGAAGAGTCGGGCTTAAAAGGGGCGTATCATTTTACAGATAACCCTCCAATCGCCCAAGAAAAAATAGTAATGAATATCAATATAGACATGATTAGTCGCAATGCGAACAATGAACTCTACGCCTGTGGGACTTACCATTACCCTTTTTTGAAAAATTATTTTGATAAAAACACCAACAAACATGATGTTACTCTCAAGCTGGGGCATGATGTTCCCGAAGCCCAAAGTGGGGGTATCCAAGATTGGACTTTTTCCTCTGACCATGGTCCCTTCCATAAAGCAGGGATTCCTTTTATTTATTTTGGGGTCGAAGACCATGAAGACTACCACAAGGCTACTGATAAGTTTGCCACCATTAACCAAGTCTTTTTTGTAAAAGCGACAGAGCTGGTGCTGGACTATGTTTTGATTTTTGACAAACACTTAAAGGCAATTAATAACGAGAGAACCAAATAATCAAAAAATTGAAATTACCCTACGCGACATTCTACCTCTATTGCCTCTAACTCCTTGATTAACACATTGGAAGGTGTGATTTTGAAGTGATGCGCTGCCGTAGGGACAGAAATATTCTCTCTGCGGTCAAATAGCTTGACGCGAAGCGGGCTATTTCCCTTGTTTTTTTCCAATACCCCCAAAAATTTGTCTAAAAACGCCTCATTTTGAAGGAGTTGCACGTCTATCATTACCTCCACACTGACATTGCCCGCCTTCAAGTCTGCCAAAGGCTTGATTTCCAAGGGGTCAAAGTCCCAAGTTCCTGGCTGGTTGTAGCGTTCGCGCACCTTACCTTTGATAAGTACAAATGCGCCCTGCTGGAGTTGGTCTTTGAGTTTTTCATAAACATTACTAAAAAAGGTAACTCGACTTGCTTTTTCGTAGTCTTCTACGTTTACGAAGGCGAAATTTTTGCCATTTTTATCTGTTCGCAAATCTACCTGCGTAATAATGCCGCCCACCAAGATTTCCTTGCCTTTGAAAAGTTCAATATTTGACAAGCTGACCACCTTGTTTTTGTCCATGGCGATTTTGTACTGGTCAAGAGGGTGTCCTGAAAGGTAAAAGCCAAGCACGTCTTTTTCCAGTTTGAGTTGCTCTAAGTCTGTATATTTCGGGCAATCGGGTAGCTTGGGAAGGCTAATGCCGTTGCCACCTGCCGCGCCAAAAAGGGAAACACCTGCATTGTTTTTATTGGATTGCTCGTTTGCGCCGTATTTTAAGATTTTCTCGATGCCAGAGCTTTGCTCGTTAGGTGGCGTAAAAGAAAACTGCGCGCGGTGAGGCTCGCCGAAGCTGTCAAAACCGCCTGACTGCGCCAAAGATTCAAAGGTTTTTTTATTTACGGTTCTCAGGTTTACTCTTTTGGCAAAATCCCAAATATCTTTATATGCACCATTTTTTTCTCGTTCCTCAATGATGTACTCAACTGCCGCCTCGCCTGTGCCTTTGACCGCGCCCATGCCAAAGCGAATTTGTCCTTTTTTGTTTACGTCAAAAGTTTTGGCACTTTCATTTACGTCAGGTCCTAATACTTTGAGATTCATGCGTTTACACTCTTCCATGAAAAAGGAAATTTTTTCAATCTGCCCAATAGAGTGCGTCATTACCGAAGCCATGTATTCGGCGGGATAGTTTGCCTTCAAATAGCCTGTCTGATACGCCAAAACGGAATAAGCGGCGGAGTGCGAACGGTTGAAACCATACTCAGCAAATTTTTCCATGACCGCAAAGATTTCTGCTGACTTTTCTTGGGGAATTTGGTGGATTTTTTCTGCGCCAGCAATGAATTTGTCTTTTTCCTTTGCCATTTTTTCCTTGTCTTTTTTCCCCATAGCGCGGCGCAGCAAGTCCGCACCGCCCAAAGAATACCCCGCCAAAATCTGCGCCGTTTGCATGATTTGTTCCTGATAGACCATAATTCCAAAAGTATAACCCAAAATAGATTCCAGCAATGGGTGTGGATATTCTGTTTTTTCCTTGCCTTGTTTGCGGTCTATGTATTTGGGAATGAACTGCATAGGACCTGGGCGATAGAGTGCATTCATCGCAATCAAGTCCTCTACATTGGTGGGTTTTAAGTCCTTCAAATACATACGCATACCTTCGGACTCGAACTGGAAAGTACCAACCGTTTCGCCTTTTTGGTAGAGTTCGTAGGTTTTTTTGTCGTCAAAAGGAATTTTGTCGATGTCTATTTCTTTGCCATGATTTTTTTTGATAAGCGTAAGCGCGTCTTTGATGATGGTCAGCGTTTTTAAGCCCAGAAAGTCCATTTTTAACATTCCTGCTTCCTCTATCACCTTGCCGTCAAACTGCGTAACCCACAAGTCTAAGGCTTCGCCTCCGCTTTCATCGTCATTTTCGTCTGTTTTTTTGTCGCCACCTTTGTCTTTGGCGAGGCAAACGGGAATATAATTCGTAATGTCATCAGGAGCAATGATGACCCCTGCGGCGTGGATTCCTGTATTCCTGACCGAACCCTCAATGACCTGTGCCGCTTGTAAAATCTTGGCTTTGAGGTCAGTACCTTTTCTCATGGTTTCTAATTCGGGTACATCATCAAAAGCCTGCTGCAAGGTAGTCCCTACTTTTTCAGGAATCATTTTGGCAATCGCATTAGACTCGTCTAAGGGCAAATCCATGACGCGAGAAACGTCTTTGACAGACATTTTTGCCGCCATAGTGCCGTAAGTAATGATTTGAGCAACTTGGTTTTTGCCGTACTTTTCTACCACATAATCAATCACTTTGCTACGCCCCACATCATCAAAGTCAATATCAATATCGGGCATACTCACACGTTCGGGATTCAAAAAACGTTCAAAAAGTAGCTTGTACTGAATGGGGTCTATGTTGGTGATGCCTGTGCAGTAGGCTACGACTGAGCCTGCGGCACTTCCCCGCCCAGGTCCCACCGCTACGCCAATATTTCGCGCTTCTGCGATAAAGTCCTGCACAATCAAAAAATAGCCAGGAAATCCCATTTTTTGGATAACCTCTAATTCATAGTTTATGCGTTCCTCTACTTCGGAAGTAATCGTTCCGTAGTGTTTTTGCGCGCCTTTGAAAGCCAAATGTCGTAAAAAATCGTTTTGGTCTGTAAACTCTTTGGGAAGCGGAAAAGCAGGAAGCAAAATATCTCGTTTGAGTTTGATTTTTTCTACTTTTTCTAAAATATCATTCGTATTGTCAATCGCAAAAGGCACATCTTTGAACAGTTCGTTCATTTGCGCTTGAGTTTTGAAATAAAACTCACTGTTAGGAAAACCAAAGCGAAAACCCTTTCCATCACCCTTTGGAGTGGCTTTTTTCTCTCCTGTGTTGATGCAAAGCATGGTGTCGTGCGCGTCCCAATCTTTTTCTTCGACATAATGCGAATCGTTGGTGGCGATGACTTTGAGATTATATTTTTTTGCCCATTTGAGCAAAATCTGGTTGATGTCCTCTTGGCTGATGCCCGTTCCATCTATATTTTCTAAGCCATGTCGCTGTAATTCAATGTAATAGTCTTCGCCAAAAATATCAAGCCACCATTGTAAGTTTTTTTCTGCCTCGTCCTCGCCCTTGTTGAGAATGGTCTGCGGAATTTCTGCGCCTATGCAGCAAGAAGTCGCAATGAGGTGATGGTGATATTTCTGTATCAGTTCCTTGTCTATGCGCGGATACTTGCTGTACGAACCCTCAATAAAGCCCAAAGAACACAATTTGGAAAGATTTTTATAGCCTTCTGGATTTTTTGCCAACAATAATTGATGGTGGCGCACGTCTTTGCTTCCCTTGCTGAACACTTTGCGGTGGCGGTCTTCTACCAAATAAAATTCACAACCTACAATCGGTTTTAGTTCTTGCTTTTCTGCCTCTGCGACAAACTTGAACGCGCCAAACATATTGCCATGGTCGGTGAGGGCAACGGCTTTCATGCCATCAGCCACTGCTTTTTTCATCATGCCTGCGATGCTGGCGGCTCCGTCCAATAGCGAAAACTGTGTATGACAGTGTAAATGAGTAAATTGAGGCATTTTTTTTAAATTTGGAATTGATTAATTTGGAATCAGCAATGAAATTGCAAAGGCGAAACATACAAAATTAATTTTCTGTAAATTTAGGGAAAAAGAAGGGAAGGCAGAAATAATAGATAGTTTTTTAGCTTGTGAATCGCGCGCAGAAAATAACAAAGACAATGACATTTTTTATGCTATCCCTGTTGTTTTCAGAATCCCTACTTAGTTTTTAATTAATTTAGAAATAAAGTTGTAATTATTTGCCTGAATATGAATGAAATATAATCCATTAGAAAACGTACTTAAATCTATGGAAGACTGAAATGACTGATGATTTTCCATCAAAAGTTGTTTACCTGTGAGGTCTGTAATGGTTATTGTAAATTCATGCACATTTTCACCCAAATACACATTTAATTGATTATGGCAAGGATTCGGATAAATTATTGGTTTTTTAACTATATTATTTGTAGCAGATAAAATGGGAGTGGGAGGAGAGTTATATAACTGTGGTAAGTTAATTTCATTAGTTTTCCATATACACCCATTTTCTTGGTGAATCATTACCGTATAGCTGTTTTTATCTTGCTTGTGGATTTTAAATTCATTATTTTGACTTTCAAATATTTTGTTCTCATTCGCAAACCACTGATATGTTATTTCAGGAATATAATCAACTACCAAGCGAACTGTATCATCAAAAGTTTCAATGATAGAGTTTCGTAAAGGCTGTACTCTAAGTTGTGGTTTAATTTCACAAGCATCATAAGATACTTTTTTTGGCGTTTGTGAGCTAATTTTAGCAAGATGAATGGATAGTTTATTTTCTATACAAGGAATTGCCAGCTCTGGTGTACGAAAGCAATCAAGATAGCCACCCACATATAAGCTACCCTGAGCATCAATGCCAATCCCTCTCAAAGCTCCTTGTCCATTGATGTGTTTGAGGTTGCGAAGTTTTCCTTTTTTGTCATAGGTTAAAATGACAGGAGTAGCTTTATTGACTACTCCAACTGACTGATTATCAAAGGAAGTAGTACCAAGAACTTGTGCAATCACATGGATGTTATCTGCCTTGTCTGCCACTGCGCCTAATCCAATACCCGTTCTATAGTTCAAACTACTTTCAGATGCTTCCCAAACCTTTTTGCCTTGCTTATCAAATTTGAAGAGGAAAAACCCTCTTGCCCCACCTTTATTTCCTGTAAAATACAAATTTTCTTCGCTATCTATTGCTAATTGCATATTTGCTAATACAGTCCATGCACCTTCTGCCTCGCTTGCCCAAATTATTTTTCCTTCTAAATTGCATTTGGCAAGGTAAATTTTGTGATAATCCTTACTTGGATTAGAGAGCCTGATATTCTCACCTAAATCCAATTCTCCTACAAAAGAAGAATAAAAATAAATATTATTCTTGAAAACTTGGATACCTCCTGCGGTAGTGAAACCTCTATTTCCTAAATCTTTCAGCCACAAAAAGTTACCATCAGCATCAAATTTTACTAAAAAATTAGCTAATATGTCATTATTTTGATTCCGTCCTGAGTTAATAGAAAATTTATCTATTTGTAAATTGCCTGCATAATTGCCTATCAGGTACAAATTCCCTTGCTCGTCCATGCTTATATCATATCCACCTGATTGCTTGCTTGTAGGTGAATTTCTCACCCACAGGCATTTGCCGTTGATATCATATTTAGCAATAAAAAAACTCTGCCATTGCGCGCTTACCTTAATATTATCAAACTGGGCTTCATCATAAAAAGAACCAGTAATATATGTATTGCCAAATTTATCTGTGAAAATGCCATTGCCTGTAGCCATGCTACTATAGTTTGGGTTGGGAGGCGATACAGAAAAAGCAGAGTTTGCCCAAATACACTTTCCCGCACTATCATACTTGGCAATAAACATACTCCAATCATTTTGTCCCTTGACAACCCTATCCCCAAATTTTATTTCTTTCCCTTGAAAACTTCCTGTGAGATAGCTATTGCCATTTTTATCAACGGACAAGTCGCTTAATTCGCTGGTTTTCTCAGAGGGCATATTGGTAATCCATGTAAAGTTTTGGGCATAAGAAGTTTGGATAGATAAGAAAAATAGGATAGGGAAAACATAGTTTTTCATATTAGGATTGTATTAAAGGTGAAGAATATTTTGTACTATGACCCTATTTTTGTCTTTGGGGTTGCAATGAGGTTAGAAAAAAAGTGTTTTTTAACATTCCAAGAGTAAAAACTGTGTATGGCAGCGTAAATGAGTAAATTGAGGCATTTGAGTTGGAATGATTAAATCTGGAATTAAGAATGAATCGCAACAGCGAATCTTTTTAGAATCTGGCATTGGGAAGGAGTTGATATTCTCATACCTTTTTTGAGTTTAAAAACAATGATTTACTACAAATTTAAAAAATGTAAAAACGCAAAGCAAAACCTCTAAATTTTACAACTTGCCAAGAGGTGATGAACGGACAGTTTGGGGCGATGAACGGACGGTTTGGGGCGATGAACGGACGGTTTGGGGCGATGAACCGCCTAAAATATTTTTTTTGACGTAGCGCAAAAATAAGGATTTTTTGAGGTTGCTCAGGTAGGTTTTCCCTACGTGCAGTCGTTCCCCATTACTCATCAGCAGTTGCATTTCTGCGGTGAGGACGCTCTATAACTTGCTTTCATGATTTTCTTTTGATGATAAATGTAATTATTATTTTTCAAAATTTCAAAAAATGAGGCTAAAAAATTCTGCTTGGGCGTAGGTGGGGGAATACAGAATCTGGAATAGGAAATACAAAATCTGGAATCTGGAATGAAATCCAAAATAGAATACAGGAATACAGAAATTTTTTAAGGTTTTCATGGGTTTATAGGGAAGTTTTGAGTGATAAGTTATTGATAGAGAATATATTATGAGTTATTCTAAAAAATTATTAATTTCCCTTTTGAGAACAGGCAAGTGATTGACAACTACCGCCCAAGTGATTACATCATCTACTGCATCGTATTCGTGCGTGACTTTATTTCTAAATTGCACTATGTTTCGAGCAGAGGTAATAACAATACTTGGATTAATTGCCAATAAACGATTCATTGCTTCGCCTACGGTAATTAGTTGCCGTTCTACTGCACTTTTTAGCATAGAGTTCGACTTAAACTCATCAAAATTATAAGTACCGCCAAAGAAATTTTCTATTTCTTGTATTGCCATGATGATGTCAAGCAAATATTTCTTCTCTTTTTCGCTCATAAATCAATATTTTGGTTTTGTCTAATTCTTGCTGAAAATAGATGTTTTTGAAAGATTTATTTCGCAACAAATCAATTTTTTTCTCCAATAAATCTTCTAAGGCAGATAAGAAATGTAAAAATAATTCCCCAATTTCCTCTGGTTGCAGTCCTGTTTCATCAAACTCAACTAATAAATCAACATCACTCTTTTCTTCATCAAAACGGTCTGTAAGCAACGACCCAAACACATAGAGTTTTTTTACTCTAAAATCTTGATAAAACTCTTGCGTAGATTGCTTAAATAATAAGTCTATGATGTGTTTTTTTACAGACATATCCCTTCCATATTTTCTTGTAAATGTAAAAAATATTTTTGAAAACTTTAAAAATGCGCTTAAAAATACTGCTTGGGCGTTTGGGCGTAGGTGGGGGAATACGAAATCTGGAATAGGAAATACAAAATCTGGAATCTGGAATGAAATCCAAAATAGAATACAGGAATTTTTTAAGGTTTTCATGGTTTTATTAGGGAATGGATGAGTAATAAGTTGCTAATAATGAATTAATTACAATATAGGAAAGAAGTCATAAATACTTTTGCGATTCATTACTCTTACGAAAGTTACACCACTTTCTTCTACTTGAATATCTACACCTATGCGATAATCTCCTACTCTAAAACGATAATAGGTTGTCCACCCCACCATTTTTTTGATATTACTCATTGCCAAAACATTTTCTATTTTTTCACAGTTAGGTATCGTTTCGTAACAGAGCGTTACAATTTCATTGTAGAGAGGCGTACTTTTAAGTTCCTTTAAGTCTTTGATAAATTTTTTGTTATAAGCTACATTAATCATCTTCTTCTAACATTTTTAAAGCCTCTTCTCTACTATAAATAGGTTCATTTTTAGCTTCTTCCATAGCTAAACCAAGTATATGGTCTTCTTGCAAGTCTGCATAGTTTTGTCCTTTTTGCGCTTTCCACTGCAAAAAATTGACAAAATCAAGCACTTCTAACTGCAAAACTTCAGGCAGACTTTGTAATTGTGTGTAAATCTGTTCTGCGTATGTGGTCATCATTTTTATTTTTTGTAAAAATAACTACTTTCCTATAAAATTTCAAAATATTAAGCTAAAAATCCTGCTTGGGCGTAGGTGGGGAAATACAAAATCTGGAATAGGAAATACAAAATCTGGAATCTGGAATGAAATCCAAAATAGAATACAGGAATACAGAAATTTTTTAAGGTTTTCATGG
>JAAFJS010000244.1 GCA_013298985.1 Cytophagales bacterium
CTTCAAAGCTTTTTTTCTCACAAACTGGGCAAATACTTGACTTTTCAGCACTTTCACAGTAAATATGTACCTCTTTGTCTAAAAGTTCATAATTCAAAACCTTCACTTTGGGAAGATTTAGCAATAATTCTATATTTATATCCATACCCAAAAGTAACCATTTTTCGTATAAATCTTAGTAGAACCAAAATCTACTTTTAATTTAAGAAAAAATAACGTTTACCACTATTTTAGGTATATGGTTTACCTAAGATGAAGTGCAATACACAACATAATTGCGCCATCAGAAAGTCTTACAATTTTTTTAATCTGCAAAAAACCTAATTTTGTTTCAAAGAGAAAATAGGCTCGAATAGATAAAAAGGAGAATTATTTTGTAGCTTTGACCGTTAAAAAAATTATTCCGTCATCAATGATAAACAAAACTGACCTTTTATCTTTTGAAATTCGTTTCGAGACTTCGGAAAATACGCCTCCACCTTACAGCTATATTTATATACTCAAAGGTGAGTTAAAAGATACATTATCAATGGATTACCAAGTCCAATATACACACCGCGAAGACCTCAGCAACGACGAAATAGAGGGTGAAGGTTTTTCCCTCAACGACGATTTAGCCCTCGAAGGCACGATTGACAGTAGCTGGGCAACGCAGCTTTTGAAACTTTTGGACAAAACCAAGCCCAGCAAGCACAAGGGACAACCCAATGACAATTTTTTTGAAATAGAACTCACTGATAATCAACAGGAAAAAGAAATTTTGCAACCTCATAACCAAGAGGAATGGGAATATTTGTGTGAGGAAATGAGCCAAGCACTGCTCGAAGCGCGGCAGGTAGAACGCCCTTTGCTCATCACGTTCAAGAAAATTTCTCCTACAGAAAATGTTGAATTTCAGTTTCTTACAGAGTTTGCCAAACGCAAAGTGAGCCTGAAAAACAAACCCAAAAAAGGAGCAAATACAGAGATAGAGCTTTCTTGGCAGGCAGGCAAGGACTTTCTCGAACTTATTTTTAAGCCTGATTATTTTGCGGAAGATGCACAGGTGTACGCGCCCACGCACAACGGCTTTTTCATCAATTTGGGCGATGAAAACTGGTATGAATCGGGCAAGTCGCTGGTGAATCGTTCTCAAAAAATAGACATGATTGGGAAAATAGAGAAAAAATTGACTGATTTTTTTATGCCATGATTTTCTTACTCAATATAGGGCTACTTGCTGTTTTTAGTTTTTGGATTTATCAAAAAAACAAAACTGCGCTTTTAAAAAATTATTTTTTTATTAGTTTGATTATCAAGCTATTGTCAGGTTTGGCAGTGGGCGCAATCTATCAATTTTACTATCAGGAAGGAGATGTGCTTTACCTTTTTCATCAGGGCGAATTACTGCATGAGTGGCTGGTAAATGAGCCAATGCGTTTTTTGAGATTTCCTGACCCAACCGTACTCGCCTCCGACTATTATTTGGGAGAGTTCAAAGACCTGAATAGTCGAGTGGTTTTTTTCACAAAAGCAGTTGCCATCATTAACGTCCTCACTTTCAATAATTTCTGGCTTACTTCTCTGTGGTTTTCATGGTTTAGCTTTCTTGGTTTTTGGCATGGTGCGGGCGCGCTGGCGCGGCTATTTCCCCAAAGCAAGCAAGCAATTATCTTTTCATTTTTTCTCCTACCTTCTGTTATTTTTTGGAGTTCGGGTTTGCTCAAAGAAAGCATACTTTGTGGTGCTTTGTGCGCTTGTGTGGGAATTTTCTTGAATGTGGTATTTCCAAATGACGAAGCTAATATTCAGAAAAACAATGCTTTACGAAAAAATATAATACAGTTATTGACGTTTTCCTTTTGCATTTTTCTAATTTGGAAAATCAAATATTACTACTTGGCAGTTTTGTTACCCACTTTATTGGCTTATTTGGCAGTTCACTTTCTGAGAAGGAAATATGAAATTTCTTTTTCAAAACAACTCATTTTTTTCTTTCTTATCTTTCTGACTATCTGCTTTTTAGCTTCTTTTTCACACCCTAATTTTCACTTGGATTATTTCCTGATTGCGCTTGCAGACAGCCATCAACAAATAGTGAGTACAACAGATGCAGATAACTTGCTCTATTTCAATGATTTTCAGCCTAATCTATGGAGTTTTTTGAAAAATATGCCACTTGCTATTTTTGAAAGTTTGTTTGCGCCTTTGGCTTGGGAAGCGGGAGGGAAAGCTCTCAAAATATTTGCAGGAATAGAGAACATATTGATTTACAGCATTTTCCTGCTTACTTTTCGCTATCAATGGCAGGCAGACAAATACCGCTTACTGCTGATTGCCTGCCTCACCTATATCTTTTTGTTGGCAACATTGCTCGCTATTTCGACCCCAAGTATCGGGACATTAGTGCGCTACAAAGCTGGTTTTTTGCCTTTTTGGGTCTATTTGCTCACGTTTAGACTGCAACTGCGTTTTGATTTTTTGCCAAAGCAGCATCTACATAATCAAAAGTAGAGAGAATGACAGGTTTTCCGTTTACAATCGCGATGTTGTGTTCGTAATGTGCGGAAGGTTTGCTGTCCAGCGTTACAATCGTCCAGCCGTCAGAGAGTTGGCGAACGTCTTTTTTACCAAAATTAATCATGGGTTCTATCGCCAATACCAAGCCGTTTTGTAGCAAAATGCCCTTGCCTCTTTTCCCATAATTGGGCAATTCGGGTGCTTCGTGCAACATTTTCCCTACGCCATGCCCTACCAACTCGCGCACAATCGTAAATCCATTTTTCTCGGCGTGTTGCTGAATCGCAAAGCTAATATCGCCCACGCGCTTGCCTATGGTTGCCTGCTCGATGCCCAAGTACAAACATTCTTTGGTAACTTTTAACAGCTTGAGTACGTCTTGCCTCACCTGCCCAATCGGAAAAGTGTAGGCGTGGTCGCCATAAAAGCCATTTTTGATTACGCCACAATCCACCGTCAAAATATCGCCATCTTTCAATTCCCTATTGCTCGGAATCCCATGCACCACTTCTTCGTTTACTGACATACAAAGCGTAGCGGGAAACGGAGGCGTATCATCTGCGACCTCATAGCCCTTGAAGGCGGGCGTACCTCCATTATCTCTGATAAATTCCTCTGCCATTTTGTCTAAGTGCGCGGTCGTAACGCCTGCACGAATCTCACTTGCGACCAAGCCCAAGGTTTTGGAAACGAGCAAAGCCGCTTCCCTGATTGCTTCTATTTCGCTTGAAGTCTTGTAAAAAATTGGTAATTTTTCTTTTTCGAATCCCATTACTGTCAAATTTGGGTGCAAAGGTAATCATTTTTTTAGAATGGTCTATTCGTTATTTGAATATTTGTAGGGCAAACGTATGAAAATATAAATAAGACCTCATTTGACAAAATTTCAAAATTGCGTAAATCCTAATTAATGAATGAGTTTTTGAAAATTAAAAAAATTAACTATTTGAAAATCAAATTATTATAAAACACGAGATGTTTATCATAAAAAATATGACTTTATTTAACTTTTGTTCAGAACACATTTTTGTATTTTTAACGTAGAGAAATCGCAACTATTTTGTTAAATTTAGGTCTTTAAAGAATAAGAAAACGTAAGCATACAGAAATAAATTAGTATTTTATTATTTTTGAATTTTAAAATAGAAAAAAATGAGAAAGACTTTTTTTGGATATATCATCATTATAGCCTTTTTATTAATTGCAAAAGGGTTATTTGCCCAAGATTTCAAGTTGGAGGCAACACTGGCAGGCAACAAGGGAGAGGTTCAGAATGTGCGGTTTAGCCCTGACGGAAAGTTGCTTGCGGGTGGCGATGAGTTTGGGAATGTATTGATTTGGAATGTAAAAAGCAAGGCATTGGAGCGCACACTCAATGTCAATATTCATAAAAGGAGAGTGCTGGAAGTTACTTTTAACAAAAACGGTAATATGCTCGCCAGTACGTGCGAAGATGGAACGGTCATCGTCTGGGATACAAGGACTTGGAAAACTCTTTCTTTTTTTAAGAATAAACCTTTCCTCAATTTTGATGGCTCTCAGCTGATTTCTTCTTCTTTTGTAGTCTTTTCTCCAAATAATAAATATGTTTATTTTGGAGGTGATAACGGCTACATTATGAAGGGGTTAATAGCTACTAATGCTTCGGCAGATTCCGTTTTTTCCACCAATAATGCAGACGGGCGTTGGTATAGCACCATCACAGGTGGGTGCATCTCCCAAGACGAACGCTTTTTGGTCATTACGGTAGGGAATTTGGTGCAGTTTCTCGATTTGAAAACGGATATATTGGCAAAGTATTTTCGCTATGACGAAAGCGGGCTGAATGATGTGGTCAATGGACCGCTACCCAATACGATTGCGACTTGGAGTAATGATGGGAAAGTAAACATTTGGAACAATAATAATAGTGAGGGGAAGGTTTCGGCGAGTTTTCAAGTTACTACGCCAGGCAATTATAGCGGTGCTTCTTTCAGCAAAGATGGTAGGTATTTGGTTACTTCTGCCTCTGGAACGGTCGCAAAAATATGGGATATGACCAATGGAAGGCAGATAGCCACCCTCGACGGGCATACGCGCATTGTACGCATTTCGCGATTTAGCCCTACCGAAAATATGGTGGCTACGGCGAGCTATGATGGCTCGGTGAAGCTCTGGAAAGACAAAAAAGAAGACACACCGCCTGTGGCAGTGGTCGTAACGCCCACGCCTGACCCCGTAGTAACAGAGCCTGTGAGAGAAGAACCGCCTGTCGTGGTCGCTGATGTTCCCAAAAAAGATGTGTTAAAAGACATCAAAATAGATGAAATCAAAGAAGGTGATGTGATTCAGTTGGAAAATATTTTATTCAGACAGAGCCGCCCTGAGCTACTGGTTAGCTCTAATGACGAGGTTGATAAACTGATAGGATTTATGAAAAAATATCCTACTGTCGAGATAGAACTCTCTGGACACACTGATAATGTGGGAGATGCAGCTAAAAATCAAAAACTTTCGGAGCAACGTGTGACTGTGGTCAGAAATATTTTGATTCGTAGCGGCGTGAAAGAATCGCGTATCCAAACCATCGCCTACGGTGGTTCTAAGCCCATTGCGGATAATAGAGTAGAAGCAGGCAGGCAAAAAAATAGGCGCGTAGAAATGAAAATCTTGAAAAAATAAATGGTAATTTCAGTCTTTGAACCTTTGGCAAACCCCGAAATGGAATATTTGCCAAAGGTTCTTACTTTTACTCAATCTCCTGTCCGTTCTTAAATCTACGTTTTTTGGTCATGTTGCCACTTTCGTCATAGTAACGCCAGATGCCATCTTGTTTGTCTTTGCGGTAATCGCCTTTGATTTTTAACTCACCATTGGGAAAAAACTCCTTGTAAGTACCATGCTTTTGTCCATTTTTGATGTCTGCTTCCACTTTTGGCGAGCCATCAGGGTAGCTTTCTCTGTACTTTCTGCTGTCCAAATCACTCAGCACAATGTCCAGCGGTGCTTCCAAATCAATCACAGAAGTATCTGCTATTTGTATTTCCCTTTCTAACAGTTTGGTAAAATAATCAGGATATTTGGTAGGATTGGTAAAAGTAGAAAGCAATTTGGTTTCGAACATATCGCCGCCATTGCCCACCAACTGGAAACCGATTTGGTCAAAACAGACAATATAGTCGCGGTTGGTTTGCATACTTGCCCAAGTCGCGGGCGCAACCAAACTTCGCATATTTTGCTGTAAGACAGGCGTTTGTATGTAGGCAAAAACATTAGACGCAGAGGAAAAATTGTCCAAAAAATTATCAAAAGTAGCAGATTTTGCTAAGGTTTTGCCTTCCTTATAGTCATTGATAATATCTTTGAGTGTTTGTGGGTGATTGCTAAAAATAATGTGGTCTTCGATGATGGTGTAGTATGGTTTTTCCAGTTTTTCAAAAAACTTGCCCATGAGCAGTTTGAAAAAACCTTTGACAGCCATGTATTTGATGGTGAATCCATTATACTCTAATTCTCGGAACTTTACAGGCGATTTTTTGCGGATTTGCTCACTGATAAAGTCCAGATTTGCCTTTGCCTCGCCGATGTCGTTGGCACTGATAACAACCGCCATTTCGTTATCGCGCCCCAGTCCTTTCGGTTGGGTCTGCACGAAAGCAATCTCCTCGCCCATCCACGCCATAAAATTTTTCTCTAAGCTGATATTCAAATAGTTTTCTAATTTCAAAATATTTGCCTCGTATTCAGTCCATTTGTTTGGCTCTTTTTCTTGATATACTTTTTTGAGGTGTGTAAAAAAATCATTAAAATTCGAAAATCCCAAACTCAGGTAAAAAGCACTGCGCTGAGGAATGACATTGAAGGCGGAGATTTGCCCCTTTCCTGACTTGGAAAGTGCTTGTAGATAGGAACTTAGCGAATCATTGATATTGGTGTAGCCCTTCATTTCCAGCACGCTGTCCTCCTCCAAGTCGCAGTCCAAGCCCGTATAAAAAATAGTTTCACTCAATGACTGCACGTATTCGTTGTCGTCCATGTAGCAACGCGCAAATTCATCTAAGTAGTTGTATTGCAGGTACAAACGAAACATTCCCTTATCACTTACTTGCTGATTAATTGCCGTAAAGTAAGGACTTTTGCCAATCGTGGGTTGTTCAAATTCCTCAATGGCATTATCGACCAGTTTAGCCTTCCAACTGCCTACTAATGCGTTGTTTATAAAAGCCAAGTGCAAAATTTCTTTGGTCGTCTTGTCCTGCAATTCGTGAACCGTATATTTGCCCACTTTGCGCTTTGTGTAGCGGTACTGCTGCATGGGCAAGGCACTGATGTAGTTTTCCAAAAAAGACAGCACCGTTGCCTGAGCAAGGTCAGCCACAAAAAGAAAATCGTAGTCTGTCGGCTTGTATAAGTGCGCGGAAATCAATACTTTACGGCTTCCCAGCAGGTCAAAAATTTGCTTGTTGTCTTTGATGAGTTGGTCTAAACTATTGGCACTTTCTGTAAGCTGGGCAAAGGTAGGCTGGGTTTGTAAGTGCTTCCAAATACTACTGCTATTTAGCTTTTCCCATGCCTTGATAGGCTCGTCCGTTTCAATCATAAAAACGGCATCTTTGGGAACAAAGTAGCTTAACTGTGTGTAAGACAGCTCTTTATTAAGAAACAGAAATGCCGCTACTGCGAGCAGGCAAATCAAAATAAAAAGTAAAAATTTTCGCATGGGGGTAAAGTCAATGAATAAAAATGAAAGTAAATTTACAATACTTTCTGTCAAAAACAAAACAAATTTCACTTACCTCCATGCACTATGTTTAGAAATACTTAGACCCAGTGTTGCGGATTTTTAAATGCCCAAATAAAATCTTGGTGGGTGATGACCGCAAACCCCAAGGCTTTGATGTAGCTTGCGAGCGCGATGGTATTTTCTTTTTCGCCCTTTCCTTGATGTGTTTCTAAGGCAATGCAATTTATTTTTTCGAACAATGAAGTAGGCGTATTGTAAAAAATATTGTATTCAGCCCCTTCACAGTCCATTTTTAAAAGGTCTATTTTTGCTAATTTGTGTTCCAAAAAAAGGTCTGCCAGCGTGGTCGCAATGACAGTTTCCTCATCACTTCCATACGGATTATCAAACAAACTTGCGGAAGTGGTAAATTCCTGCGTTTGGTTAAATTTGAGGATTAACTCACCTTTAGTACCATTTACCGCTTTATTGACCGCCATTGCGTTTTCTTTTTTGATTGCCTCTAAGTTAGTTTGTAGTCCTTTAAAATTTCTTTTCATGGGTTCAAAAGAAATAATTTTTGGGTTTTTGAGCTTAAAAAGAGAAAATATAGTAAAAAAACCAACATTTGCGCCTATATCAATGACCGTAGGCTGGCTGAGGTCATAGATTTGCTGGGGCAGATGTTTATAATAAATTTCCTCAAACACGTTTTCTTTGAACTCAGGAATGACTTGGCGAGGCACTGTAACGGAAAAACTATCCCTCATCTCGAAGGTAAAAGTTGGGTTTTTCTGACCGCCCCATTTATATACCAAATAATTATCCCAATTTTTGATATTTTTAACCATGTTTAAAACTCTACTTAATCCCATGTTGGTTTTTGTTTAAGAAAATAAACTCACAATTTTTTTTAATTTGGCAATCATCAGAGCCAGCTTAAAGCCAAAATTTTGTTTGGGTGCTTGGAGTATTCCCTGATAAGTGGCATCTCCATTTTTATTATACAGGTGAATATAATGGTTAAACAAGATGCTGGGGGTGATGCTCCACTTTTGCAAAAATTGTTTTTTTCCATTGTTTTTCTTGATGCGCCCCACACTTTTGGAAATAAAATGATAGACTAAGCTATCGCCGATTCCCCTGTAATTTCTGCAACCTACCTGCCAGAGTTTCATGCAAATATCGGGGTCGGAGTACATTCCAGGGCTAAATTCCACACTAAATCCGCCTATCAAATCCCATGTACGGCGGTGCATCACGCTGGGCGGATAGGTAGCTCCCTGCCAGTCGGGAATCGCCAACTTGGGCAGAGCTTCTATCAATTCTTTTTCCTTGAAATTGTGCGTATCACTGCCAAAGTTGTGTGGTGCAGATACACATTTGTAGCCCGTATCTACACGCTCTATCATGGTGGCTGAGAAGTAAAAATCGTCCTTGCCGTAGTCCTTAATTGCCTGATAGAGAGGCTTATCCCAGCTTGGGCAGGCATACATATCGTCATTCATATACAAGATGTAGAGATCGGAAGAG
>JAAFJS010000245.1 GCA_013298985.1 Cytophagales bacterium
ATGTATGCCCGTTTTTATAGGTGGGCAACGGACAGAATGACAAATGCAGGTATTGTGGCTTTTATCACCAATCGCAGCTTTATTAATAGCACAACGTATGATGGTTTTCGCAAGTGCATGAAAGAAGATTTTAACGAAATTCATATCGTAGATTTGAAAGGTGATGTGCGGGCATCGGGCGATGCCACACAAGGCGGAAATGTGTTTAACATTATGACTGGTGTTGCTATGATGTTTTTGGTAAAAAATCAAGAATTAGACAGTCATAGAATTTATTATTACAATGTAGGTGATGGACTTTCGGGGGCAGAAAAATTGGAACTTTTGAAAGATAGCAAACTAAAAAACTTACAACAAGAAAAAATTAGCCCTGATAAAAACCATAATTGGATAAATCTTTCTGTTTCTGATTTTCGAAATCTTTTGCCTTTGGCAGAAAGTGATGACAAAAATAAGCAAGAAGAAAGATTATTTGAATTTTCAGGTGTTGGAATAAATACTGCTCGTGATGAATGGGTTTACGATTTTAATAAAAAAAACTTACAAGATAAAATTAAGTTTTTTGCGAATACTTACAATGAGATGTTGAAAAAGCATTTTATTACTGATGGGGATAAAATTTGGAAACAATATCTTAAAAAACATAAAGATAAAAATGGAAATGGCAAAAATGGCAACGGAAAACCACAATTAGTAAATGCTCCAGAAATTTGGGGCGAGGAAATAAAATGGAGTGAAAGCCTAAAAAATTATTTTTTGCGAAATGATTTGTTAAAAAATAAATTATTAAAAGTATCTAAAAACCAAATTACACAAAGTAATTATAGACCTTTTGTAAAGCAATTTTATTTTAATAGCCAAGTTTTGAGTGATAGACTTACTCAAAAACATTATGCTATGTTTGGCGAAAATTTAGATAAAGAAAATAAAGTAATTTGTTTTACAAGTCCAAATTCTCAAAAATCTTTTATGACTTTGGTTGTTGATAAAATTATGGATTTGCATTTTACAAGTCCTGCCACAAATGCTTTTTCTATTCCTTTTTACACCTACCTTGCGAATGGGGAAAGAGCTGGTGGCAGCCCCGTAGAGAATATCACGGATTGGGGGCTTTCAGTTTTCAGTAAACAGTATTCAGTAAACAGTGAACAAAAAAAGATTACTGATAACTGTTTACTGATAACTAAAAAAGATATTTTTCATTATATCTACGCAGTTTTACATTCGCCAGACTATCGCAAAAAATATGAATTAGATTTAAAACGTGAATTTCCTCGTATTCCTTTGTATGACGATTTTTGGAAATATGCAGAAGCAGGGAAAAAGCTGATGGAATTGCATTTAGCAGTTACCAGTGAACAGTTAGAAGTGAACGGTTATCAGCTAATTGTTAGTAGAGAAAAGATAACTGATAACAGCTCACTGACAACTGAAAAATTGTTGGTAAATGGTGTACAAATAGGCAAATTGATTACGGATAATGGCAACCAAACCGTAGCCAAAGAAGTTCCTATTTTGCGAATAGACAAAAAGACAGGAGATATTTTGCTTACAGACCGTTGCAAAATGATAATTGATAACTATTTACTGCTAACTGAATATAAACTTGGTAATCGGTCTGCTATCGAGTGGATTTTAGACCAATACAAACCCTATAAATCTGATGACAAAACCATTCAGGAACAGTTTAACAACTATAATTTTGCAGATATTAAAGAGCAAGTCATTGAATTGTTGCAAAAAGTCTGCTACGTAAGTGTGGAAACGATGAAAATAGTGGAAAGTTTGTAGCTTTCCACTATTTTCAGTGCGAATCTCTTTTGACTTCTGAACCTGATGCGCCCCTCAAAAAATCAAAATCTGCGCCCTCGTGTGCCTGCATCACGTGATTGATGAACATTTTGGTATAACCTCTGTCGTAGCCTAATGCGATTGGTTTGAATTTTTCTTTTCTTAATGCAAGTTCTTCATCGCTAACGTGTAGCTGCAAAAGCCGCTTGGGAACATCAAGTGTAATCAAATCGCCATTTTGGACAAAAGCCAAATTGCCTCCTACTGCCGATTCTGGTGAAATGTGCAAAACGACTGTACCAAAGCCTGTTCCACTCATTCTTCCATCAGAAATGCGAATCATGTCGCTGATTCCTTGCGCCAAAATCTTGGCAGGAAGTTGCATATTACCTACTTCGGGCATTCCTGGGTAGCCTTTGGGTCCCACATTTTTTAGCACCAAAATAGAAGTGGCATCTACGTCCAAGTTTGGGTCATCTATCCGTTTTTTGTAATCATCAATGTCTTCAAAAACTACTGCTTTTCCAGTGTGTTGCATAAGTTTGGGCGTAGCGGCAGAAGGTTTTAGCACTGCACCATTAGGGCAAAGATTGCCTTTGAGAACGGCAATTCCTGATTCGGGCTTGAAGGGTTTATCAAAAGTAGCAATTACATTTCGGTCATAACATTGGGCATTTTCTATGTTTTCACGCATAGTTTTTCCCGTAACAGTCAGGGAATCAAGGTGAAGCAAGTGTTTCATCTCTTGCATGAGCGCGGGCAAACCTCCTGCGTAAAAAATATCTTCTACAAAATGCTCTCCCGAAGGTTGGACATTGGCAAGCAAGGGAATTTGGGCGGAAAGTTTGTCAAAATCATCAATGGTCAAGTCCACGCCAATTCGCCCCGCAATCGCTAAAAGATGGATAATGAAATTGGTAGAGCCACCTAAGGCAGCATTGACCATGATGGCATTCTCAAAAGCCTGCCGCGTGAGAATATCAGAAAGTTTTACTTGCTCGTGTACCATTTCCACGATTCGAATACCTGCCAAGTGCGCCAATGCTTTTCTTCGTGAATCGGCGGCGGGAATGGAGGCATTATCCGTTAAGCCCAAGCCGAGTGTTTCTATCATTGCCGCCATCGTAGATGCCGTTCCCATAGGCGCGCAATGTCCCTGCGAACGCGCCATAGCTGCCTCAGCAGCCGTAAATTCCTCTTGGGTCATGTTGCCTTTTTTGAAATCTTCGGCAAAACGCCAGAGGTCAGAAGTGCCTATCTTGCGCCCTTGGAAACGCCCTGCAAGCATGGGTCCCCCAGAAAGCACCAGCGTAGGTAAGTTCACGCTACACGCCCCCATGACCAAGGAAGGTGTAGTTTTATCGCAGCCGCAAAGCAAAATCACCCCATCAATGGAGTTGGCGCGGATACTTTCTTCTACGTCCATGCTCGCCAAATTGCGGAAAAGCATCGCTGTTGGCTTGATTTGGCACTCACCCAAAGACATGACAGGAAACTCCAGCGGAAAACCTCCCGCCTCCCACACTCCGCGCTTTACGGATTCTGCCAGTTCCCTAAAATGAGCATTGCAGGGCGTAAACTCAGAATACGTGTTGCATATCCCAATCACAGGTTTGTCTTTGAACAAATGATTGGGGAAACCTTGGTTTTTCATCCATGCGCGGTAAATAAAGCCATCTTTGCCTGTGCGCCCAAACCATTCGCTACTTCTTAGTTTTTGTTCTTCCATGATTTACAAATTGCAAGATTTCTAATTTCAGATTTTGTCATAAACCTAATAAATTTTAAAAATAATAAGGCTTCCCACTCATTTTTATTTTGTTTTCAAACTATCAAATCCCCTCCAAACCTCTATTTTCGTGAATAAATATCTCCCTACTTATCTCTATGGCGGTATTAAAAGCGGCTAAATCAAGGCTGAGGTCAATATTTTGGCGTATGAAATGTTGAATCATATTTTCGGTAGTGATATTGCCTGTGAGTTCGTCCTTTGCCATTGGGCAGCCACCAAAGCCCCCTATTGCGCCATCAAATCGCCTGCAACCTGCCCTGTATGCCGCCTCTATTTTCTGCATTGCCGTTTTGGGATTGGAATGAAAGTGCGCGCCAAACTCAATGTCAGGGAAGGCAGGATTTAGCTTGGTAAATAAATCTACAATCAAATCTGGCTGGGAAACGCCAATCGTATCTGATAACATGATGATTTTCACGCCTATTTCGCTGAGTTGGCTGGCAAAAGACTCCACAATGTCTTGGTCAAAAGGGTCGCCGTAAGGATTGCCAAACCCCATAGAAATATAAACGACTAATTGCTGGGTGGATTTCAAGCACAAATCTTGGATTTCTTTGAGGGAATCAATGGATTGGGCAGTGGTTTTGTTTGTATTGCGGACTTGGAAAGTTTCGGAGGCAGAAAGTGGGAAGCCCAAGTAATTGATGCGAGGAAATTGAGCCGCATTTTTTGCACCGTTTACGCTTGCTACAATGGCTAATAGCTTAGTCTTGGTTTGTGTCAAATCCAAATCTTCCAGCACTGCTGCCGTATCCTGCATTTGTGGAATTACTTTGGCAGAAACAAAACTCCCAAAGTCAAGCGTATCAAAGCCAACCCGCAAGAGTTGGTTAATGTACCTGACTTTGAGCTGGGTAGGTATCCATTCTTTGATGCCTTGCATCGCATCGCGCGGACATTCGATGAGCTTCATGTGGGTCAAATTTTTGGTATAAAAATACTTTTTCAATAACTCTATGACAACAAATCTTTTAACGCCTGATGAATTTCCTTGAATTGGAATTGAAATCCTGTGGCTTCTGCTTTTTCGGCGGAAACACGATTCCCACCAATCACGATTGCCGCCATCTCCCCCAGTAGCAGTTTGAGGGCAAAAGTAGGTACATTGATGGGCAGGATTGGCTTGCCCAATACTTTGCCAATGGCTTTGGTAAGTACCTCATTGGTAACAGGTTGAGGTGCAACAGCATTGTAAATTCCTGTCATTTTTTCATCTTCTATTGCCTTGACAAATAGTTGGCAGAGGTCAGCTATGTGAATCCAAGAAATATACTGTAAGCCACTTCCCAGTGCCGCCCCCGCGTACAAGCGCACAGGTTGCGACATTTTTTCCAATGCACCTCCTTTTTTGCTCAGAACCACGCCAATCCGCAAAGCTACAACACGTTTGTCTTTTATTTTTAAAATCTCTGATTCCCAAGCCTTTACTACATTTGCCAAGAAATCATTTGCCTTAGTTTCCATGCCTTCGTACTGCCATGTATTTCCTGTATCTAATCCATAATAACCTATGGCACTTGCGCTTATAAATGCCTTTATATGATTGGGAACGGTGGCAATTTTATCTGCTAACAATTTGGTGGAGAGGGTTCTGCTTTCCATGATTTCCCTTTTGCGGGTGGCAGTCCAGCTCTCGTCTGCTACACCCGCGCCCGCGAGGTGAATAACGTAATCTGCGTTTTTAATGGCTTCCCCTTCTATGGTTTGTGCTTTTACGTTCCATTCATACAATTTAATGTAGGCATTTTCTTTTTGGATAGGAATAGCAGCAATGTTGCTTTCCAAGATAGATTCTATTTCATAACTTGTAATGAGTTGCCCTTTTTGGAGCAAAACCTCATGCTTTTCTGTTTGCACAATTTTGCCCGTTTTCGAGTCTAAAAATTGGTCTATATTCGTAACAGTCAGTTCTTGCGCCAGTCGTTTGCCCAAAGCCCTGCTTTTCAGTGCTTCCTCTGTGCCCTCTACCATCTCTACCAAGGGCGTGGCTGTTTTGTACTCCAAGCTATCAATTCCATGCTTACTGCGCGTCAAATAGCTGACATTATAGCCTTTGGCAAGCAATATATCAGTTAGCTGCTGCCCTACTAAGCCCGTTCCACCTGTGATAAGAATATTTTTAGTCATTTTTTGTTTGGTAAAGAGTCTAAACTTCAGTTTTTGCTTTTAAGTAGCTACACAAAATTAGTTTAAATGTTATAAATTATTATCAAAAACATTGATTATTAGCTCATTGTGCGGTTTACTGCTGCGATTAATTCATAATTTATAATTCATAATTACTTTAAATAAGTATAAATACATACTATAAAAACAAATATCTTAAAAAATTGTCTAAAATTAGAAAAAAAGATGAAGTAAGCAATGCGTTAAAACAAGAAAAACGATTTTATGCAACCTTTTCCCTCTTTATCTCGTCTGAGTAAAAATTTTCTTTTCCTTAACTTTAACAGATTTAAACAATGTTTTAGGATAAATTTAAACAGACTAAACATAATTTTTCTAACTTGCGCGTGTTTTCGAATAAAGTGAGTTAGTGGTCAGTGATTATTGTTTTTTACCTGAGCTATCGGCAAAGCCCAAAAAACAGTTTTCATCACAGTCAATAGACAATGGCAAATCTAAACACTCACCCACTAATTATTATTTTAGATGAAAGAATTGATAGATAAAACGCGTATTCCTCAGCACATTGCGGTCATCATGGACGGCAATGGGAGATGGGCAAAGAAAAAAGGCATGGCACGCGTATTTGGGCATAAGAACGCTATCCAAGCAGTGCGAGAGATTTCGGAAGGGTCGGGAGAAATAGGAGTGAAGTTTTTGACTTTGTATGCTTTTTCTACGGAAAACTGGACGCGCCCACAGGCAGAAGTGGAGGCTCTGATGGGGCTTTTGGTGGAGGCTATCAAAGACGAATTGCCTACACTGATGAAAAACAATGTCAAGCTGTTTAGTATTGGCGACATCTCTGACCTGCCCAAATCTACCCAAAACCAACTGGCAACTGCCATGGAAACTACCAAAAATAATACAGGCTTGAACCTGATTATTGCCATAAGTTACAGTGGAAAATGGGATATTTTGGAAGCTACTAAGCGCATTGCGGAGCAGGTACAGCAGGGCAAGCTACACACCGAAGATATTGATGAAAACCTATTTTCCTCTTATCTATCTACTCATTTTGCGCCTGATGTCGATTTGATGATTCGCACAGGCGGAGATTACCGCATCAGCAATTTTATGCTTTGGCAGTTGGCTTATGCCGAACTGTATATCATGGAAAATTTGTATTGGCCTGATTTCCGCAAACAGCATTTATTTGAAGCAATATTGGATTTTCAGCGTCGCGAAAGGCGATTTGGCAAAACAGGAGAACAAATAAAAACAGTAACTACTAACGAATAATAAAGAAATTTCTTAAACCATTTCAAGAGTCCAATGAAAAAAATTGTATATTTTATATCAATCGTCATTTTGTTGATTATCACCCCTTTATTGACATTTGCACAAAAAATGGGGCTTGGCTACAACAAAACTAAAAAAGTGGAAGTAGATTATGCCAAACCCAAAGATTATATCATTGGCGGAATTACGGTTGTTGGCTCAGAGTTCTTGGAAAGAAACTCCCTGCTCAGTATGAGTGGCTTGAAAGAAGGCGACAAAATCAAGATTCCAAGCGAGGAAACCAGCAATGTGATTCGCAAACTCTGGAAAAGTGGTATCATAGGTGATGCCAAGCTGGACATTACCAGTATAGAAGGCGATAAGGTTTTCTTGGAAATTACCGTAAAGGAACGCCCAAGGCTTTCCCGCACACTGTTTGAGGGGATTCGTAAAGGACAGCACGAAACGCTGAACGATAAAATCAAACTCATCAAAGGCAAAGTCATCAATGAATCTATGATGAAAATAGCGGAAAACAAGATTCGGACACATTATGCCGAAAAAGGTTTTAAAAATACCAAAGTCCTTATCGTACCTCAGAAAGATACATTGATGGCGCGCTCAAACTACGCCTACCTCAAAATCAATGTTAATAAAGGGAATAAAGTCAAAATCAGTAAGATAGATATGGAAGGCGTAACGGCTTTCAAAGAAAAAATAATTAAAAGAAAGCTAAAAAAGACCAAAGAAAAACGCTTTGGACGTATTTTTTCACCTTCTAAATTTGTCCAAAAAGAATTTGACAAAGACAAAGACAATTTGATTGCTTTCTATAATAAAAACGGATACAGAAATGCCTCCATTGATGCAGATTCTGTTTTTGATGTCAATGAGGAATTGGTGGGTATCAAAATGAAAATAAATGAAGGCAAAAAATTCTACTACCGCAACATAGATTGGGTAGGGAATACGGTTTATACAGATACGATTTTATCACAAGTATTGGGTATTAGCAAAGGAGATGTCTATAATCCAGAGGAAATGAGCAAACGCCTCAATTACAGCCCTACTTCTTCTGACGTTACCTCCCTGTATATGGACGATGGTTATTTGTTTTTTAACGTAGAGCCTGTAGAAGTTCAGGTAGATGAAGACTCCATAGACATAGAAATGCGTGTCTTTGAGGGCGAACAAGCAAATATTAACAAAATCAATTTGCGCGGGAACACGCGTACCAGCGACCACGTAGTACACCGCGAGCTACGTACCATTCCTGGTGCCAAGTTTAGCCGTTCTGACATTATCCGTACCCAAAGAGAAATCGCCGCCTTAAATTATTTTGACCCCGAAAAAATTGGTATCAATCCCGCTCCCAATATGTCGGAGGGGACAGTAGATGTAAACTATACCGTAGAGGAACGTCCAAGCGACCAAATAGAGCTTTCTGGTGGTTGGGGTGGCTTTTTTGGCTTTGTAGGTACAGTAGGTTTGGTACTTAACAACTTCTCTATGAGGAAGTTCTCTAAATTCAAAGACTGGAGAGGAATCCCGCAAGGTGATGGACAGAAGTTGGCTTTGCGCGTACAGGCAAACGGTCGCCGTTTCCAAAACTACTCCCTTACTTTTACAGAGCCTTGGCTCGGTGGACGCAAGCCCAATGGTTTTTCTGTGGCAGTTAACCACTCCGTAAGCCGTACCATCAATCCAGTAACCCAAGAAATAATTGGTTCTTTGCAGATTTCGGGGATTAATGCC
>JAAFJS010000247.1 GCA_013298985.1 Cytophagales bacterium
AACTTTGATTCAAAACTAAATCGAATGACTTGTAAAAGCTATTTTTGAGAATAGACAAAAAGATGGACAAAGTTTAAGTTGCTAACAGTTAGATAGTTGAAATGACTTCGTCTAAGGATTCATCTGAGGATAGATTGAGTTTTTTGCGAAGGCGGTAGCGTGCTTTGTTTACACTTTCGGGGGAGATGGCAAGCATACTTGCGGCTTCTTTGGTGGTGAGGTTTAGCTTTATCAAGGCACAAATACGAATTTCTGCCTGAGAGAGGTCGGGGTAATTGTTTTTAAGTATGGTGAAAAAACCTTTGTGTACTTGCTCAAATAGATTTTTAAATTCTTCCCAGTCGGCTTCGGTCAGAATAGTGGAATCAAAAAGTTGATTCAGCGAATTGATATGGTCAGTCAGTTCCTTGCCTGTGCTATTTTTGAGTGCTTCTAACTCTTGGCGTGCCTCTTCCAAAAGTTCTGTTTTCTGAACCAAGTTATGGGTGTAGTATTGTAGTTCTTTTTGGTGAAGTTCTGCATCTCTTTGCTGATTTTCTATGCTCAATTGGAGGCGTGCTTCTATTTTTTGTTGCTCTGATTTGGCAAGTATTTCTTTTTGTTTTTGAATCAAAATGTCTTGTTTTAAAACCTTCTGCCTGTTTTTATAAGCATATATCACCACTATTACAATCAAGACTAATAGCACAATGAATACTCCTAAACTGTAAGTGATGTTTTGCTGTTTCTGAATTTCGATTTGGTCTAAAGCAATTTGCTGCTCTTTTTTTTCTGTTTCGTATTGTGTAGTGAGTTCCAGCATTTGTTTGTTTTTCTGAATGCTGAACAGCGTGTCTTTCAAGATGTTATATTTTTCAAAATAGAGATATGCTTCCCCAAAGTTGCCCTGCGTAGCATAAATTTCGGCGAGTAGCTGATAGGCATTTTCTTCTTCGGCTTTTAATTCATGTTTTTTTGCCAAAATCAGGCTTTTTTGAGCATATTCGAGGGCTTTGAGGTAGTTTTTTTCTTGTTTATAATTTTCAGAAAAATGCTGTAAACCATTGGTAACGACAAGCCAAATTTGATTTTTCTCTGCCAAATTGTATGCTTCTTGATAATAAGTGCGTCCTTGCTCAAATTCTTGCTTTTGGGTAGCAAGTAAGCCAAGTGCATTATAAGAATCCATAATGATAGAAGTTTCTTGGATTTCTTCTGCTATTTTGAGTGCTTTTTGGGCATATTCAAGTGCTTTTTCGTAGTTTTTTTGCCTTCGGAAGGCAGTACAAAGGTGATAAGTGGCATGGACTCCTATTCTTTTTTCTTTGACTTCTTTGTTGATTTCCAATGCTTTCAAGTAATATTCTATGCCTTTTTCTATTTGCCCACTGCTCGAATACGCAATGCCAATATTTACATAAGAACCTGCTATTCCTTTCAGATTTTTTATATTTTCTCTGATTTTAAGTGCTTGAAAATGCGCTTTTAGAGATTTATCAAAATCGCCTTTGTTTTCATACAAGATGCCTGTATAGTTCAAAACCCTCGCCAGCCAAGTGCTGTCGTTTGCTGACTGTGCTATTGTGAGAGCCTCTTTGTAGTTAGATAGTGCCAGTGGATAATTGGACACATTCCAGTAATGCTGCCCAAGTGAATCTAATAGTTCTAATTTCGCAATTTGTTCTTTGTTTGCCTGTGCGTTTGCCTCTTGGACAAATACACCAATTAGCACAGCACAAAGCATTAGAAACCAATGTATTTTTTTCATTGAAGAAATAGAAGTAAGATACTTTGTCAGGTAGTAAGCACTTGGTAAGCAGTTGCTTTTATAGTATTGATAACCAATATAATAACTTTTGTCCATTTCTTTGTCCATTTCCAAATTAGGCTGTATTGCTTTATTCCAACTAATTTAGAAGTGCGAAATAATAAAAACTTCTTTTATAAATAGGGAAGGGATAAATAAAATTAAAGTACAAATATAATCAAAAAAAACTGATTTAAAAATATGAATACACAATTTCCAAAATATCAATCACACAAAAAAGGACTGCTTGTCGAGTTCAAATGTTTTTTTATTGTCATTTTTTGTGTATTATTTTCCTCTTTCACTGCTCAGGCGCAGGTTGGCTTTAATAATCCAGCCCCTGATGCTTCTTCGCTGTTGGATTTAAAAGCAACAGACAAAGGCTTGCTTATTCCAAGAATGACCACTACACAAAGAACTGCGATTACTGCTCCCGCCGAGGGATTATTGGTGTTTGACACAGACCAAAAGCGTTTTTTCTTTTATGATGGCGCAGCTTGGCTGGCATTGAACCCACTTTCTTATAAGCAAGACCAAGCTATACCTATGGCACCTCCCTCTACCTCTAACCTTACTATTGGGAATCTTGTTACTAATATGGGCGTGAATACGGCGACTCCTCAAAGCAAAGTTTCTGTAAGTGGCAACATGGCAGTAGGAGCTACCTACGCAGGCACAAATGCTGCCCCTGCCAATGGCTTAATCGTGGAAGGTAGTGTAGGCATAGGTACGAATGCCCCAGGAACTAAATTACAAGTAGAAGGTACTACCCAACTTAATGGAAATACAGGAATTGCGGGTAACTTAACGCTAACAGGAACTGGTGTAGTTACTGCTAATTCTTTGAATGTAGCAAATGTTACGGTTTCCTCCGTTAATGGACCAGGGACTATTCCTGTGGGTGGCATTATTATGTGGTCTGGAAATCCTGCCATGCTTCCTGCGGGCTGGGCATTGTGCGATGGAACTATGGGTACGCCTAATTTGAAAGGGAGGTTTATAGTAGGATATGATGCGGCTGATATAGATTATGATGCTACACAGAAGATAGGACCTCCTGCACTTGCTACGGATTATACCTTAGTAGGCAACGGTAAACAAGTGATTTTGCTTCCGCCAAGTATGCCTACTCATACGCATACTAATACAGTGAGTACCAATGGAGCGCATACACACACTGTTTTAATAGATGATGGTGGTGGTGGTACGTTTGGTAGTACTCGCATAAGCGGTGTAGCAGGGGGGGGACTTCCTCTTGCGAATGATACAGACATAAATGGAGTAGTGTCTAATGGCGACCATACACATACTGTAACGATTGCCAATGCTGGTGGTGGCTTGGCGCATGAGAATCGCCCTCCTTATTATGTATTGGCGTTTATTATTAAGCTGTAAGTAGTTGTGAGTTATGAGTTATGAGTTAATACATAATCAATGACTTATTTATTCTTTCGCAATAATATAAATCAATTACAAGCAACTACTTAAGGTTTTTGATTCGTGTAAAATTGCTAAGGTTTCTTAACTACTTTGGCAATATGCTTAACTGAACTTTCAAACCATCCCAATGTATGGGAAATGACTTAAATTTTGTAATCACTTTATTATGAATAAACTACGACTTTTTTTTATTAAAAATAGTAAACGTTCTGTTCTTTTTTTCATTACTGCTTTGGTGGTGATGCTAAGTCAGTTTGGCTATGCTCAGGTTACAATCACAAACAGAGGGGTAGATGTTACTGTAGCTAATCCCCAAACGAGGATTTTTGTGAATGGTAGCTACATCAATGAGGTCGGCGGGCAGGTAAGTAATGGAGGGGAACTACGCATCAGCCAAAATATCACCAATAATGCGGTAAATCCTCTTTTTTTAACTCCTGCGGGGCGTGTCGTTCTGAATGGTGGAGGTTTGCAGGTAATTGGCGGAACTACTCCTATCAATTTTAATAGGCTCATTCTTAGTAAAGGCAATGAAGTGAGGTTAGGGCAAAATATGAATATCATTGATTCTCTGTACTTTATAGGTGGGGATATTTTTTTGAATGGCTTTAATATAAACTTACTCAATTTGGGTAATATTTGGGGCGAAAGTAATACCAAACGCATCTATGGACTGACAGGCTTGGTGAGGTCGACACGTATTATCACTTTTAACTTCAATAACTATGTGTCAGGCATGGGCATATACATTGGTAATAATCAAGGCTTTGGCTTTGGGAGTATCATAGAGCGCACACATGGTAAAAATACCATTGTTACGGATAGTAGTGCCTTTCGCTATTTTAACCTCAAACCTGCCAATACTGCTGATGTAGATGCTACTTTTATCAATTATTTTGACAAAGAAGTGCCAGGACTCATCAAAAGCAATTTGCGTATTTTCCGTTCCATAGACAATGGTATGAACTGGGCAAGACGCGATGGAAGCACAAATATAGCTACGGGCGTGGTAGAAACTGCCCAAAACATCAATGTACTGAATAATAATCAGGTTATCATCACCGTAGCGAGCCAAAAATGTATAGACCCTCCCAACCCAACTTCCTTGCCCAAAACTACGGAAGGAAGCGGATTTGTAGTCTGCAATGGCAAAGAATTTACTTTAAACGCTACACCAAAGCAGGCAGGAAGATACCGCTATGAGTGGAAACATAGCTTTCGCAGATTTACAGACAGCACTGCGGCAGTGGTAAAGATTTTTACAGACTCTGTAGTTAATTCCAAATACACTGTATTAATTACCAATCTGCAAAGTGGCTGCGATAGCCTTGCCACGATTTGGGTAAATATTGTTCCACAACCTTTTGTCAATTTTGACTTGGGCGAGGTTTGTAGTAGAGAAAAAGTAAAATTCACTAATTTTACCACGATTCAATTCGGTACTATCCGAGAATACCAATGGTTTGTAAAAGATAGTTTGGTAAGCAAAACAAAAGATTTTGCCATGAGTTTCCCCAAAGCAGGCTGGTATAATATTAGGTTAGAGGCAGTTGCTGACTATGGAAATTGCCAAAGCAAGCTCACCAAACGGATTCCTATTTACCCAAAACCCAAAGCAAATTTTGATTTTAAAGGCGTATGCGAAGGTAAAGCACTCACTTTTGCCAATACTTCCATCATCGAAAAGCCCGACAGTATGGACGTGAGCATGACTTACGCTTGGGATTTTGGAGATGGAGGCATTTCAGACCAACTTACGCCTGTTTATACATTCAAAAAAGCAGGTACATACAAGGTCAGGCTAATAGCCAAGTCAAATAAAAATTGTGTGGATACTTTAATCAAAGAGGTAGTTATTTTTGCCATTCCAAAACCTTTATTTACGGTAAAAGAAGCCTGTGCAGACGCAGAAATTTCACTTACCAATAATTCATCTATTGCTTTTGGAGCAATCAGCAATTTTGAGTGGGACTTTGGCGATGGGACAGTTTCCACTGAAAAGAATCCAATCAAAAAATACGCAAAAGCAGGAACTTATACCATAAAACTAACTACAAAATCAGCAAGCGGTTGCGAAGATGTGCTTACGCAAGAAGTCAAAATTTTTGCTGTCCCCACCATAGATTTGGGCAAACTGCAAACTACTTGCGCCAAGACTTTGACCTTAGATGCTAAGAATGTAGGAAGCAAATATCGCTGGTCTGATGGTAGCACTGACCAAAGGCTTACAGTTTTGCAAAATGGCACTTATTCTGTAGAAATTACCTCCGAAAGTGGCTGTACTTACAAAGAAACCGTTGAGGTCAAATTAGAAACCCTTATCAAACCTGATTTTTTGGGTAAAGACAGAACAGTTTGCGAAGGTGATATTTTAGATGCGGGGGTTTGGAAATCTTATCGCTGGCAAGATGGCTCTACGGGTAGATTTTTTGTGGTGCGCCAAAGCGGGAAATTTTCTGTAGAGGTTACAGACCAGTCCGACTGCAATGGCGTATCTTCGGTGCAAATAAACGTACTCCCTTCTACCAAGCCAAACTTAGGCGCAGACAAAGAAATATGTGCCAATGAAACCCTCACGCTTGATGCAGGACTAAGTAGCGTTACTTATCTGTGGTCGACAGGCGCAACTACCAAAACGATAAGTGTTTCAAGAATAGGCACTTATTGGGTAAAAGTGAAGAACGCGGCGGATTGCGAAATAGCAGATACCATCATTATTCGCAGAAAAAATACGCCTATCATCAATTTAGGAATAGACCGTATTGTCTGTGAAAATGAAAGAGTTGAGTTAAATGCAGGTGTTCCCAATGGTACTTACGAATGGTTTTCTACCAAAGGTTTTAGAGCATCTACGCAAAAAGTGTCGGTCAGTATTGCAGACACCTATTGGGTGAGAGTTACAAGCCCAAGTGGGGCATTTTGTACGGTGGGCGATACCATAGCACTGCTGGGGACTACTGCCATCACCGCACGCTATTTGGCGGCAAGCACTGTAAATCAGGGAGATACAGTAAGTTTTATCAACCTGACCTTCCCTAAGCCAAACTCAAATACATGGAATTTTGCAGATGGCAATACAAGCACCAAAGAAAGTCCAACACACATTTTTGCAAAAGATGGTGTTTTTAATGTTTCTCTGATAGTTACCAATCAAAACTGTCGCGACACCTTGACCAAAACCATTACCGTCAAAAAATTAGGTGGTGGCAGGGAAGAAAGCAGCCCTGCGGTGAAGCCTACTGCCCTTTTTGAAGGTATCACCAGTGTAAAAGTTTATCCAAACCCCACCGAAGGTTTTATAAATTTAACATTAGAGTTGGCAAAAGCAAAAGCTATTAGCTTGGCAATCTATGACTTATCAGGCAGGCTTTTGATGACAGAAGAAGTAGAAGAAACTAAAAAATACATTACCAAATATAACTTGACAGGGGTTGCTCAGGGAATGTATATCCTAAAAATAGTAGCAGGCGGTGAAACGATTTCAGTAAAAATAATGAAGTATTAAGTAGTTATGAATTATTAATTATAAATTACGAATCAATACAACTCGTTTACAATCAATATTTTGTGTAATAATTGTAATGCAAACTAATTTTGTACAACTACTTAGAAAAATAAACTTTCAAAAAATCACTTTTATTCTACCAAGAAAGTCTGAGCCTCAAAAACTCAGACTTTTGTTGTTTTTCCACAAATTGTAACTAAGTTTTTTGATAGGATTAAGAAAAATAAGAAAAAATAAGAAAAATTTTCATCAAAAATCAGATTTTTTTAACCCCAAAAAATATAGGAAAGCATAGCATCATGAAGCATTTATTCCCTCTGAAATACTCCTAAAACTACACTTTTTCACACTTTGACCAAATAGACTAAGTTTTTGAGTAAATAAACTAAGTCTTGACCAAATAGACTAAGTAATTGAATAAATAGACTAACACGTTTTTTGCTTTTCACCGTAGCTTTGTCAAGATAAAAACAAAAAAACACTTAAATTAAAAAAACGTGAAAAGAATAACTTATTTATTTTATCTGATAATAGTAGGTAGCTGTGCCTCTTACAACGATTCAAAAAATAGCGAGCCGCCGCCCTTGGCTGAGGTAAAAAGGCATAAAGTAGAAAGCCAAGCAACCAGCAATACACTTGACTCACTCCCCAACAAAAAGTGGCGACGTGGAGGGAATATCCACGCTGCCACTTTCAAATCTTTGAAAAACAAAAAACAATGGAACAAAGCAAGGCTACCCACTAAAAATTAAAAAAATGATTAGCCCAACGCCTGCGCCAAATCTGCTATCAAATCCTCAGCGTCTTCGATACCAACACTCAGGCGAATCAGCGAATCGCGCAGTCCCGCTTTTTCGCGTTCTGCTTTGGGGATACTGGCGTGCGTCATGGTCGCAGGGTGTCCGCAAAGCGACTCCACCCCACCCAAAGACTCTGCCAAAGAAAATAGTTTGAAATTTTCTAATACTTTGATGGCACTTTCCACGCTGTCATCTTTGAGGGTAAAAGACATCATTCCACCAAAACCTCGCATTTGTTTTTTGGCGATTTCGTGGTTAGGGTGCGAGGGAAGACTTGGGTGCCATAGCTGACCAATTTTGGGGTGGTTGGTAAGGTATTGTACTATTTTTTCTCCGTTCGCGCAGTGCGCCTGCATACGTAGGTGCAAGGTCTTGATGCCTCTCAGTACCAAAAAGCAGTCTTGGGGCGCAGGAACAGCACCGCAGGCATTTTGCAAGAAGGCAAACTGCTTTGCCAAGTCGTCATTATTGGTGATGAGTGCGCCCATCACTACGTCCGAGTGTCCTGAAATATACTTAGTAACGGAGTGCATCACCATATCTGCCCCCAGTTCCAGCGGTGTTTGCAAATACGGCGAAGCAAAGGTATTATCCACACAAAGCAATGCCCCAAAGCTATGTGTTATCTTGGCAACTTGCTCAATATCAATAATATTAAGCAAAGGATTAGTAGGAGTTTCTATCCAAACCAATTTGGTTTTTTCATTCAAAAAAGTATGGATATTTTCCGCCTTGCTCATATCTACAAAGTGAAACTTGATGCCATATTTTTCAAAAACACGCTTAAAAAGTCTGTATGTGCCTCCATACAAATCATTACAGGCAACTACTTCATCTCCAGGGTTTAAGAGCTTAATCACCGTATCAGTTGCGCCCAAGCCCGAAGCGAAGCAAAAGCCATACTTCCCATTTTCCAAAGCCGCAATACTCGCTTGGAGTGCATCTCTGGTAGGATTTTGGGTGCGTGCGTACTCGTAGCCCTTGTGCTTGCCTGGCGAGGCTTGGACATACGTAGAGGTCTGATAGATAGGGGTCATAATCGCCCCAGTGCTTGGGTCGGGTTCTACGCCAGCGTGAACCGCTTTGGTTGCAAACTTCATCTGATTAGTGTTGGGTTAAAGTTTAAAAAACAGCGCAATTTGATAAAAAATGGTGAAAGAAATTCCATTTCTCGCAGAAATGGAATTT
>JAAFJS010000248.1 GCA_013298985.1 Cytophagales bacterium
CGTACCGTTCCCCACTGACGTTCGGACAGGTAAGGTCCCCATTTTTTCCAACCTGTATTATTAGGTGTTTTGCGTACTCTTTCCCTTTCAGGATTGGTATGATTGCTCATTTTTTTGTTATTTCTTATGTTGGGTTTCTTACTTGTTATTGTTTTTTTTACAAACTTCAAATTGTATAGAATTACTATGCAATTTTTGAAACTTGCAAAATAATGTCTTAGAAAAGCTACATTTCGTTCCTATCAGAAGGATGATTATTTTTGCACAATTACTTATGGCAAGGATTATATTTTCTACTTCTGCAACTCTTTCAAAACATTCTTCCCATTTTCATTTTTAGGATTCAGTTCCACAGATTTCTGATACATTTTAATTGCTTCTTCTTTCTTGCCAAGCTCCAAAAGCACTTCTCCGTAGCTATCATATACATTCCAACTGTTCGGATAAAGAGTTGTATTCAGTTTGAATATTTCACTTGCTTCTGTTTTCTTGCTCTGCCTTAGAAGGGAATAACCCCAATTATTGAGGTCAATTTCAAGTAATTGAAATTTTGCATCTTTACTTTTTAATTTATCAATCACTGCTTGCAGTTTATCAAATCCTTGCTTGGCAAGTTCTGCTTTTAATGCTTTCATTGCCTTTGGATTGCCAAAGCCATACGCCAGCCACTTTGCCGCCCAACAGGTTTGTTTTCCCAAAAACACTTTGGTAATTTCCTCTGTGATGTCCAACCCATTGAAATTATAGATAAAGTAAACTAAAATTTCATTTTTTTCAGGATAAGCAATATAAAAACATTTGGACTGTCCATTATCACCCCAATGCCAAATCGCATTTCCTTTTTCATTGGTCTGTAGCCCAGCTCCTAAGCCCCAATCTATGTACTTGTCCGACTCGACCACAGGCGAGTTAAATCTATTGGCAGGACTTGCTTTGGCAAACATCATTTTGTGCGTTTCGGGTTTTAAGCCACTTCCTTTGAGTAATGCACCCAAGAAAATATTAAAATCAGTGGCATTAGTAAGCATACTGTAAGCCGCATTTGCCCTTGTGTAGTTTGCCTTATCTTCCGCCTTGTTGATAAAAGGAGCAAGTCCCTCAAACTTTTCATTCCATACAAAACCACTATTTTTCATTCCCAAAGGTGTAAATACCTCTTCTACTGCAAGTTGCTCCAAACTTTTGCCTAATTTATTTTCAACGCCTTTTTGCAAGAAAGCATAGCCTTCTCCCGAATATCCCCAACAGCTATCAGGCGGGAATTGGAACAAAGCCGTTTTTTCATCACCCCAATTAGGAAAGCCTGTGGTATGCCTCAGTACCATTCTCGCAGTTATTTTACTATAATTAGGATTACTGCGGTCGTAGCGGTCAAAATCCTTGCTGACGTAGTTCAGAATTGGCTCGTCAATGTCTAACAAACCTCTGTCATAAAGGCGCAGTACGATATAGGCAAATACCGTTTTGCTTAATGATGCCGCTTGGAAAATAGTATTTGCTTCTACCTTTTTCCCTTCCACCTCTTTGGTCATACCCACATTGTATGCTTGCGTTTTACCATTTTTAGAATACATGAGTTGCATTCCTGAAATCTCATTTTCTTTTAATAACTCCATTAGTTTTTTCTCTTGAGCAAAAACAAAAAGAGTAGAAAGGAAATAAATAAAGGCAAAATGTAATAACTTCTTCATTGGTTTTAATTTTTGAATGTGTAAATCTCAATTCTTCGAAAAGGTAACAGTAAAAATAAAAAAGTTTATTAAACTTTTTTATTTTGGTACAAGCATCAGGGCTAAAACCAAAACATCTATTTCTATTCATGCTGACAAAGAACTAAAAAAAACTATTGCACTTAACCACTATATTTATTGTGAGAGGTAAAAGCTTCTTAGCATACATTACAAATATAAATTTATTAAAAAAAAATAAAATGCTTTTTATTAATAATTCTTACAATAAATAATGCCTAAAACTTGTTTGAATCATGGAAATTAGGGCTTTTGTATTTGGGTGTGCTTATTTTCTACAAAGCGGTTGCGCCCACAGTAGAACTGCTAACAGCACTTATATCTCTGTAAAAATTCTCAAAAATAGGTATTCCAATTTTTTCGTAAGTTCTAACTATTTTCAAACAAAATCAAACCATTTCAAACCATTTCAAACCATTTTTAATCTTTTACGCCTGGTTGTTTGATTTTGAATTGTTCTTTTTCCTTTGCTTTTCTGACCATTTCGCGTACGTCAGCCAATAGTTTTTTGGCATCATAAATTACACCGTCTTTGATGGTATATTTGACTCCGCCTGCGCGCACCGCCTCATTGTTTTCATTGAGTTTGATAGCACCTGTTCCGTATAGCACTTTGAGGTTTGCCAAAGGATTTTCCTCCACTATCACCATATCAGCGAGCTTGCCCACTTCAATCGTGCCTATTTGGTCAGCCATGCCCAGTGCTTCCGCGCCTTTGAGGGTTGCCGCCCTGATGACTTCCAACGGAAAAAAACCTGCCTCGCGCAAGAGTTCCAACTCACGAATATACGCAAAACCATACGTTTGAAATATAAAACCAGAATCAGAGCCAGTTGTTACGCGACCGCCACGATTTTTATATTCATTCACAAAAGTCATCCAAATTTTATAATTTTCTTTCCACGCTACTTCTTCCTCAGTTCCCCAGTTGTGCCAATGCGAGCCATGCGAAATCCTGCTTGGCATAAAAAATCGCCAAAGTGAAGGCAAAGTATATTCCTCGTGCCACTCAGCGCGGCGGGCGAGCATTAGTTCGCGGTTTGCCTCATAAATATTAAAAGTAGGGTCAATCGTAAAGTCCAGTTTGAGAAGTTCGTCCATCACTTTGTTCCAGTGTGAGGAATAAGGTTTTGCGGCTTGTTTCCACAGCTTGCCCGCTTCGCCAAATCGGTGTTGTTCGTTGGCATAATTGTAATCAGCAGGGTAGTTTTGAATGGTGCGGTCTTCGAAAAGGGCTTCGGGCAGTCCGTACCAGTGTTCCATCGTGGTTAGTCCCATTTTGGCACTGTGAACTACATTTTGCCAAGCTACGTCCGTTTGGGCGTGATGACAGGCAGACCGCAAATTAAACTTTTTGGCTTCATCGAGAGCCGCCGCCATGATGTCAGGTCTTGCCCCAAAAAACTTGATGCCATCGCCACCTTTTTTTGCCAATTCCTGTACCCAAGTGCGCGCTTCCTGTGCGGAACTAATAGGCTCAGGTTTGCCCTGCCCAAAAGCCGAATATGCCTTTATTCGCGGCGCAGTAATCTCATTTTTAGCACTTTTCTCGCGGTGTTCCATCACCCAGTCCAGTCCATTACCGCAAGAAGGGTCGCGAATCGTAGTAATTCCATGCCCCAGCCACAGCTTGAAAACATACTCTGCACTCGTTCCCTGCGCTGCACCGCCAATGTGTCCGTGCATATCCACAAATCCAGGTAACAAATACATTCCTTCGCAGTTCAGTTCTTTGTCGCCCTCTTTGGCTTGCGGTCTGCCTGCGGGATTGATAGGCACGCCAGGATAGCCTACAGTAGCTATCTTGACGATTTTATTTTTTTCTACTACAATATCTACGGGACCTACGGGAGGAGAGCCAGCTCCATTAATCACAGTTACACCCCTGATAATAAGGCGATTAAACTGACCTTCACCTTCTGCTCTGGCAGGTGATTTGGGAACTTCTTGGCGTTGGGCAAAGAGGGGAAGTTTGGCAAATAGGCTCAGAAAAATAATGCCGAGGGAAATGAGTATTGTACTGCTTTTTTTCATAATTTTTTTGATTAAGAAGTTTAAAAAATAAAAATCAAAGGCAAAAGGTAGTGCTTTCAAATGTATGATGCTCAAAATTTCACCTCCCCCTAACCCCCTCCAAAGGGGGAAAACAGCCTTTTCTCCCCATTTGAGGGCGCAGTGCAACTGAGGTTGGGGGAGGTTATCATACAATTAGAATCATCACCTGACAAAATCAAAGTAAAAATAGAAGTTTTGTTTGTTTTAACTTTAAACTTGACAAAAATAATGTGCAAACTGTTTTTTTTACAACCTCTCCCCTTGCCCTCTCCTGCTGAGAGGGAGAATTTACTACTTTTGCAAGAAGCACAAAATACACAAGCGAACAAGGGCTACAAAAACTCATTTTGTAAAACTAAATAATTCCTTTAACTTTCGTGCCTTATTAATCTATTTCTCTGATAAAGTCTGTGGAACGCGCACCTCCAGTCCACTGTGGGCATACAGCGAGGCGTTATTTTTTAACCCACCGTTTTAACGGTGGGAGCTACTGTATCACAAAAAATGTCAGACAACCATTAATCTTTAAAAACCATGAATTTTCAAGTCGTAGAAACTGTAATATCAAAACATTCTTTGATTATTCCCTTCATTACGAAGGATTTAGAAAAAAAACTAATTGTGCTTATCGAGCAGTTTGCTTTGCCGCCTGCCCTTCTCTCAGATTTTAAGGCGGGTGCAGATGAGGTCATCGCGCTTTACACACACACGCACGCGACCATAGAAAAAATAATATTGCTGGGCTTAGGGGAATCATTTTCTGCCCAATCTCTCCAAAAATCAATGCGTCTGCTGGTCAATAAACAAAAAGAAAAATTAGGGCAAAATGTGGTGATTGATTTAGGCAAAATATACCCACAAGACGCGGCAACAAATGAAGACGAAATCAGCAAATGTGTAGAATCTTGTGTAAGTGGTGCTTTGTTAGCTACTTATAATATTGGAAAGTTTAAAACCAAAGACAATCCACCAAGTAGTTTCCCTGAAAATTACACTTTTGTTTTACCCAAAAATCTGCACGAAACTGCCCAAGATGCTATCAGGAAAGGCGAAATTTTGGCAAGCACCCAACAGCACATTTTTGACTTGGTAAATCTTCCTGTTAATCACTTAAATTCCTTGCAGTTAGCCGAGTTTGCGGAAAATGCAGGAAAAGAATATAATTTTAGTGTGCGCGTGTTGCACTTAGAAGAAATCAAAAACTTAGGCATGGGTGGTCTGATAGCCATTAATCAGGGAAGCGATACGCCTGCTACTTTTATCATCATGGAATACAAGCCTGTTACTGATAAACCCTTGAAAAAGATAGGGTTAGTGGGCAAAGGGGTAACTTTTGACACAGGAGGAATTTCCATCAAAGACTCTGACGGTATGTGGCAGATGAAGTGCGATATGGCGGGTGCGGCAACGGTCATTGGTACGGTGGAAGCAGTGGCGCGCTTACAGCTTCCTGTCCATCTGATAGGCATTGTTCCCTCCACTGACAACATGATAAACGGAAAAGCTATCTGTCCAGGCGATATTGTGCATACTTATTCGGGCTTAACCATTGAGATTGAGGATACTGACGCGGAGGGACGTGTGATTTTGGCTGACGGGCTTGCCTATCTCCACAAAAACTTTGAACCCGATGTGATGATTGATTTGGCAACCCTGACAGGCGCGTGCGTAGTGTCATTGGGCTATCATGCCGCAGGTCTATTTACCCACAATGACGAACTCGCGGCGCAGCTTTCCAAGGCAGGCGAACAAACCAACGAACGTGTGTGGCGGCTACCTCTCTGGGACGACTATGACAAGTATATCAAATCGGACATGGGAGATGTGAAAAACTTTGGAGGCAGACCCGCAGGCGCGATTACTGCCGCAAAATTCTTAGAAAAATTTGTAAACAAACATACCGCTTGGGCGCATTTGGACATTGCAGGCGTTGCTTTTGGGGATAGTGCTTTCAGCAACGCACGTAGCGCAACAGGCTATGGCTTGCGCCTGCTGGTTGCCTACATAGAAAACGGCATCAAAAGCAGTGTTTAAAATTGATTTCAAAAATCTGATTATCAGCGTTTTATATGTAAAAAAACATTAAAATATTTTACATATAAATTATTAATTTTTTTAAACTTTATCATTTTACTTAGTAGTGCTTTCAAATGTATGATGCTCAAAATTTCGCATCTCTTATCCCTATGCGCCTCCAAAGGGGGAAAACGGCATTTCTGTATTTTCGCCCCCTCACAAGGATGTCGGGGGCGACCGTCGCTATGGGAAGTTGTATTTTGAGCGCAGTTTAACTTTTATTTTAGTAGTACAAAAATAACACGAGATGTTTCAGATTTAAATAAAAACAATATGAAAAAAACATTTTACAACTTGTTTATAATCAATTTTTTAACTTTAATAATTTGCGCTTGTGATACACCGACTGACCATCGCGACCGCTTTTTTTTGAAGGGAAAATTTGCACTCGAAGAAAGACGCTACAATGATGCCATCAAAGAATTTGAGGAGGCGATTTTGAAAGATAGCCTTTTTGCTGATGCTTGGAACAACAAAGGTGTTGCGTTATTTGCCCTCAAGCAGTATCAGGAGGCGGTTTCTAATTACGAGGAAGCACTGAAAATCAATAAAACAGATTTTTCTGCGCGCTACAATCGTTCCAATGCTTTGTTCGAACTGGGTAAATATGAAGAAGCAAAGGCAGATTTGAACCAACTCATTCAAAATCATAAAGATACAGCGTATTTGTACCTGAGCAGAGGCGTGATTTTGAGTGTGCAAAATCAAAAAGAACTTGCATTTCAGGATTTTGAAACGACAATCCAACTGAATCCGAACAATGCTGATGCTTATGTTAATCGTGGAACTATTTTTTTTGAAAGAAAAGAAGATGAAAAAGCGGAGCTTGATTTCCGTAAGGCTTTGTCCATCTCACCTACTAATGACTTTGCAATGAGCAATTTAGCTGTTATTTTAACAGAAAAAGCAAGCTACCAAGAGGCGTTGGATTTGCTGGATAGGGCGATAGATGCTCGCCCAGCGCAGGCTTTGTATCTGGCAAATAGGGCAATGGTAAAGATGCTGACTAATGACCTTGCAGGCGCAAAGGCAGACATGAAACGAGCCTTGTTTTATGATAGCAAATTGCCTCTGGTGCTTCGGAATCAAGGTGTTTTGGCTCTCAAAGAAGGAAAGCTCAATGAAGGGCTTGCTCACCTTCAGCAGGCGTATCAGGCCGATAACCAGACCAATCAGATTCATTTTTATTTGGGACAGGCTTACTTTTTGCTCAAAGACCAGCAAAAAGCCTGTGAAGAATGGCAGCAATCACTGGAAATAAAAGAGAAAAAACAAGTGATTGAGTTTGAGAAAAATTGTGGGAAAAGCGCAAATTAATTAGTTTTGCTACCATGAAAATCTAATGACAACTAAACCACTATTTTATGAAATTTGCATGGAAAGGAGTATTTCCCGCACTCACTACAAAGTTTACGGCAGACGATAAGCTGGACTTGGCGGGCTTTGAGAAAAACCTACACGCGCAACTGGAAGCAGGCGTGGAAGGCATTATTTTGGGTGGGACGCTTGGCGAGGCAAGTACGCTGACTGCCGAAGAAAAAAATACCTTAGTCCGATTTGCTGTCGAGAAGGTCGCGGGTCGCGTGCCCGTCATTCTCAATATTGCCGAAGGCTCTACCAATGAGGCACTCAAAGTTGCCAAAAATGCCCAAGAATTGGGGGCAAGCGGACTGATGCTGTTGCCGCCCATGCGCTACAAATCAGACCATCGCGAAACAGTTACTTATTTTAAAACGGTGGCAAAATCTACTGAACTTCCTATCATGATTTACAACAATCCTGTGGATTACAAGATAGAGGTTACACTTGATATGTTTGCTGAATTGGTTGAAAATGAGAATATTACTGCCGTCAAAGAGTCGACCAGAGATGTATCAAACGTTACACGCATGATAAATCGCTTTGGGAGTAGATTCCAGATTTTGTGTGGTGTAGATACGCTGGCATTAGAAAGTATGTTGCTGGGGGCAGATGGCTGGGTGGCAGGCTTGGTTTGCGCTTTCCCGAAAGAAACGGTGGCGATTTACCGCTTGGCAAAGGCTGGGAAAACAGAAGAAGCGTTGAAAATTTATCGCTGGTTTTTGCCTTTGCTGGAATTGGATATTCACCCTAAGTTGGTGCAATACATTAAGTTAGCCGAATCGGTGGTGGGGCTGGGAACGGAATATGTGCGTGCGCCGCGACTGACACTGATAGGAGAGGAAAGGGAACGCGTGCTAAAAGTCATCAACGACGGAGTAGCACAAAGGGAGAAATTGGGCAAATTTTGAGGATAATGAAAAATGACTACCTTTGTAATTGGGTTTCCTAAAAATAAATGTGATTCATTTTTTTGGGGAAGCCCTGTTTTATTTTCAACATATTTTTCTTAAAAAACAATACTATGAGGCAAATTTTAGGGGTATTTGCGCTATTTTTTTTAGTACAAAACTTCACCTATTCACAGAGCAAATTTGATGCTTTGCAATTACTCACTGACATCAAGACGCTTTCCTCTGATGAGTTTGAAGGGCGAAAAGTAGGTACAGAGGGGAGTAAAAAAGCACAAGCATACATTAAGAAACGGTTTTTAGACTATCAAATTAAGCCTTTTAACGAATCGTATGAGCAACAGTTTGCCTTTACGCGCGCTTTCACGCCCAACAGTAC
>JAAFJS010000249.1 GCA_013298985.1 Cytophagales bacterium
CACGTAACAGGTAACAACTGCACGTGGAGAAACAATAAGGTACGCACAAGAACGGTAGTTCCTCCAAGTAATTATGAGGTCAAATTACTGATGTTTCGTAAAGCAACGGCTTTCTATGGGGGTAGCTTATTCACTGGACAATCTTTTACTTGTTCCAATAATTTGTTTGAAAACAACGATTATACTTTTAATAATTCGCCCACTGCACCTAACAATATTGAGTTTAGCTCAAACGATACAGCGACCTCCCCTGTTTGGAATTGGTTGAATACGGGTGCTAATATATTCAGAAACAACACTTTCAGAATGTCAAATGTAAGTATAAACTTTATCAACGACGGTGTAGGTCAGATAAACCTAAGCACGTGGGAGAGTAGAGGCTTTGAACCAGGAAGGATAGTAACAACATATTAAAATTTTTAAACTAAAAAACAAATAATGAAATTAGACGATTTTGTGTTATTAACAACCTCACCTATAATACTTGCTTGTACGTTATTAATAGGTTATTTACTTGGATACCTTTATAAAGAGTGGGAACTTAAAAAAGAGAAAGAAGACGAAAGTGTAGAATTTAACGACAATATTAAATATAAAATAGATGCGTTAGGTAGAAAAATAATGACAGATTCTGATGCAATAGCGTTTGGTGTTGATTTGGTCAAAAACATGGAAAAAGCACTTACAGATAGTCCGTTTTTTAAGTACATTTTAACAAATCAAGTTTTTCAAGGTGATTATATACCAGAAAAAAAATACAGAGAAGTAAACGTTCATAGTGATGAGTATGAGCAACTTACTCACCTACTTTCCGATAATAGCATTTTGTGCATTACCGCTAAAAACGACTTTGAAACTATGGGCGATGTATGGAAGTACCAACTGGAACGGCATAATTCAAAATCTGCTATTTTTATCAAAATTGAAAAAAAGACAAGATTTGGGTGGCACATGGTGGGCATGATTTTTTTCAAATTCCCACACGAAACACCCACATTTGATGAAACACGTTTTATGAGCCTTTTTTCTGACAAAATACAAAGCATTAGAAATTTGCTATGCGAAAAAATTAAACACGACTTTCCAAACTTGGATTAAAAAAATATAAAATAAAAAAAACAAGCGTAAGAGGTAATCAAACCGTAGATGAGCAAATCGAGGAACTGCTCGCGAAAATGAGCAAGGTGCAGCTTTCACCGCATTTCACGCTGGCAGAACTTATAGAAAGCCCTACGGCGCGTTCGCTGGCTATATTGAAGCAATACACGCCGCCCGAAATCATAGTGAGTAGCTTGAAAAAGTTGGTTATCAATGTGTTAGAACCTTTGCGTATTCGCATGGGGCTGCCTATATGGGTAAACTCAGGCTATCGAAGCCCTGAATTAAATGCAAAAATAGCAGGTGCCTCGCGCACTTCGCAACACATGGACGGCGAGGCGGCGGACATCAGGCTTACGGACATTGCCGATAACAAGCGACTGTTTGATTGCATTTTGGAGAGCAATCTCCCCTTTGACCAACTTATTTGGGAGTACGGAAAGGACTTCCCGACATGGATACACATTTCGTTCAATTCGGACGGAAGGCAACGTAGGCAAGTTTTAGAGGCATATACCAAGCCCAATGGACAAAAAGCATATAGAAACTGGGTAAAAAGATAAAACAAAGCAGATGAAGCAGTTAGCAATTTTTGGCAAAAAAAATAAGAAGGGTCTTGGATTCACAGACCAAGAAAACAAAGCCTTGAACTATACTATATTGGTATGGTTAGAGGCTGTTTATCAGTTCATTAAAGAAAATACAAATGAAAAGTTCAAGGAACAATGGACAGATTTAAGCCAAAAATTGGCAGAGGCTAAAAACAAAGAAATTTATAACAATTATCCAGTAGGAAGTACGAAGGGTGAAAAGGAAATTAAAGAAAAAAAACAGGCTATCAAACAAGCAACTGACAAGCTCAAAACATTGTTTATTTCTGTGAATTTTTTGAATCAAAAAGTAGTTGAAAAAAATAAAAATTTTTACAAAATCCAGTCTTCTTATGTCAAAAGAGGGATTGATTTTCTGCCTTTGAGTATTGTTTTTGACCAAGAAAAAGTATCTTTTGCTTTTCAAACGTTTAGTAGCAAGATATACTACTACAATATAGAAAACGCATTGATAGGTTATCGCAGGCTTCATGGAGCAAGTAAAGGGTTTTCACCTCTTAAAACAAAAGAAAACCAAGCAGCTTGTTTGACAGACAAAAATGCGCAACTGCTCAAAAAATTTACAGCAGGCAAAGAAAACAGAAAAACAAGTCAGTTTTTTCATGCCAAAAATTCAGGTGGAATCATGGCGACAAACTCACATATTCTATTACAACTGCCTTGTAATATAGCGGAAGGCAAATATGATTTTGAAGGAAATAAATTGGCTGATGCGGCAGACTTGTTGGATTACGACAGCTATAAATATATATTTGACAACCTGAATTATCACTATGTCATTGATATTGAAAAGGTTAAAAAGTTTGTCAAAATACCTACCAAAGAATCGGGAGATAATTATTTGTATCAAAAAAACTTAGAACAACGCAGCGTTTTTAAGTTTGGCAAAGGCAAATTTATTGCTTTTAACAATCGCTACTTACTTGTGGTGTTGGACGCAATGAAGCAGTTAGGAGGCAGTTATGCACACATCTATTTGAACGCAAGCAATCGTGCCGTTTTGTTTTCGCCCCAAGAAAAAAACAATACCAATGTGCCTTATGCAGTAATAATGCCTGTAATGATGAATAATTATGATGGTTTTAATATCACTGAAAAAGATGTAAAAGACGTGCAAACGTATGATTTAGCCTACGAAACGTATGAGAACGAAAGGAAAATAACTAAAATTCAAACCCCCAAACCAAGTCATCATTCTGATTACTTGAAAACGGCAAAACCAAAACCAAGAAAAAAAATGAGAAGTAGAAGCGCATTAAGGAGGGAAAAAAAGGCAATGGCATGGAAAAAAATGAATGCTAACGTAATTGGTGTAAGTAAAGCAACAAAAGAAAATACTGCACCAAAGGCAAAAGTAAGTCCAAAGGCAAAGGTTGCAAAAGCAAAAGGCGCAAAAAGTCCTCAAAAGGCAACCACTGCGCCCAAAAGTGCGGGTAGCGTACCTTTTGGGAACGCCGTAGAAAACAAAGCAATTGAAAGTTTTTATGGTATGATAAACCAAAAAATCACGTTTGCAAAGTTATTTACTTTCATTAGCACTTTTCAGAAAAATGCAAAAGCAGGCAAGATTCGCAAGGATTCTCCTGTATATCCTTTGTTGAGCAGTATTTTTAACATTGCCAAAAAAGCCAACAATGCAGCGGTAAACAAAACCAATTTGCTCACTCTCAGTGTAGGCAAGGACGTGAGCGCGCAAATTGAGAAAATGTTGGTCTATGCGATAGAGAAAGGCGGATTGAAGGGAGTAGAAGAAGATGACGAGGACGACCTCGACGGGCTGGGGTGCGCGTGCGAAACGCCCTCACTCAACGGCACGCGCAAAAGCAAAAAAAAAAGTCTGGGCGTAATTCCTGCTAATGAGCTGAGCTTGGACAGCATGAAGGACAAGCTGCCACTAAAATCGGACTGGTTGCCCATATTTGGCAAACCCACCAAGGGCTTCAAGGCATTGGTTTTTGGCAAGGCGGGCAGTGGCAAAACGACCATGCTGCTGGATTTTGCCAAAGATTTTGCGGGCATTGGAAAAGTCTTGTACGTTACGGGCGAGCAAAGCAAGGTCAGGAATGGAGAATTGGAGATTGCAGATACTTTTGTGGAGCGCGCTTTCTCGCGAAGTGCCAATGTGAAAAATATTGAAGTGGCGGCAAGCCTGCCCAAGAACCTAAGCCAGTACGACTTGGTGATTTTGGACTCGGTACAGGCACTGGAAATGAAGCCCTCAGACCTCGATGCGATAGCAGAAAAGTACCCTGAGTTGTCTATCATTATCGTCAGTCAAATAAACAAACGAGGGAACTACAAAGGGACGACCGCTTGGGCGCACAATCCTGACATCATCATAGAGCTACCAAGCTACGGAATAGCGGAGGCAACAAAAAATAGGTTTGGCACGCTGGGAACACTGGAATTTGATAAAAACTAACACTTATGAGAAAGCACAATTATAGACACAATTATTATAGACACAGCTTAGGCACTATCACAGACGACGGCTGGGGAACGGAAACCGCTGCTGAGTGGGAAGCGCGCAAGGCAAAAGCCTACGCCGATTATCAAAAAGGACTGAGTAGCACGACTGACCTTGACAAAATTATTGCCGAACGAGAGGCAAAGCGGCAAGCCGAGCAAGATGCCAAATACTCAACGGTCAAGCCAAACCTGACCCCTGAAAAGGTATCTACTATTCTTTCGCAACCTACTCAGCAAAGCTCGCAAGAGAAAACAAGTGCTTTGGATAGGTATCTCAAATCTGGACAGGCAATTACCGACATGAACGCCATACTTGCGAAAAACAAAGAGGAAATCAAAGCAAACCAAGAAAATGTGTTTTCTCAAAACCCTGACATTGCCAAAAAGTATGCTTTCAATAAAAATTCGGGCGTGTACGAACCCAAGCCCGAAGCCAAAGACAATACCTTGCTTTACGCAGGCATTTTTGGCGGATTAGTGGTATTAGGAACGGTAGTTTATTTTGTTACCAAAAATTAAAAATAGTATGAAAACAGTATTGATAGTAGGTTTTATTGTAGTAGGCGCAGGCGTGGGTTATTACTTTTACGACAGAAACCAAAAGAAAAAAACGGGTGCAGCTGCGCCACAAACACCAGTGGAATATCCCACTCAAGAGGTCGTAGAAAAGCCCTTTGATGAGCTGGCTTATGTGATAAAGGTGAGACAGGAAGTACGTAGCCAAGTGACAGCTGAGTTGAAAAACCTTCAAAAGGACATACAGGCTCAGTTGGCGGACTGCAAAAAAGTAGTGGCAGGAGAGATGACTAAACTTGACTACAATATCAAATATCCTAACATAGTGAATGATTTTGAACGCAGAATCAAAGAAATTGAGATAGCTCTCAAAGTGATAGAGGCAGAGATAGCCAAACCAAATAGAGAAGCAGATTTTCCGCTATCAACAACATTAGAAAAGGAGGTATACAATTTTGTAACAGTTAATGAATATGGGAAAAAAACTGACTTAAAAGGTATTTCTTTACTGTAGTCTAAAAAAATCAAATCTAATTTTTGTAATTTTACAGCTAAAAATATAATCTTATGGAAATTATCACGATTGAAGTACGTACCCAAGCCCAAGCAAAAATAATATTATCAAAATTACAAGAACTTGATAATCAAAATATTGCTATGAATATCAAAAGGCAGACAAAAACTGTTAAAAATTCGGGCAAGCGGTTAAAGGCAATAGAAAATGGCTTAAAAGAAGTAAAAGAAATGAGAGAAGAAAAGAAAAAGCCACCTACAATGCAACAACTTTTAAAGGAAATTAAAAATGGCGAATAAAGTTATTCCAACAGTTAATTTTGCAAAAGCACTTAAAAGATTAGTAACTAAATATCCATCTCTAATAGATGATATTGAGGCACTATCTAACTCACTTTTGACAAATCCACGTCAAGGCATACCATTAGGCAAAGGTATTTACAAAATACGCATCTCTACGTCAGATAAAACAAGCGGTAAAAGTGGTGGATTTAGGTTAATTACCTATACTATTGAGGAAAAAGAAATAGTAGAAAAGACCGAAAAATCCGCTAAAAAGCCAAGTAAAGGCAAAAAACAAGAAACGCCCACTGAAAAATCATATACTATTTATTTGATAGATATTTATGACAAATCGGAGGAAGAAAATACACCCAAAAGTGAGATAGTTAAATTAATTTTAAAGATTTTTGGTAAAAAATAACCTAACCACCATGCCCACAAAAGAAGAAATTAGCTTTGTAACTAAATACTGGTGGTATGCGGTGCGCGCCGCCCGCAGGTACGGACACAATCCTACCTATATGCTGGCGCAGTCCGTTGCCGAGAGAGGCTACAAAGGTAGCACATTGTCAGATACTTACAATAATTTCTTTGGCATCATCAGCACAGGAAAAACCGATTACGGCAAGTTCAAATACTGGAAAGGCAGAAGCATCACGCTGGGCAGTCGAGGACTTTCTTTTCGCGTGTATGACAGCTTGCAGGATAGTTTTTACGATTACGCCCTGCTCTTAGACCAAGACCGCTACAGGTCAGTGATAAAAAACGGCACGCCCGAAGAGTTTGCCCAGAGCATCGCGTACAGTAGCTACATTGCAGAAGTCAATGGAGATAACAGAGAAGTGTATAAACGCAACATTCTCAATGCCATCGCTAAAATTAGTGCCATCAGTAAGCCGCTTGCTTACGGAACAAAGCTATTGCTGTTCTCTGCTTTTGCGATTGGTGCGGTCGCTGCCCTCGATTACTATAAGGTGATTGACCTCAAGAAATTGACTTAAAAAAAGATAAATTTTTGTACTTTTATTTATAATTAGCTATTCACTTCTCATGCCTTGCGTGAGAAGTGTTTTTTTTGGCTTTTTCCTCAGTCTTTTCAAAAAATTTATTTCTGCGAATAAACAGACTTTGCTTAAAAAAAATTCATGTTCTTTGACGGATTCTAAATCTATCCCAAGTGAATCAACTTTTTTTAGAAAATCTATCTGCTGGCGTTAATTATAGTTGTAGTGCCGTTGGTAGTTTGGTTGACATCAATATTTTTCGCTGTGCCTGTCCCAATAGTTACGCCGTTATCAACCAGTGTAACCTGTCCGTTTCCTGCATCTTTCAACACAATATCGCCTAATTGTGTAGTAGTTGCATTTCCGTTTATAGTAAGTAATAAAGAGCCTGTACTAATAGTTTTATCTTTTCTAAAAAAAGATAAAATTGCAGAGGCTCTTCCTGTAGCATTGTTAATAGGAAGATTAAAAGAGGTTGTCCCAGACTTCAAAAACGTAACATTATAATTACCCTGCACGATTAGCGACAAATCAGGCGTTTCTTCTGCTGTTTTGGTGCACGAGGCAAATGCAATCAATAAAAAAGCGGCAAATACTAATTTTTTCATGGTTTTTTGTTTAGATGTAATAAAATGTGAAAGCCAAAGGTAGTGTTTTTGGTTAATTTCCAACTTATTTTGTTTATTTTTCCTCCAAAAACTTCATCAATACGCCATGCTTACGCCCTGAATACGGCATCAATCGCCTCTAATCGCCATCAAACCGCCTAAATCAGCCCCTTAAACTCTGCCATTACGCGCTTTTCGCCAATTACAGCGTAGTGCCTTTGTATCATCTGCGTCCCTGCATGCCCTAATATCTTGGCGGCGACCTCTATGCTCACGCCGTTATCCAGGCAAAAGGTCGCCATCGTCTTACGCCCATACTTTGGCGTTAGATGTTCTACGCCAATCAGTTTACCCAATTCCTCAAACTTCACTGCCAAGCCACTATGATGGTATATTCTCATCTTGTAATTATTTTTTTCTAATATCTTTTTGACGATGGGAAAAAGCGGTATGATAGCGCGCTGATTGGTCTTGCTTCGCTCTATCACTATCAGTTCGCCGTTTTCGGTGTTTTTGATAGCCGTTTTCCAATCTATCTTTTTGTAGTCGCTGTAGTTGATGCCTGTACGCATCAGTATAATAAGTATATCAGCGTATTTTTGCAATTTTTTTTCAAAAACCGTACTTTCCAGCAGGTTCATCTGCGTCTCGGTCAGGTGTTTTTCTATTTCCTTATCGTAATTTTTGCGGGTTGCTTTTTTAGGTTTTTCTTTGGAATCTTCTTTGGGTAGCTCTGGCACTGCGGGTGCGTGCATAAGTGCGCGTACGTCTATGCGCTTGCTTACTTGCTTGGCAGTAGCACTTTCGCCCAGGGCGAGGTAGGCACTTTGGAGGGACAGCCTGATGCGCGCCAGTAGCTCATTGTACTGAGGGGCGCGCGCAAAGGTCTGACTGGAAGCGTTCCAGCCGTCTGCCTGCGTAAAGTTGATACATGTGGTCTGGTCGGTGCTGCGCTGTTTATGAAGTGTAACGCGGTAGTACAGCGTTTGGATAGTTTTATTTGTACGAACACGAAAAAGTATGTTCATCTCAGTAATGTAATGAGGCATGAAAGATGCAATTTTCTTGGAAAAGTTTAAAAATGTGTACGTGTAACCAAAAGTAACCGCGACCATTTTATTTTCCAAAAAAAATGCGAAATAAATGTTAAAAAAAGGGGTAAAAAACAAATCTTACCCCCTTTTCTCCTAATTTTACACGCTTGCTTGCTTTTTTTGATGGTTGCTGTACGCTTGTAAGCCTTTTAGATGGAGGTTACAAATTCCATTTCTGCGAGAAATGGAATTTCTTTCACCATTTTTTATCAAATTGCGCTGTTTTTTAAACTTTAACCCAACACTAATCAGATGAAGTTTGCAACCAAAGCGGTTCACGCTGGCGTAGAA
>JAAFJS010000025.1 GCA_013298985.1 Cytophagales bacterium
CAGACACGTTAAAATCAAACAAAAAATCTCCATGTGTTTTAGAACGTTTGAGGGAGCTAAAATCTATGCCCGTATTCAAGGCGTAATTGATACCATCAAAAAACAGGGACTTAATGTTTTTCAAACGCTCAAAAATATCAACCTGTATCAAAATTTCTCCTTTTTGCAAAACGGCTGAATAGTTACATTTTATGAACAAATTTTTCCGTATTGCTATGCTATCACTATTCATTTTGACAGCTTGCAGCAAAAATAATGATACTACTGTTGAATACCCTGATATGGCTGAGGCGGTAGGTGCTACTATTTTGTCGGAAGTCAATGGTGTGAAAGTCTATAATGGCGGCTTTGGCTCCTCGATGGTACTTGACCCACAAGACGCTTCTGTGTTTTATATGCTCACAGACAGAGGTCCTAACATTGACGGCACTGTTGCTAACTCAAAAGTGTTCTCTAATCCTAACTTTGCGCCTGAAATTGGTAAATTTCGCCTCAAAGGGAAAGAATTGATTTTAGAATCAATCATAGAACTAAAAAATGAAAATGGTGTGAAACTCACTGGCTTACCCAATCCTTCTGGTCTGGGAAATACAGGAGAAATTGCTTTTGACCTTGCAGGGGCAACGCTTGCACCAAGTGCAGACGGCTTGGATTCTGAGGGTTTGGCGATTGCGCCTGATGGTTCGTTTTGGGTAAGTGATGAGTACGGACCTCATATTGTGCATTTTGACGCTACGGGACGCACTATCGAGCGCATCAATCCTTTTGGCTCTGGCAAAGGTGGACGCAAAATTCCTTTGGTTTTTGCTCGCCGCCGTCCCAATCGTGGCATGGAAGGACTGACCATTACCCCAGACGGCAAAACACTGGTAGGCATGATGCAATTTCCTTTGTATAACCCTTCGGCTGCCGCTATTTCAGGCTCATTGGCAATCCGAATCTTGACTTTTGACATTGCTTCGGGCGACACCAAGCAGTACGTCTATCTCATGGAAAGGGCTAACCTTCAAGCAAATAGCGAAATAGTGGCTATTACCAATACTACTTTCTTGGTCTTAGAACGTGATGGAGAATATGCCACAGAAGCTAATAAATCTACGGTTTTCAAAAGGCTTTACAAAATAGATTTGGCAGGAGCAACCGACATTTCTGACCCTGCGAACGGTGTAGCAGGCAAGCTATTTGGTGGGAAAACGGTCGAAGAACTCAAAGATGCTGCTACCCTCTCCTCTAATGGCATTACACCTGTTAGAAAGACGCTTGCGGTAGATTTAATGACTGATATTTCAACGCTTTATCCTCACGACAAGGCAGAGGGGATTGCCATTATCAATCCTTCATTAATTGCCGTTTGTAATGATGATGATTTTGGGATAACCACAGGCACAGGCGCAAAGTATGTGGAGAAAACTTTGCCTTCTTTGAATAGTGTAGATAAAAATCGCATTTATTTCATCAAACTAAAATCTCCTTTGTAGTTTTTTGATGAATTTAATAAGAAAATGCTATTTGAGTTTGAAACAAAACTTGGATAGTATTTTTTTTATGAACAAAACAAAAAAGCCCTTCGAGCATTGCTGTCGAAGGGCTTTTTATATTTTAGTACATACCTAAACCTTAGTCTTGGTATTCTTTCTTCAATCGGAAATTCTCCTTAGATTCCTTCATAGAATCAAATTCCTCTTTGGAGTAAACCTTGATGGTTTCGTAGTTTCGCATACCCGTACCCGCAGGGATTAAGTGTCCTACGATTACGTTTTCTTTTAAGCCCAATAGGTAATCCGTTTTTGCTCTGATAGCCGCCTCGCTGAGAACTTTGGTAGTTTCTTGGAAAGAAGCCGCAGAGAACACGCTTTTCGTACCAAGAGAAGCCTGTGTAATGCCTTGTAGCGTTGGTTTAGAAACGGCAGGTTGTGCATCTTTGACCTTCACTGTTTTCATATCTCGGCGTTTGAGGCTTGAGTTTTCATCGCGTAACCTTCTCGCACTCACTATCATACCTTTTTTCATCAAGGAAGATTCACCTGAGTCCATGACGATTTTCTTGTCCAAAATCGTATCGTTGGCATCGCGGAACGAGAATTTATCTACTACCTGTCCTGGCAAGAACATGGTATCTCCTGGGTCAATGATTTCCACTTTTTGCATCATTTGACGCACGATTACCTCGATGTGTTTGTCATTGATTTTCACCCCTTGCAAGCGATAAACTTCTTGGATTTCGTTTACCAAATATTCCTGTACCGCAGTAGGTCCTTTGATAGACAAAATGTCAGAAGGTGTAATCGCTCCATCAGAAAGAGCGTGTCCTGCCTTTACAAAGTCATTTTCCTGCACCAAAATATGCTTAGAAAGTGGCACCATGTATTTCATCTTGACTCCATCTCTGGATTCTACAAAAATTTCTCTATTACCGCGTTTGATAGTACCATAAGTTACTACACCGTCAATATCACTCACTACGGCAGGATTAGAAGGGTTACGAGCCTCAAAAAGTTCGGTAATACGTGGCAGACCACCTGTAATATCTCGCATTTTGCTCAATGTTCTTGGAATTTTTACCAAGATTTGACCTGCTTTTACCGTCTGTCCATTTTCCACTGACAAGTGCGCCCCTACAGGAATATTGCTGCTAATCACATTGCCTTGATTATTGCGAACCATGATTACAGGATTTTTTGTCCTATCTCTGGTTTCAATAATTACTTTTTCACGATAGCCAGTCTGTTCGTCATATTCCTCTTGGTAAGTGATACCTTCCTCAATCGCTTCAAACTCAATTTTTCCATCATATTGTGAAAGGATAACTGCATTATAAGGGTCCCAATAACAGATATTATCACCTTTTGTTACCATTTGTCCTTCTTTCACACGCAAGAATGCACCATAAGGAACGTGCTGACTAATCAGCATTTGCCCGTTTTCGGTGCTGATAATTCTTACTTCTGCTGTTCTTGCCATCACCACATTGAGTTTTTCCCCATCATTGGTTACACTTGGCACCATTTTCATTTCCTCAAACTCTACTTTTCCTGTAAACTTGGCATTAACAGAAGAATCAACAGAAATATTTGAAGCAGCACCACCCACGTGGAAAGTTCTCAAAGTAAGCTGTGTACCTGGCTCACCGATAGACTGCGCCGCAATTACGCCCACAGCCTCACCGATTTGTACCATTTTGCCTGACGACAAGTTTCTGCCGTAGCACTTGCCGCAAACACCTTGCTTAGATTCGCAAGTAAGTACAGAACGAATTTCTACTTGCTCTATTGACGTTTCTTCTATCTTTTTGGCAATATCTTCTGTGATTTCGTCGCCCGAACCTACCAACAAATCGCTGGTAATGGGGTCAAAAACGTCATGCACAGATACACGCCCTAAGATTCTATCAGAAAGTTTTTCAATCACATCATCTTGGTCTTTCAGTGCCTCCATCGTAATGCCGCGCAGTGTACCGCAATCATCTTCGTTAATCACCACATCTTGCGCCACATCTACCAGACGACGAGTCAAGTAACCCGCATCTGCCGTTTTCAATGCCGTATCTGCCAGACCTTTACGCGCACCATGCGTAGAAATAAAATACTCAACTACGTCCAAACCTTCCTTAAAGTTAGAAAGAATTGGGTTTTCAATAATTTCGCCCACCGAACCCTGTAAGTTCTTTTGCGGTTTTGCCATCAAGCCCCTCATACCGCCCAGCTGACGCACCTGCTCGCGAGAACCGCGTGCGCCTGAGTGCATCATCATATAAATAGGATTGAACCCTTGGCGGTCTTCTTCCAATTTTTTCAACAGAGTGGTCGTAATGTCATTGTTTACCTTTGTCCAAACGTCAATTACTTGGTTATAGCGTTCGTTATCAGTGATTAAACCCATGTAATAGTTGTTCCAAATCACATCAACTTCTTTTTTCGCTTCTCCAATCAGCACCATTTTATTTGGTGGAACTTGGACATCAGACAAACCGATGGACAAACCGCCTTTGAACGCCGTTTGGAAACCTAAATACTTAATATCATCTAAGAAATGAGCAGTGCGGTGCATTCCCACCGTCTTAAAGATATGAGAAATAATGATTTGCAGTTTTTTCTTAGTCAATTCCTCATTCAAGAAACCTACTTCTTTGGGGACAAACTGGTTAATCAGCACCCTACCTGCTACAGTTTCAATGCTCTTGTAAACTAATTCTCCTGTTTTTTCGTCTTTTATCCAAGTCCTCACTTTTATCCATGCGTGTTTGTCTAACACACCCTCATTCATGGCAATATTTACTTCCTCAAAAGAGTAAAAACTCATGCCTTCTCCTTTTACGCGATATTCAGGCGTAGAGCGACGACCTTTGGAGAGGTAATAAAGCCCCAAAACCATGTCTTGGGAAGGAACGGTAACTGGTGTACCGTTTGCTGGATTGAGGATATTATGCGAAGCCAACATTAATAGAGAAGCCTCTAACACTGCCGCCTGCCCAAGTGGTACGTGAACTGCCATCTGGTCGCCGTCAAAGTCAGCATTAAAAGCCGTACAAACCAATGGGTGTAACTGAATCGCCTTGCCTTCTATCAATTTGGGCTGGAAAGCCTGAATACCCAAGCGGTGCAAAGTAGGAGCGCGGTTGAGCAACACAGGGTGTCCCTTCAACACGTTTTCTAAAATGTCCCAGACCACAGGTAATTTTTTATCTACAATTTTCTTTGCAGATTTTACCGTTTTTACAATTCCTCTTTCTATTAATTTCCTGATAATAAATGGCTTGAAAAGCTCTGCCGCCATATCTTTGGGCAAACCGCACTCATGTAGTTTGAGTTCGGGACCTACCACAATCACAGAACGACCAGAATAATCCACACGCTTTCCGAGCAAGTTTTGGCGGAAACGACCTTGCTTTCCTTTGAGCATATCACTCAATGATTTCAAGGCACGATTGCCGTCTGCGCGTACTGCGTTCACCTTGCGAGAGTTATCAAACAATGAATCTACTGCCTCTTGCAACATTCTTTTTTCATTACGCAAGATAACCTCTGGTGCTTTAATATCTATCAAACGTTTCAGGCGGTTATTTCTGATGATAACCCTTCTGTATAAGTCATTTAAGTCCGAAGTGGCAAAACGACCACCGTCCAACGGCACAAGCGGGCGCAATTCTGGGGGAATCACAGGCACCATCTTGATAATCATCCACTCTGGTTTATTTTCTATATTTCGTGCTTTGGCACTGCGAAAAGCCTCTACTACCTTCAAACGCTTCAATGCCTCAGCTTTGCGTTGCTGGGAAGTATCATTAGAAGCCAAATCGCGCAGGTCATAAGAAAGTTGGTCTAACTTGGTGCGCTGCAAAAGTGCATCTAAGGCTTCTGCGCCCATTTTGGCGATAAACTTCTGTGGGTCTTCGTCAGGAAGTAGTTGGTTTTCTCTTGGCAACTTATCTACAATATCCAAATACTCGTCTTCTGTCAAGAAATCCAATTGATTGACACCATCTTTTGCTTTTACACCAGGCTGTACGACCACATAGCGTTCGTAATAAATCACTTGGTCTAACTTTTTGGTGGGAAGCCCCAGCAAATAACCTATTTTATTGGGTAGGGAACGGAAGTACCAGATGTGCGCCACAGGAATCACCAGTTGGATGTGTCCCATACGCTCACGACGTACTTTTTTCTCCGTAACTTCTACGCCACATCTATCGCAAATGATGCCTTTGTAGCGAATACGCTTGTATTTGCCGCAATGACATTCCCAATCCTTCACAGGTCCGAAGATGCGTTCGCAAAACAACCCGCCCATTTCGGGCTTGTAGGTACGATAGTTAATCGTTTCTGGTTGTGTTACCTCGCCATGAGAACTCTCTAAAATGGACTCAGGAGAGGCAAGACTAATGGTAATCCTTGTAAAATCGTTGCTGATTTTCTTATTCTTTTTGAAAGCCATTTGGGATATATATTAGATTTAGACCGCTACACTTTAACTTTGAACTTGCAAAGGTAAAACAAAAAACAAATTTTGCAAAATCTTTGAAATTTTTATTTCATTTTTTACTTTTCAGCCTGATTTTTGCTAAAAGATATAAGATGCTGATTATCAATTATATACACCCAAAAATTATTTATTTTGGGTTGTACGTTGTTAATATCTTTTGTAAAGCATTGATTTTAAGAAAGATAGAAAACGGCATTTTTTTAAGAATGAAAAAGTGTTTTTAAAAATATGGTTGTTATTTGGCTAAAAAAGAAAGGAAAATACAATTTTATTTTTGTGGTTTGAAAAATAAATACTGAAAATAGTGTAGATTTTTTCAAATTTACTCAATAAATGGTGATACTTTTGTAAAGGAAAAACAGAGATTATTTGCACCTAAGTGCGTTTTTGAGGGCGAAAGTTTTTAAGGGTGGATACAATAAAATTAAAAGTGGTTACAATAGTGTATCGATAGTAAATGCAATAAGTTTTAAAGTGGTTACAACAGTAGGTCGTAATAGCGGCTACAAAGGTAAAACAAATTTTTGGAATAAAAAAGAACTGAAATGCGTATTTTTACACTCTCAGTTCATTTTTGAAAATATTTTTTAAGCTAATTTATAGATGAAAGTAGTAATCGGAGAGCGGCTCAGGGCATTGCGTGCCATCAAAAAATATACAGTAGTGTCTGTAGCTCAGGCACTTGGCGTTTCGCCTACGGGTTATGCCAAGATTGAAAGTGGGCAGTCTAACGTAACAATAGAAAGATTAGAACAAATTGCCGCCTTTTTCGAGGTGAGCGTCGCTGATTTGCTGGCAGAAGAAACCTTAGAACTCACCCCAGAGGAAATCTCGCGAAAAGAAATAAAGGCGGAAATCAATACTGAAATGCAAAAGTTGCATAAGAGAATGAATAAAATAGAAACCATGCTCCAAATTATGCTCAAAGAAATTATCAGGAAAAAGAAAAAAGCAAAAAAAGAGGAGAAAGATTGATTGGGGGGCGTTGCTCTTTTAAATACATATTTTTAAGGTCTTAGCCAATCTTCTGCCTTATCATAGAGAAGCTCAAATAAATTACGGTTCGTGATTACAAATCTTGCTTTGGTGGTCATACCTTTTTTCAGGTGTCCTTTGTAGCCGTTTTTTAAAGAAAGAAAGGATTGGTCTAATTTACACTTTACCAAGAAAAGAGGTTGGTTATTTACAATGCTTATGTCATTGCTCACAGATTGAATTTTACTACTTATTATTATCGTAGAAACTGACCATCTTTTGCTGTAAAACTGCAATGTTCTATCACTGACAAATACAGTAAATCTATGATTTCCTTATATGGACTTTCTAAATTTTGAATAAGTGTTTTCCATTGTTTGAGTTCTGCTAAATTTTTTGGCAGAAAGGCAATTTTCATAATGCGTACATCTTCTGCCACTTCTGCCTCTGTCGCACTTGCTAAAAGATGCTTTGCTTTTTCATAAATTTCGGTGATTTTATTAGGCGTAATAGTTAAAATTTTAGGCAAAGTTTCAGAAATAAAAACGCCTGTTGGCAGTCTATCTGTTCCTATGGATTGAATACCATTTACACAAGAGGTAAAAAGAGTTGTCCCCATTCCACAAAATGGGTCAAAAACATAGTCTTTTGGGGTAATGTTATATTCATTAAAAAAATCTTTTACAAGTTGGTATGAAAAAGCCTCTTTGTAACGGTACAAACGTAGAATAGGAAGATTTTTAAGAATAGGAAGATTTTTATTTCCTTGATAAGATACCAAAGAGCCTATTTTTAGATTTTCTTGTAACTTATTACTGTATTTTTTTTCTAATTTGTTTCTTTGCGTTTCTTTTTTGTCCAATTCTATAACTTTTTCCTTTTTAGGAATAGCGTTTAATTCAAAAAGTGTCTATTGTATGACATTCATAAATTGTTATTGATTTCTTGCAAAGATAAATCAATTTTAGTTTAATATTGCTTATATGACGTTTTTGTTTTTTGGAATAATGAGCAAAAACAGCTACACTACAGTTTACCTACTGCCATAGTTAGCAACTAAACAAATTTTTAAATTCTCTAAAATGAAAGACCTCTTTTCTCGTGATTCGAAGCAATACGCCAAGTTTCGCCCCACTTACCCTGCTGACCTCTATCAATTTGTTTTTCAGTATGTGATGGAAAACAAAAATGCTTGGGACTGCGGCACAGGCAACGGACAAGTAGCACAAATCTTAGCACAACATTTTGAGCAAGTTTTTGCCACTGACCTCAGCCAAAAACAGTTGGACGAAGCCATACAACTACCTAATATCCAGTATCTTTGCTGTGATGAAAAGCATACGCCTCTTGCCGCAAACAGCATTGACTTAATTACCATAGGGCAGGCAATTCATTGGTTTGATTTGGAGAAATTTTATGCAGAAGTGCGTCGCGTCGCCAAAAAAGGCGCGATTATTGCTATTTGGGGTTATGGTTTACTCCATATTTCTCCCCCCATAGACGAATTGATTAGCTCTTTTTACAAGGAAACGGTAGGTAGCTTTTGGGACGCAGCACGCAGGCACGTAGATGAGGCTTACCAAAATATTGATTTCCCTTTTGAAAAAATACCAACTCCTCCTTTTCAAATGCAATTTTCTTGGAATTTGGAAGCCTTCAGTGGCTACATCAATACTTGGTCAAGTGTGGGTAGATTTATCAAAGAAAAAGGTTATAATCCTGTACCTGAGTTAGTTATAAGTTTAAAACCTTTTTGGCAAGAAAATGAGGAGAAAACGATTGTTTTTCCTATTTTTGTGAAGTTGGGTAGGATATGAGTAATGGTCTAAAATGATTTGGTTTTTTTTATGGCTTATACTGATTTTACATTAGAGGATTTAGAAACACAGTTTGGCATCAAAAGCCACAGGAGAAAACTTTTTGGGCAGCTTACGCCTATCGCGCCAAGCGAAAAATTGCAAAGTGATTTGGAGTTGGTCAATGAGCTATATATTAAAAGTGAGAAGGCAAAGTCAGAAACGATTGTTTTCCCAATTTTAGTAGAGCTTCGTAGGCGCAACAACAAATATTTCACAATTTATTCGGGCGACACGCTAAATGCTGACGAGAGTAGAGGATTAAAAGGCGAATGTGATTTTATATTGGCAAAAGATATTAATTCTGCGGTGATTAACTATCCTATCTTTCAGTTGGTAGAGGCAAAGAGGAATGACATCGAGGAAGGCATAAGACAATGCTCGGCACAACTGGTGGGCGCAAAAATTTTTAACGAACGCAAAGGAACGCCCTTAGAAAAATTGTATGGCTGTGCTACCACAGGTGATGACTGGCTTTTTATAGAACTTGTGGGCAATGACCTTTTTTTGGATACACAGAAATATTATTTAGGCGAACTTGATGAATTATTGGGTATTTTTCAATTTATCATAGATTATTATAAAAAAATATTAAATTAGAATATTGTACTTATATTAAATTTCAAATTTCCCCCCGTTTTTTAGCCAACAGTTACACTAATGGTCAAAACATTAGCGTTTATAATTTTTACCAATTTTAATGAGGAAATTTTTTTCTTTCTTCTTCATTTTCAGCTATTTGACTTCCTTTGCCCAAACCGAGCAACAGGCTGATAGCTTATTGGCTTTGCTCAACCAGCAACAGGCAGACAACGAGAAAACGAATGTTTTGATAAAATTAGCTTCCTTTTTCTATGCGTTAGAGCAGCCGCAAAAAGTGATAGAGTATGCAAGTCAAGCTTATTCGCTGGCAGAAAAAGCGAATTATCAGCAAGGCATGGCGGAGGCACTGAGCAAACAATCTTCGGCTTATTATCTGTATGGAGATGAAATACGAAACCTCGAATATGCGTCAAAAGCGTTGTTGCTCTATGAAGAAATCAAGGATAAACCTCAGATTGCGTATCACTTAGGCTATGTGGGCTACGCGCACCGCAAGCTGGGCAACTATGTTTCTGCTTTGGATTATTCCTTGCGCTGCTTGAAGGCTTTTGAGGAACTCAAAGACAATCTGGGCGTTGCGAAGGTTACGAGTTCGATAGGTATGATATACTTTGAGCAAGGAAATTTTGAGCAAGCGTATCACTTTAAAAATCAGTCGTTAGACGTTTTCAAAAAACTCAATGAGGTGAATGGGCAGATTGAAAATATGAAAGATTTGGGCAATATTTTGAACTCTGTGGGCGAGTACGAGCAGGCACTGAACTACTTGAATCAGGCAAATCAGTTGGCACAAGAAAACGGAAATCGGCGTGATTATGCAGTTTGTCTTAACGACATTGGGCGCGTGTATTTCAAACAAAAAATGCTCAAAGAAGCCATGGATTTTTATTTGCACGCCTTAGAGATTTTCAAACTCATTGATAACAAGGGAGATAACATTATTACCCTTTGCAATTTGGGCGAGGTGTATAATCAGCAAAGCGAGCATTTGAAGGCAATTTCTTGCTATCAGCAGGCGATACAGCAGGCGGAAGCCTACAAGCGTTTGCCTGACTTGCAAAAGGCATATCAAGGCTTGGCACAAACGTATTCTTATTTACAAAATTTTGAGCAAGCATTTGATTATCAGAGTAAATACGTGGGCATCAAAGATTCTATTTTTACCTTGGAAAGCCAGCAAAAAATAGTGAGCTTGCAGGTGGCAGCAGAAAACGAAAAACGCGAAGCAGTCATCAATGCCCAGTTTGCCAAAGAGAAGCAAAGTAGGTTTGTTTTTGTCGGTTTAATTTCTGTTTTATTCGTTATTTCCGTTTTGACATTGATTTTTTATTATAGCAATTTCAAAAATAAGGAAATTAATGTAACCTTACAGAAACAAAATCAGGAAATTGTCAAACAAAAAGAAGACATTACCGAGCAGGCAGGCGAGCTAAAAGAGTCCAGTGAAAAGATGTTGCAAAAAAATATTGTCATTGAGAAAAAAAACGAAGACATCACCGCCAGCATCAATTATGCCAAGCGGATTCAGAACTCCATGTTGCCTTCTATTGACACGATTTACAAGGCATTACCAGAAAGTTTTGTTTTTTTCCGCCCTCGTGAAATTATCAGTGGCGATTTTTATTGGTTTGCAGAAATTACAGGGCGCAAATTGGAGATTGGAAGTTTGAAAATAGAGCATTTGCACGCGCAGCACGCCCCTGTTACGACTTCTAAAATTATATTGGTGGCGGCGGATTGTACGGGACATGGCGTTCCTGGCGCGCTGATGAGTATGCTGGGCGATTCCCTGCTCAATCAGATAGTGTATGACAAGGAAATTTATGCGCCTGACCTGATTCTCGCCGAATTACACAAGGGAATCCAAAAAGTATTGCACCAAGGCGCAACGGAAAATAAGGACGGAATGGACGTGAGCATCTGTACGATAGACATTGATAGGCGCGTATTGGAGTTTGCGGGGGCGAGCAATCCCTTAGTTTATATCCAACCTGATATTGCGGATATGCCTCAGATTCACCATATTAAGGGCGACCGTATGCACATTGGCGGCGGGACAGCGCGCAATAGAAATATGAACTTTCACAAACACACCATTCGCCTCGATAAGCCCACTACTTTTTATATCTTTTCTGACGGTTTCCAAGACCAGTTTGGGCAAGAGGAAAGTGATACCGAACCAAGAAAATTCCTGCCCAAGCGTTTCAGGGATTTGCTCTACTGTATTCATCACTTGGATATGAAACAACAGCAAGAAATGTTACAACTTACTCTGCAAGACTGGAAAGGGAAAAAACATAAACAAACAGACGATATTTTAGTGATTGGTGTAAAAGTTGGTTAAAAAGCTGTATTTTTGTACATTCGCACTATGAATTATTATATTAATTCCCCCCGCTAAAGCGAGGGGTTATCTTTAACTACGCCTTTTAAGGCGTGGAACTTTATAACTACTTATGGCACGAATGTAGGAAAAATATTTAATTTTCTTTGATAAAACCTTATTTGTAACTATTTTAAAATCAAAATGTTACCTGAAAAAAGTAAAATCAAAATAGAAGACCTTTTAATTGAAGTGCGCGAAGGCGTTTTTACCTTTGACATTGAGGCACTTGAAAAAAACAGCAAAACCAAAAAAACTCCCCAAGACTGCTGCCACAGCTATCGCAAAGGAAAAAGATGCAAAGATTGTCCGTTGCTTAGGTTTTAAAAAATAAAAAGTAGCAAACTTTTTAGAGTTTACTACTTTTTATTTTTTGGCTAACTCCCTAATTTACAATTGGATAGGTTGCCACTTGCAAGCCTAAACCACTTACTGTTTCCGTCTGATTTTTAAAGTTCATGCGCTTAACTTCATGCACTTGGATTATCAGCCTGTCGCCTGCCCTTGCGTCTGCGGCGAAGGCGTTGAGGTCTATGCGACTACCATCTGTATAGCGTTGATTTTTCACCATTTGCTTGTTACGAGCCAGCGTAACTTCCACATTTGTAACCTTATAGCGAGCATCTTCGGGCAAAAACTCTCTGAAATCTGCCTCAGCAACGGCTTTGATAGAAATTTCCCTCAATGCGCTTCCGCCTTGGATTAGGTTAATCTGCCTATTGCCTGACAAATATTGGATAGTGGGCTGTGGAATCCTTTTGACCCTAAACCTCTGATTACCAATCAGAAAACCCTTATTTTTCAATACCAAATCTACCTGAGCATTGTTCGGAACAACCGTAATTATCCCTTTCTGCCCTGTGGTTTGCACTTCTGCGCCTGTCGCTGAAAAAGAAGGCTCGTAATGACTCCCCAACTCTGGCACTTGCACATTCAGTTTATTCCCACAGTTCAGGTACAAAGCCTGCACATTGGCAGATTGAATTTGCATATTCGGTTTTGCAACAAAGTATTCTTGCTGAACTTCATACGTGGAATCTCCATTGGGCGTTGGTACGACAAAAGTTCCTTTCCAAACCCTTTTTGCCCTGCCTGTGGCATCAAAATCGCTGGCTTGGGCGATAAACTCTACGCTTCCTTCGCCATTTTCTCCCATTTTTACATTGCCAATATTTGCACTGATTTTGGGCGCATTGGACGAAGAAGTTACAGTAACAAACATCTTTGCTTTATAAGGTGTTCCTGCGGTAACTACTTGTGATTCAGCACTAATAACAGGTACAAACTTATCAAAAATCTGCTTTACCCCTACCAAACTTGCCATTCTGTCTAAGGCTTTGGTTTCCACTTTGGTTACTTCGGTTTGCATTTGGCTGAGTACCGCCAAAGCCGCCGCCGTTGGGGTGTTCTCAAAATTCAGTTGAGCAAAATCTTTATTTTTTTGTCCATCTTTGTTTTTAAACTGTTCAATCTCTGCTGCGTCCAGTGCTAATGGCTTGATTTTGAGCGCAGTATCATAGTCAGAGATTTTCTTGGCGTAGGCATTGAGCATTTTTTGTAACTTGTAGGCTCGCCCGCTTTTGTTGTCGCCTGCGCCCAAAGCCAAGTTCATCACTTGGTCGTAGTCCGCCGCGCCTTTGTACGTTCCGTCTTCGTTTTTGCCGCCCGAAACCAGCTCGATTTGTTTGCGAAAATCATTGATTTCTGCCATTACAGCATCAGTTTCTGCCACAATCTCGTTTGCCTTTCGCCAAATGATGATGTCTTTGGGATTGTTGTTGCGTTTTTCGACTGCCTCTTTGATGCCTTTGAGAATTTTGTCATTGTCCTTGCGTGCCTCACCAATGCCGTACTGCAAGCTATCGTCAATAAAAAGCAACTTTTCTAATACACTATTATCGACTTGTAAAGCCAGTAATGCGGTGAGAACCAAGTACATAAGGCTCACCATTTTTTGTCTTGGAGATTCTTTTAATCCTGCCATAGTTTTCTTGAATTATAAATGATAAATTATTAATTTGTTTACTCGTTTAAGCAATTATTTACTTATTTTTAAAAAAAGTCATTACAGTTTTTGAGTATCAATCACCCTAAAATACTCTTTATCAAAGATTTTGAAATAAATCCACGCAGGATACAAGTGAAAAGCAGGCGCAAATTTTTTGATATTTTTCAAATCTTTTTGGGGGAAACTCTCCATGTATTTCTTTTTATCACCCGCCCAATCATAAATATTAATTTCCACATTTGGTTCGGGCATCCCATCTACTTTATAGACCGTTTTGCCTGCGATGTATGGATTTACGGAACTCCAGTTGTGCAACCTTTCTTTGACATTAATCGCCTCAGCCATAGATGGAGGATAGACAATTTGGTAGATTTTCTTGACTGAAAAGCCTGTTTTCGCTTGGTTTTGTTTGCAATAATCGACGACTAATTTACTCATAAAAACATGGTCAGGGTGTCCGTAACCGCCTATTTGGTCATCTAAGGAAAAGATAACTTCGGGCTGAAATTGGTCAATTTTTTCTGCCAAAGCACTGTAAGTCAAGTCAGTATTAAAAACAAACCCAAAGTTTTTAATAGCAATCGGCATAAAAGGCGTTTTGTTGGTATCGAGGTCGTTTCTGTGCTTGATACTTAGGAAATCTACGCCCACTAAGCCTTGTTTTCGCGCTATCTCCTCAAATATTTCATCGCGCTCCTTACCTTTCTGAGAGGTAAAACAGACGTGCCTAATCTCCCAGCCTTCGCTTATCAACTTACTGATAGTGCCTGCCAATGCAAAAGCGTCATCATCATGGGCGGTAACAATTAATGCTTTTTTGTTGTTGATATTTTCCAGAAATGTATCTTCGGGATAGGTTTCTGTGGCATTTAAGGTATTCAGATAGTACAGATGCGCTACAATAATCGTTGCAAAAAGAACAAATGCAAATGCGATACTTACTTTGAAAATTGGTTTCATGGTTTTTTTATTTAAAAGTTATAAACTAAATAATTGTTTAAACGTGTAAGCAATTATTAATTAATGCTGAAATTTCAAAATTTTGAGATTAGACTTCTTGCAAAAGTGTTTTTTTATCGCCTCCCCCCAGCCCTCTCCTGCTAAGAGGGCAAAATTGTTACTTTCGCAAGAGGTCTATTAAATTCCAGATTAACGTCTTTTATGAATTTACTTTCATAATACTTGATATTGGAAAAGGTACAAAAAATGTAAAAAAAAAATCTTCTTTTTTTTCATTTTGCATAGTGGCTGAGAATTTGGCGTAGCTAAAAAACACAAAATGTGTGTATTATAGTTTTTCAAAAAAATATTTTATATAACAAACTGTTAGTGAATGATGAAGAAAATAAAAATAATAAGTATTTTAAGTACAATTTTATACATTTGCACTTAAAATTTTAACTAAATGAAAAACATGAATATCAAAATTTCAAGCCTATTGATGTTGGCAATTTTTGCATTGGCGGCTTGCTCGCCATCAGGGGACAAAGCCACGACAGAGGTGGCGGCAGATACCACAAAAGCAGTGATTACAGACTCGGCGGTAGTAAAACCGCAGGCTGAGTTAGTCAAATTGTGGGAAACAGATAGCACTTTAACTACTTGTGAATCAGTGCTTTATAATCCTGTAGCTAACGTATTGTATGTAGCAAATATTCAGGGCGACCCCACAGCCAAAGACGGCAAAGGATTCATTTCTAAGCTCACACCAGAGGGCAAAATAGAAACGCTGGAATGGGTAAGTGGCTTAAATGCACCCAAAGGCATGGGGATTATCGGGAATAAATTGTTCGTTACTGACATTACTGACATTGTAGAGATAGACATCGAAAAGGGTAAAGTTACTAAAAAATATCCTGTCAAAGGGTCAGTTTTTTTGAATGATATTACTACTGATACGACCACAGGCTCGGTTTATTTTACGGATATGAAAAAGAGTAAAATCCAAGTATTGGCAAGCAAAACAGGTAAAATTACAGATTTTATCGCGGCAGATTCTTTGGGAAGCCCTAATGGATTGTACTTTTTAGATGCTAATACGCTGATGCTGGCTACGAATGGAGATAGCAAATTCAAGAAAATAGACTTGACTACCAAGCAGATAAGTGTCGTTACCGAAGGTATAGACGCTGGGGACGGGATAGAAAAAGTAGGTGAAAATGCGTACTTGGTTTCAAGCTGGACTGGCGAGGTTTTTTACATTAACAATGGTGAAAAACTTAAACTGTTGGACACGCAAGCAGAAAAAATTAATGCAGCAGATATTGGCTACATTCCTGCTCAAAAAACGTTACTTGTTCCTACTTTTTTCAAAAACAAAGTAGTTGCTTATCAGTTGGTTATAAATCAGTAATTGTTATTTGTAATCTATTTTTTTGTTGTTGGTGTTGCACACTGCGTTCAACACGCAACAACGGCATAAAAAAGCAGAAAACTTTTCAGGTTTTCTGCTTTTTTTGTTTTCAAAAAATAAAAATAGGGCTTAGTTTAGTAACCACCACGATATTTTAAAGTTTCTGATACTTTGGCGATAGCGACGATGTATGCCGCCAAACGCATGGAAACATTGTAATCTTTGGCAGCTTTATATACTCTTTCATAAGATTCTTGCATGATTCGGTCTAAGCGACGATTTACGCGGTCTTCCGACCACTTGTAGCCTAAGCGATTTTGCACCCACTCAAAGTAGGAAACTGTAACGCCACCCGCGTTTGCCAAAATGTCAGGCACTACGCTGATGCCTTTTTCATAAATAATACTGTCCGCCTTGGCGTTGGTGGGTCCGTTTGCCCCTTCTACAATCAACTTTGCTTGGATTTTGTGTGCATTAGCTGTGGTGATAACGTCTTCTTTGGCAGCAGGAATCAAAATATCTACCTTACTTTCAAGCAATTCTTCGTTAGTGATTCGTTCTGCCTCTTTGAATCCGTCCAAAATGCCACCATTTCCGTTTCTGAAACCAATCGCCTTGTTGATATCAATGCCTTTTTCGTTCCAGTATGCGCCAGTGTGGTCGCTAATTCCACAAATCTTGATGCCGCGTTCCTCAATCAGTTGGGCAGAAATAGAGCCTACATTTCCGAAGCCTTGTACTGCACAAGTGGAACGACCTGGATTCAGTCGCAGTTTTGCCATTGAAGCTAAAGTGCTGACCATCACGCCTCTACCCGTAGCTTCTGTGCGCCCCAGCGAGCCGCCTACTACCAAAGGCTTACCCGTAACGACTGCGTGAACCGTTCTGCCCTGCGAACGAGAATATTCGTCCATGAGCCATGCCATCTCGCGAGGACCCGTACCCATGTCAGGCGCAGGAATGTCTTGGTCAGGACCAAAAACATCTACCAGTGAAGAAGTATAGGCACGCGTGAGTCTTTCCAACTCGCCCACTGACATACTGCGAGGGTTACAGATAATACCGCCCTTGCCGCCGCCATACGGAATATCTACCACCGCGCATTTCCAAGTCATCCATGCCGCCAATGCCTTCACCTCGTCCAGCGTTACGCCCATGTCATAGCGGATACCGCCTTTGGAAGGTCCTAAAATATTGGAGTGAATGACGCGATACCCCTCGAATACTTTTTTCTTGCCATTGTCCATTGTAACGGGCAGAGAAACAATCACTTGCTTGGTAGGCGTTTTCAAAACCTCGTAAGTTTCTTCGTCCAAGCCCAGCAGCTGCGCCGCGTCGTGGAAACGGGACATCATCGACTCAAAAGGATTCTCCTTGTTTATCGGTGCGGGTTCGATGTATGATGAATTACTTGTTGTTGTCATTATAGTATTGCGTTGTTTATGTATTTTTTAAAATGAAAACAAAATGATGTTTAAAAATTTATTACAAAGTTTATCGCAAAATTAATAAATTTGGATTGATAGAATCAATATGCGCGGTGCTATTTTAAAAATAAAACTTTACTCACTCAAAAATTTACTAACTTGCGTTGCTTAGTGGTAAGATGTCTTTTGGAATAGTGGATATTTTGCTACAAAAATACCAAAATCTAACTGCTTTCATTAAGCAAAAATAAAATTACACCTCATTTATTATGACTTTTGTTGATAAAAACCTCTTTGTGGAGGGGCATTATTTGGGCAAGCCCGCCGAATTTACAGATAGAATTATCCTAAAAAGAATTGCCCTCACCGAGCAAATCAAGGATTTTTGCGGGAAAGATTTGACACTTGCAGATGTGGGCTGTGGCAATGGCGCGTCTATGTTTTTGTTAGCAGATAAGATGCAAAAATGTGTGGGCATCGAAGTTTTTGGCACGCACCAAGCCGCATTTGAGCAGATGAAGGCACAAACCAATGCCACCAACTGTGAGTTTATCGTCTTTGACATAGAGCAACAGACTTATCCTGAGCAGTTTGACCGAATAATTTGTTTTGAGGTGATTGAGCATCTGGCAGACGATAAAAACGTAAAAGCCCTTTACAATATGCTCAAAGCGGGCGGCAAAGCGGCGATTAGTGTGCCAAATAAATGGTGGATTTTTGAAACGCATGGCGCAAAACTGCCCTTGCTTCCTTGGAACAGAGTGCCTTTCTTTTCGTGGCTTCCGCGTCCTATCCACGAACGCTTTGCCAATGCGCGCATCTATACACAAGGCAGAATCCGCAAATTATTAGCAGAGGCAGGCTTTGAGATAGAGGAAATTAGCTACATCACCGCGCCCTTGGACGTGCTGAAAGACAGCAAGTTAAAAAGCTGGTTACTGGAAAATATCTTTACAGGCAATACGACTAATGTACCTTTTCTTTCTACTTCTGTTTTTGTAGTGGTGAGCAAGCCTGATTAATTTATTTTTTTAGCAGTGCTTTTTTATCTCCTCCCCTACCCTACTGAAAAGTAGAAATTGGCTATTTGCAAAAGAAGTTCATTTATTTTTTTACCAAAACACATTTAATTTCTTTTCCAAAAATGATGTCAAAAGCATAATCTGCAATGAACGCTTGGTTTTCGGCAATAAAATAAAATAGAAAATCACGTACATTGACAAAATTGACGGCTTCGGTTTCAAAAGTAAAAAGTTCGGTTACGCGATAAAAAATGCCTATTTTTTCAAAAATTTGATTTATCTTAGAAAATAAACCTCCCAAGCGAGATTTTCCGCTAATTTTGATATGTATAAATTCTTGATTAACAATGAGATATTCGCCTGAACGCAGTAATGAAAAAGTCTGTGAAAATAGAACAAAAGCCTGTAATGTAGGATAATCAAAAGTAAAGTTTGCAGGTATTTGTGATTGTAAAATGGGTAAAGCGGGTCTTTTTTGGGTAGATTTCTGAATAGAATTTAGGTAAGGTAACGGCAAAAGAGGCTTTGTTTTGGCATATTTTTCCATTGTGGCGAGCCAAAGCGAAGGCATGAGGTCTTTGGTAGTGGCATAGGCGTGCCATTGATGAAATGTAGGTGATTCACTGATAGACAGCACTTTACCTTCTAAATGAATGGCTTTCAATCTCTTTTTGAGGTCTAAGTCTTCTACTCCCCAGACCTTAAAATACTCATCATAGCCACCAATTTCATAGATTTTTTCTCTTGGAAACGCTATCAGCCCCGCCGCCATGTCTGTACTACTGACCTTATGTGGGTACGTTTTTTGGAAATCTAACTTTTCGTAATCGCGCACATTTTCAGGGAGATAATAACACTGATACTGCACAAAGGAGTTTTTATCTATTTTATTTTTGAGCAACCCCAAAAAAGTAGGCGAATAAATCAAATCTATATCGACTACCACTACAAAATCGCCTTGTACGCACTGTATGCCAAGGTTGAGCGCATGGGAGCGCGACCAAAACTGATAACGCGTATCAAAATAAAAATAGCGAAGCGAAGAAAATTGCTGACAAAGTTGTGCTATCTCTTTTTGGATTTCTACCTCACTACCGTAATCAACAAAGATAATTTCAAAATCTGTAATACTTTGATTTTGAATTGATTGCAAACAATTTTTGACGCGTGCTACTTCTCGGTTGCGGTATGGAACTACAAAGGAAAAATTCATGGTACAAATATACAAATTTTACATTACACATCAGGGAAGCTGATAATACTGCTGGATTTGGTCAATCACCACATTTTGTTCCTCAGCAGTGAGTTCGTAAAAAAAAGGCAATCGTATCAATGTATCACTATAAAAATCACTGTTGGGCAACTCTCTGCCATCGTGTTTTGGGGTATAGTAAACAGATTTGTGCAAAGAAAGGTAATGAAATACGGCATTGATACCTTTTTGTTTCAAGTGGCTGATTAAACTTTCTCTGTCTTTTGCCTTGTTGCAAACTATGAAAAACATATGGGCATTGTTGCTGGCAAAGGCTGGCAAATGAGGCAAACGCAATTTCCCTTGTGCTGCCAAAGGTGCTAAACCTGCCTGGTAAGTATCCCAAATTTGTTTTCTGCGTTGCTGAATATCGTCTAAATTTTCTAATTGGGCATACAAAAAAGCTGCAATAATATCGGAGGGCAAAAACGAAGACCCCATGTCCACCCAACCATATTTATCTACTTCGCCTCTGAAAAAAGCACTGCGGTTTGTTCCTTTTTCACGTATAATTTCGGCTCTTTGGGCAAATTTTTCGTCATTGATTGCCAACATTCCGCCCTCACCTGCCATAATGTTTTTGGTTTCGTGGAAAGAAAAAGCTGCCAAATGCCCAATGCTGCCCAACGGTCTGCCTTCATAATAGCTGTCTATTGCTTGGGCTGCATCTTCTATGACGTACAAGTTATATTTGTTGGCAAGTGCCATGATTTTGCCCATATCACAGGCTATGCCCGCATAATGCACAGGCACAATAGCCTTTGTACGTGGTGTAATCAGTGCTTCTATTTGGTCGGCATCGAGGTTTGGATTGGCTGCATTGCTGTCTGCAAACACAATTTTTGCCCCTCGCAACACAAAAGCATTGGACGTAGATACAAAAGTGTAGGAAGGCATAATGACCTCATCGCCTTCCTGAATACCAATCAAGAGAGCTGCCATTTCGAGGGCATCAGTACAAGAAGTGGTAAGCAAACACTTTTTGAAACCGTATTTTTGCTCAAAAAATTGGTGGCATTTTTTGGTAAAAATTCCATCACCCGAAATTTTAGCAGACTGTACGGCTTGGTAAATATAATGTGTTTCCTTGCCTGTGAGGTAGGGTTTGTTGAAGGGAATGTGTGTCATTAGTTTTAGACAATATTTAAGTTTTTTATCTCTTTTGCAGGATAGCCAATCACATTTTTTTCAGAAGAAATGTGATTGATTATCACGCTTCCTATACCTATTTTGACATCGTTTTCTATTCGAATATTGTTAGCAATCGTAGTATTTGCCCCCACAAAAACACCATCATCAATTTGCACACAACCACACACACACACCATTGGCGCAAAGAAACAAGCATCTCCAACTGTACTTTCATGGGAAATTGTAACAGAGTTATTGATGATACAGGCGTTACCAATTCTCACTTTTTGGTCTATATTCGATTTTGGATAGATATAAGTTGCCTTACCTATCAGTGCCGTTGGGTTTATATACGCAGTATGATGGATAAAATTAGGCGCGTTTCTATTCAAGTTTATTAATTCTTCAAAGATAGCCTTTCGTTTGGCTAAATGTTTGTAACCCAATCCTATATAAAAATCAAGGTCAGCAAAGTTTTTTTGGGGATAATCATTAAAAGGCAAAACTTCTAATTTATTAAAATCTCTATTTAGTATGCCTGAGCCAAGATTCTGAAAAAGAATATCGTCAAAAACAGTAGTTACCAAATCAGCGTTTTGGTATTTTTCTTTTAGAAATTCATGAATTTGTATGCCTAAACTTCCATAACCAATAATGCCTATTTTTGGAGTCATATAACTTTATCAAAAAAAATGATAGTTTTAAAATACATTTTTTAGATACATTTTTGCATTTTTTCCCTCATTCATCAGCAAATCTACGATGCTAACACCATGCTCGAAAGGAGGATATAATTGCCCATACTCTTGATAACCTGAGTAATCCATATACCTAATCTCTATTCCTGCATTTTGAAAGAGAGCTTCATTCAGATATGCCTTTGCTGCGGGACCTGAATAATAAACATTCGCCTCTAATTGCTGACAAATATCAATGAGTCTTTGCGTTCTATCTTCTACTAATTCGAAGACTGTGGAAAAAACAAACTGTGTCTTTATATCCAAAAAAGAGCAAATATTGGACAAAAAAAGATGATTGATGTCTGTAAGAAATGTAAAATGCCCTGCTTGATGGTACAAATCTGCCAAAAAATCATAGCTTTCTCTGAATTTAGCCGCTTTTGCATAGTTGAGTTGGATAGTTTTAAGGTGTTTGCTGTGCCAGTTGGTGTCGTGAATTTTGCTATCCCTAATTTTTTGATGCAAAGAGTCTATCTTGACAGGAATAGTTATCCACTGCACGCCTTGTGGTGTTTTGATTTTATTGCGATTACGCCAATCATTTTTTGTATATTGCATATCATCATACACCACAAAAATATCCGCAGATTTTATCATATCAAAATATCCTTTCCAAGGGATATAATTGGACTGACAAATACTCACTTTTTTTTTCATCAATTACTTATTTTTCAGCTATAAAGCCAACATATTTGAATAGATTTCGACTCAAAGGCAAGGATTTTTGCAACGTCTGATTCATAATTGCTGCATACTTGAATCTATCTTCTTTGGTATATTGGGGGTCGTTTATCAGACCGCCTTCGCCAATAAACCAATGATAAAAGAAAGAGATTTTGGTAAAACCAACTTCATGGAGGGTCGCGATAAGGTCTTCTTCCTTGAAACCACCTTTGATGTTTTTACCAAATTCAGCATGATTAAAAGTTTCTTTGCTCACACCAAAACTCTTTTCAATATCCTCATCTTTGTAAGTTACAGCTTCGATTTCGCGTTTGACAATAAAATCATACTCGCCATGTCTGTCCAGTTTATTGACTCCTTCCCAGAAATAATAATTTGGGTCTAAATCGACATATAATCTTCCACCATCACGCAAAGATTGATAGGCATTTTGCAAGGTAGGCTTTACTTCGTATAAGTGGTGTAAGAAAGAATAGGCAGTAGCAATATCAAAGTAGTTTTTGGGTAAAGCTGCCTTTGCTGTATCGTCATTGATAATAGTTATTTTGGCATCACCTGACATATCAATTCGGTCTGTCATTGCTTTGGTAACATCTACACCATAAATTTCTTTGACATACTTTTTGCCAATTAATATCATAAAACCTGTGCCACAACCCAAATCAAGCATTTTTTCAGCATTGAGGTTCGTGATAGCTTTGAGAAAATTAGCCTCTACTTTTTCTACGTTTTCATTACGGAAATGAGGCTCGCACGTATTGTAATGTGCAGACATTTTGGAATGTAACTCTACATTTGCCTGTATAATCTGCTGATTTATATTTTCTTGCATAAGAATCTATTATTGAAAATGAAAAATGGAAAGATTAGAATTTTAGAATTAGTTATTCTGTTTTTTGTTGGAATTTTCGAAGTTCTGGTGGTGCATAGTATTCTTCATAATTGGCAGGTACTTGTGCCAAAAATCCAAGTTTTTGCTTTGCTTCTTGCGAAACAGAGGTCATATCAATATTTTGCATTGCTCTTGGAATATCTATGCGCTGTTTCATCCAAGAACGGCACATATTAATTGTAAGGGCGTGCCTCCATTGCTGGGTGAGATTCTGCCCACCTGCGTGCCATACCCTCGCATTAAAAAACCATACAGTTCCAGCTTTGGCAATTACTCTTTTTCCTTGTTGATAAAACTCTTCATCAGTAGGTTGCTCTGCTTTGGTCTGCGAAAAAGGAAGAAAATAGGTAGCTCCATTGTCCTCTGTAAAATCATCTAAGAGTATCGTAGCCCCCATATTGGTAATATAATTAGGGATAATGCGTGGGCTATCTACATGAATCCGACGCGAGTAATTGGTTTTATTAGGAGGCATGGAGGAAGATGTGTAGGCATAGACAATACAGCCCTCACCCAGTACAGCATTAAAAACCCCCGTCAAACGTGGATTATCAAACAAGTCTATAAAAATTTTGTCATACAAAGCGCAAAGCATCACCATACCATAATCTTTGTATTGTGTGCCACCATGAAAACTTGCCTCCGCCTCTATCGCTTGGCTAAGTGCTACCTTTGCTTGGCTAATGAAATCTGCATCTAATACTTCTGGTACGATGGCATAGCCTTGCGTATGAATTTGATTGGCAAATATTGCTAATTGTTCTTGACTAAAAGATGGATTCATTATTTGAATAGTTTTAATTAAAATTTATTTGCTCTCTGATAATAAATAACGGTCTATTTTGCACTTCTTTCAGCACCCTACCTATATAAAGCCCTGAAAGCCCTACCACCACGACCTGTAAGCCGCCTACAAAAATAATAGTAGAAATAATGGAAACAAAACCATGCTGATAATCTATAAAAAATAGTTTAGTGATAAAGATAAATAACAACAGCAAAAAGCCCACTCCTGCTACTAAAAGCCCAAATAAGGAAATTATTTTCAAAGGAATGTCAGAAAAAGAAATAATAGCATCTAAAGCAAGCAACATTCTCTTTTTGAAATTATAACTTGATTTGCCTCTCTTACGTTCTTGGTGATGTACTTCGATATAGCCATGCTTAAAGCCAAGCCAAGATTCCAAGCCAGGTAAGTAGCGGCTTTTTTCCTTCAAGGAGTTATACGCATCTACAAAGCGACGGTTCATCACTCGGAGTGTAGAAACATTGATAGGTGTATTATTGCCTGTCAGCTTGTTGAGCAAGGTATTGAATAAATAGGAGCTGAGTTTATCCCCAAAACTGCTAAAACGTGCTTTTCGCAACCCAAAAACCATATCTAAGTCATTGTTTTGGATATGGTCTAATAAAATAGGAATTTGGTCTGGTGATTCTTGCATATCTACATTGAGCATACCTACATACTCACCCACAGCATACTGATAGCCACAAGACAAGGCAATATGCTGTCCAAAATTTCGACTCAAATCAATTACTTTTACAAAATCATATTCTTTAGCCACGTTTTTCAAATAGGAAAAAGAATCATTTTTACTACCATCATTTACAAAAATAAGTTCTACTATTTCTTTAATATTTGTACTTTTAAGATAATTAACAAAAACCTTTCTAAATTCAATACAAAAATCGTCTGCTAACTCTCCATCATTATAAATAGGAACTATAAAAGAATATTGCATTATACCAAAAATAAATTTAATCTCCTAAAAAAATCTGCCTCAAAGTTAGCCAAATTATTTTTATACACAAAAATAACAACAATATTGCCTTACTTATTATCTTTGCCTTCTCTAAAAATACCCCTTCTCAATCATGTTTGGCACTATATTTCTTATACAATCTTCAAAAAAACTTTTTGAAACCTTCAATAAATGAAAACTGCAACAAAAAAAGAAAATACAACTCCACTCACCAAAATAATAGGGCGCATACCAGGCGAACTCGTCTATGTGGGCAAAAAAGAATATCAACCTGCTGTTTTTCAGCTTATTACCTATAATGATGAGAAAAGTCAAACCTTCAAAACGGGTAATGTCCAAGATTTGGTCAGCAAGATAGAAGAAAATAAAGTGAACTGGATTGACATGGACGGACTGAGCGACTTGGTAACTATCGAAAAGCTCACCAAGCATTTCAACTTTCACCCTATGATGTCCGAAGATATTGTCAATACCGAACACCTACCCAAAGTCGAGGATTTTGGTAAATACCTGTTTTGCACCCTCAAAATGCTCCGAGTAAATCATAAAACCCAACTGATAGAGCAAGAGCATCTGAGCTTGGTCTTAGGCAGTAACGTGCTTTTTACTTTTCAGGAAGGCATGGAAGGTGATGTTTTCGGTACAATTCGCGACCGCATTTTTGCCAACAAGGGCAGAGTTTGCAAGCTACGTGCCGATTATTTGTTCTACCTACTCGTCGACGCAGTCATTGACAACTACTATTTGGTACTGGAAAGCATACGCGAAAAGGTAGAAATGATAGAAGATGACATCATTGCACACCCTTCCAAAAATATGATGAACAATATTTTGGCACTCAAAAAGCAATTAGCTCTTATCCGCAAATTGGTTTTCCCACTGGACGAGGAACTGGGCAAGCTCATCAAAGAACACCCCGAATATATCCACACCTCAAACCTCACCTATATACATGACGCGCACGACCACGTAAAGCACCTGATTAACACTTTTGAGGCTTTTCGCGAGATGCTTGGTGGGCTAATGGACTTGTATATGTCCAACCTGAGCCACACCATGAACGGTGTAATGAAAACATTAACCGTTCTTTCGGCTATTTTTATCCCACTTACTTTTGTGGCTGGGATTTATGGCATGAACTTCGAAAATATGCCCGAACTCAAATGGCAATGGGGCTATTTTACACTTTGGGCGATTATGATTACACTCACTACGGGTATGATTGTATTTTTCCGTCGCAAAAAATGGTTTTAAAATATTGTCTTTGAGCAATATACAAGAATGAATAAAAAATTTCTTAAAAAATAAAATTTTACACTTATGAAACTCTTTAACGCATTCATTCTTGGTTTTCAAAATATAAAATCACATTTTCTGCACACTTTGCTCTCTATTTTGGGCGTAGTGATTGGGGTGGCGGCTTTGGTTGGCATACTTTCCCTGATTGATAGCATGGAAAGCTACGTGGGCAAAAAAATTTCTAATACTACCAGTTTAGAGAGAATTGCTATTTTTTCCCTCACCTCCCAAAAGGTGGGAAACACGTTTGTCAAAAAAGAAAATTACCATTATTTGGATTATCAGCAATTTAGTTTGCTCAAATCCTCACTTTCTCTACCTATTCGCAATCACTATCTTTATTGCGAAACACTCCACAAAATAACTGTCAAGGAAACGGCGGACAGCGTGGAAACCATCATCAGAGGCATTTCTTCTTTGGAAGGCAATACAAACGATACGGTCATTCATGGTAGATTATTGACTGAAAAAGACCAACTGCCCACCCAAAAAGTAATTGTCTTAAATCAAGTATTGGCGGCACAGCTTTGCCCAAATGAAGCCATAGATAAATTAATCAGCAAAAAAATTATTTACAACCAAGATGAATTAGAAATTATAGGTATTTTAAAAACTACCGCCAACTTTGCCTATGCGTATGTACCTATTACTTTGCTCCCCAAGCAAACTTTCAAAACAAATGCGCCACAGGCTTCTATCCAAGCCACCAAAATAGCAGATGTAGTTCCCCTGAAAAAAGAAATAGAAGACTGGCTTAAGAAAAATTTTAAAAATGCCACTACTGATTTTCAAGTATCCATCAGCGAGGGCAGGGTAGCCCAAGCCAAAGAAGGATTCTTTTTAGCAAAAATAATTGCAGGCTTGATTGTGGGAATCTCCGTTTTGGTGGGCGGCATTGGCATTATGAATGTTTTGCTCATCTCAGTAACAGAGCGCACCATAGAAATAGGAATCCAAAAAGCAGTAGGCGCAAAGAAAATAGATATTGTCTTACAGTTTTTGTCCGAGTCACTTTGTATCTCCTTCATTGGCAGTGGTTTAGGCTTGGTATTAGGCGTATTAGGAACATTTGCTATCACACCTCTGATAACATTATTCATTCCCGAAATCACTGATTTCCAAGCACATTTCTCTTGGGGAACATTGATTACCGTAGGTGTAATTGCTTTAATTATTGGGGTTACTTTTGGCACTTATCCAGCCATGAAAGCGGCAAATTTAGACCCCGTAGAGGCAATAAGGCGAGAGTAGAACTTTTCCCTCAAAAAACCTCAAACTGCACCTTGCCTATTGTATATTTTGCGCGCGCATTATCATACACAAAATCAAACTGTTGCTTTAACTGTATCAAATTTATATTTTTCCCATTGGCATCAATCATATTTCTATTAAACATCAGCTTGCCGTCTTTGACAGGAATACGAATAATATAGTTATCATTTTTCAGAAGAAAATGCGCTTCTTTTTTCAGTAAATTAGATGGAACGGGCAAAGAAAACATCACGTGTTTTTCTATAAAAAAGACTGTAATTACCTCTGAATCAGCAGGATTGTCATACAGTGATGTACCAAAATCTTCCACATTTACGCTTCCGCTTTCTGTTCCTCTGGTTTCCGCAAAATAATAGTCCGTAACAGGCACAAGCACATTCGCCAGAGGAGAAGTAAGCTCACCTTTTTTGTTTTCAACTAATTTATTGGCACTAATTATCAGTTTGCCTTCCGTAGGCGAAACGACTACAGCCCGCGCTGTAACACTACTAAATTTGAGATTTGCATTAAACGGAATCTTACTTTTTGCCTTCACAGGCTTATTATCTATAAAAATTTCTTCTTGCACAGAAACTACATAATACATTTTCTGGGCATACGTATTTCCATAAAAGACTGATAAATAAATAAATAAAATCAAGAAAAATATTTTCTTCATATAATTTAAGTTCAAATTAGTTTTTCTACATCTTAAAAAATCTCAAATTTCATGCGCCCAAGCAAATAAGGATGTGCGGAACTCGAAGCGTGATAATAAAGGTCAAGCTGCGGAATAGACTGAATATTTACTGCCTTTCCCTGAGCATCTTCGAGGGCAGTTTTAAAGTAGAGTTTTCCATTTTCCACTGGCAAGCGCAACAAGTTTGCCTTATTGGACAGGGCAAAATAAGCCCCTTTTTCCAGTAAAATTTTAGGAACATTCACTACAAAAGGCTCATTATTAATAAAATAAATGGTAATTATATCAGATTCTACAGGATTGTCTTGTAGCACACTCGCCAAGTCATCTAAGTTTACTTTTTCAGCATCTCCCCTGGAGCTATGAAAATAATAGTCCATAGGAAGCATCATCGACTCTTCCACGCGTAGCGTCAGAGATGGCTGATTTCCTCTCTTATCGCGGTGCGCGCTAATGATGTATTTGCCCTCATTGGGTGCGTAAATAATCGCTTTTGCCTCATGGCTACTAAAATATAGTTTGGACTTTGCAGAGATTTTGTCTTTGGGCTTAATGGGTTTTCCGTCCAAAAAAATAGGTTCTTCATCTACTGAAATTACATAATAAAATGGAGTCTGTGCATAGATTTCAACCACTGAAAATGAGATAAATAATAAAAACAAAAAGAATATACGTTTCATAAAATAAATAGTTTTAATAATATAAACATACGAAGTATCACCAAAAATTGTTTTAGCTGTTTCAAAAAACTAATTAACTTTGCCAGCTTTGTGGCGCAAAAAGTTAATGGATAGCATTTTTTTAATATAGAAGGTTATATTTGCAATTTTGCATCACAAAAAAGGCAGAAAGTTCAGAAATGATTAAATTAACTTAAAACCATATAACAAAAATGAATCCATTATTGTTCTCTTTAAACCAACTCATTGATTTTCAAAATATTAAAATAGAACATATCGAAGAAATCAAAGACAAAAGTATTGCCAAACTCAATGAAGCCCTGCAAGAAATTTACCAAATTGAGGCTCAGTCGCGTACTTTTGGGAATACGATGATGGCTTATGATGCAATAATAAACGAACTTTCGAGCATCTCTTCCCTGCTCTTTTTGCTGTCGAGTACGGTAGTAAATGACGATTTGCGAAATAAAAGTCGTGAAGTAGTAGAGGAATTAGAAAAATTTGGCAATCAGTTGGGCTTGGACGAAAATCTCTATCTGGCTATCAAAACGTATTCGCAAACTGCTGAAGCACAGACCTTAACAGGCTACCAGCAAAAATTGGTCATAGAAACAGTACGAAGTTTTGAAAAAAATGGCTTTGCTTTGCCCAAAGAAAAGCGCGCCGAACTTCAGCAAATCCAAGACCAACTCAGCGAGCAAAACAATCTGTTTTACAAGCATATCGCTGAATACCAAGATGTTATCTTGATTACAGAAAAAGAAATGGAGGGCTTACCCGAAGATTTCAAAAAACAACATTTGCAAGCTGACGGAAGCTATAAAATCGGTTTAGAAGCCCCTTCCTACACACCTTTTATGCAGTACGCGCACGCCGAAGAGCCACGCAAACAGCTCTATCTCAAATTTTTAAACCGCGCAGCAGATACCAATTTGGCAGTTTTGAAAACAGTGCTATCTCTTCGCCAGCAAATGGTGGAACTACTTGGTTATCAGACTTTTGCCGCCTACCGCAATGAGGATTTGATGAGCAAAAAACCTGAAAATGTTTGGAACTTTGAAAATAGTTTGAAAGAAAAAATACGTCCTCGTGCAGAAGAAGATTACCGCGAACTCTTGGCAATCAAGCGAGAAAAAACAGAAAACCCCAATGCACAAATAGTAAACCCTTGGGAATCTGGTTATTACAGAACCATTTTGCTCAGAGAAAAATACAGTGTCGACCCAGAAAAAGTCCGCGAATATTTTTCGCTTGATAATGTTTTGAATGGTCTTTTCCATATTTCAGCACAACTTTTTGATACACAGTTTGTCGAAATAGAAAAACCTTCGGTTTGGCATCAGGAAGTTCGTTACTTTGAAATCAGAAATATTGCTGATAATCAGCTCATTGGGCGAATGTACTTAGACCTTTTCCCGCGACCAAATAAGTACAATCACGCCGCTTGCTTTCCACTAATTCAGGGCAGAGAAACCGAAAATGGCTATCAAATTCCTGTATTGGCATTGGTCTGTAATTTTTCGCTTCCCACCGCAGAAAAACCGTCTTTGCTCAGGCACTCAGAGGTCGAAACCATGTTCCACGAGTTTGGTCATGCGCTCCACGTGCTTTTGACCCAATCGCCAGTGGCAATTTTTGCAGGGACAAATACGGCACGCGACTTTGTAGAAGTGCCTTCGCAACTGCTCGAAAACTGGGCTTGGAGCTATGAATCGCTTTCGTTTTTTGCCAAACATTACCAAACAAACGAGGTTTTGCCAAAATCAATGTTCGATAAAATGCAAGCCGCCAAAGAGTTAGGCGTGGGAATATTTACCCAACAGCAAATTTTTTATGGCACTTACGACATGACCCTGCACGACAAATATGACCCCAATAGCGCGGAAAGCACCACAGACATTATCAAACGCTTGCAAAATGAAATCACACTTTTCCCTTACGTCGAGGGGACGCACTTCGAGGCAGCTTTTGGACATCTCATGGGCTACGGCGCAAGCTATTACGGTTATTTGTGGTCGCTGGTCTATGCAGAAGATATTTTTTCAGTTTTCGAACAAAAAGGCATCATGGACAAAGCTACGGGAATCAAATACCGCAATACCATACTTGCCAAGGGCGGTTCCGAAGACGAAATGCAACAACTAAGAAATTTTTTGGGCAGAGAACCAAGTGAAACCGCTTTTCTGAAAAGTTTGGGTGTATGAAAATAACGATTATTACACCTTCTTTTAATCAAGGAAAGTATTTGGAAGCTACAATTCAGTCTGTTTTGAACCAAAAATATCCTGAACTGGAATATATGATTTTTGACGGAGGAAGCACAGATGATTCAAAGCAAATCATAGAAAAGTACAAAAAAGAACTGACTTACTGGGAAAGCACCAAAGACAAGGGGCAAAGTGAGGCTATCAATAAAGGTTTTGCTAAAACGACAGGCGAAATCGTTACTTGGCTCAATAGCGACGACCAGCTCATGCCTGATACGCTTTTCAAAATTGCAGCCTATTTTGAGCAAAATCCTGACATTGCTTTTGTGCATGGGAAAACTATGCTCATCAAAGAAACCAGTGATAAAGAGGGAATCATCAAAGGTGCAGAAAGAAATGATTTGAATTACAGACTTTTAGCAGGGCTTCCCTTCCCACAGCCATCTTCTTTTTTCCGAAAAAAAATGCTTGACCAATTTGGTTTTTTGAATGAAAACTATCATTATGGAATGGATTATGATTTTTTTCTCCAAATCAGTTTAAACTATGAAGGATTAAGAGTCAATGAGGTTTTTTCAACATATTTATTACACGAAAACAGCAAAACAGTGAGTCAATCGGCGGTTTTTGCACGCGATTACGCCAAAATATTCAGTAGGCTTTTGCGCTCTTTTCCATTTACAGCAGATTTGATAGCGCAAATGCAGCTATTAAAAATGTATGATGAAGGCATTAATCATTATCAAGTCAGTAAACACTTTACTATCAAAGACTTACAGATAGCGTTCTGTTATCATCTACAAGCTCAACTGACTTTTTATTACGAGGCGGGCGAACTTAGCGAGGTATATAAAATTTCTTCTTTCTTAAAAAAATACTATGTTGAATTTTATAACTCCATTCCTGAACTGGCAAAAGTACACTTACGCGCAAAGTTTTTGAATAAGCCCATGCTTTATTTATTGCGTAAGTTTTTGAGGAAATAAGCCAATTATTTTTCTCCTACTTCACTTATTTTGTCCAATTCGGGGGTTTGGAAATACTGATAAACTTGGAAAGCAAAAGCAAGAGCTACGGCGGTTTCGGCAGCAGCAACCACCATTACAAAAAGTGCAAATAGCTGTCCTTGAATGAATTGAGTGTCATACTTACTAAAAGCTACTAAATTTATATTAGCGGCATTGAGCATCAGTTCTAAGCCAATGAGTACGGTAATGACATTTTTTTTGGTAATGGCAACGACCACGCCAACGCTGAAAAGAAAAGCACTCAAAAAAAGAAGTTGGTTGAGCATACTGGGTGAGGGAAAAAAATTATGAAAAGAGAAAGAACCTGTTGGCAAACCTTGTTTTATGTTATTAGATGATTTGCCAACAGGTTATTGCTTATTCCCTTATTGGAGAAAATTTACTCCATAATAAATGGATAGTCCTGTTGCTGATACACGTCCGTAAATGCTTCAGAAGGGTCTGGCAAGGGAGAATTTTCTGCAAAGTCCACTGCATCAGCGACCTCTGCTTTGATTTCTTCTTCTATTTTCTCCAACTCCATCTCTGTAGCGATTCCCTGCGCCAAAATGGTTTCGCGTACCTGCTCTATGGGGTCTTGTCTTTTGTATTCCTCTACTTCTTCTTTGGTGCGATATTTGGCGGGGTCAGACATGGAATGACCTCTGTATCTGTACGTTCTAAATTCTAAGAGAGAAGGTCCATCACCGCGGCGAGCGCGTTCGGCGGCTTTGGCTACTGCTCTGTGGACTGCCTCGACATTCATTGCGTCGACTGGCTCAGAGGGAATGTCGTAAGATTCGCCTAACTGGTACAGTTCCACCACATTAGAAGTTCTTTTTACGGAAGTTCCCATCGCGTAACCGTTGTTTTCAATCACAAAAATCACAGGCAGTTTCCAAGTCATCGCCATGTTAAGTGCCTCATGGAAAGCACCTTGCCTCACTGCACCATCACCCATGTAGCACATACAGAGATTGCCCGTTTTATTATATTTTTCAGCGAAAGCAATACCCGCGCCCATAGGCACTTGCGCGCCTACGATGCCATGCCCGCCAATGAAGCCCACTGATTTGTCAAAAATGTGCATAGAGCCGCCTTTGCCTTTGGTCGTGCCTGTTGCCTTGCCGTAAAGCTCTGCCATGATAGCCCTCGAACTGGTGCCAAGTGCCAACGGGTGTCCGTGGTCGCGGTAAGCCGTAATCCACTTGTCGCCCTTTTGGAGCGCAGAAACTGCACCCGAAGCGCACGCCTCCTGCCCTATGTAGAGGTGGCAAAAGCCCCTGATTTTTTGTTGTCCGTACAGCTGCCCTGCTTTCTCCTCAAACCTACGCATGAGCATCATGCTTCTGAACCAATACATATATGTTTCTTTGGAAAACTCCAAATCGCTTGCTACTGCTGATTCTTCTGTCATTGTTGTTATTTTTTACGAATGTGTTTTATATTTTTGACGCTAAATTTTGTATGCTGTTCCAGTAAAACTAAAATTAAAATGTAAAGTTGTAAAGTTTTTGATAAAAAATCAATAGAGATGCTTATTTTTTAATGAAAGCCTAATAGAAAGCATATTTTACAAAATTACTTTTTAAACACCGCTACTTTTTTATTCACATATTTGTCCTTATTTTCCTTCAAGTCCAAAAGCCAATTAGCGTACATATTTTTGGGCATTTGGCGGTAGCCCAAGCTATGAATTTGCTTGTAAACTTGGTTCATTTGGGCGAACTTTGCTTTGGTGCTTGGGTCGTCTTTGCCTTTGGTTTGCACCAATTTTTTGTACTGACTGAGTAGCGTTTCTCCTTGTAAGAGCAAGGCATTCACGCAGTTAGGGAAGTGCTGTAATGCCAATTCACAGCACTGCAATACAAATGAGCCATCATTTTCAGGGAATTTCTTGGTATATCCCTGTCCTAAATCTACTACACACAAGGCGACTGCCCTGTGCGTGCCTATGGTGTCCATATAAAGCGCATTCTGAACTGCCTCTAAGCTGATGTAGCCCGAAACCATGAGCCACGCATCTATGGGAAAAGTAGCACTCGTCAGTTCTGTATTGTACCAGCCTGTTTTCTTGCTGTGGTGCTTGATATAGAGGTGATTAGGGGCAAGTGCCAAATGTGCCTCTGCGCCTAACTCATCACACAAGATTTTGTAGAGGTAGGGCAGAGAGTGACAGTTGCCTGTCTTGGTAGCTAAGAGCTTGGTAACAAAGGTTTTAGACCAGTCCGTATCGCCAAAAAAATCGTTGAAGTCATAGCCGAAGGGGGAATGATAGGCTAAATTGCCACTATCTAATGCTACTTTGATAGTATCTGTGAGAATTTTAAAAACAGAACCATATTTTGCGACCTTTGCAATGTCTTTTTCTGGATATTCTAAGGCATTTGCCATCATAAATCTGGCACTTAAATCGGCTAAGAATAAAACTCTTTGATTAAATACTTCATATTCGATTTCATTATCTAAAAAAGCATTTTCTGTTAAAAAAACAGCTTTCTTAAAGTCATTTTTTTGTGTACCTTCAAGCATTTCAGCGATATTTTGATAGGCATTATCATAGTATTTTGAACCTGATTGGGCATATATACAAATACAAGAGATACAGTAAAAAAGTAAGGTAAAACTAATTTTTCTCATAAAATATTGATATTTAATCTTTTGAAAATCCATTGAGAATATAATATAATTCTGATAAACCGTTCCAATCATTGCAAGTTGCATCTGTTATTTGCAAAGTGTCTTTATTCTTGATAAGATAATAGTTAGTAGGATGTTCGCAACTTCGAGAAAGCTTCTTTATTTTTCGGAGTTCTACTTCTAATCGCCTGATGTCATTAATTTCTCTACCCAATTTTTTTGTAAAAAGTTCATCATTATCAGTACTATCATTATTGATTTTCAACAAATTAACAAAATAATTATCTTGCGCTTTCCAAATTTTTATACTTTTATGATTTTTTGACCAGCCCAAATGAAAATCTACTCCAATAATGCGAAGTGTATCTCCTAATTTAAGTTCATTTATCATTAGGCTTTCTGTGTATTGTTGCCAATTATTTTTACATAAATCTATTTTTAATGTATCTATAGGCTCATGAATTTCAATTTGAGAAGTTATGACCTCATTATAGATATTTTTGTATTTTAATTTAAACTGCCCAAACAAGAGGCTGTCTATCAATAGGTTATTTTCTTTGATATACATCTTCAGTATTAATTTATCATTTCTGTCTAAAACTTCAATCGTATCATCATAGAAAATAAATTCTCTCTCTGGTTGATATGAACTATAAAAAAGCAACAACAAATTACCTTTTTTATGAGTAGAGGTACATTGAAAGAAGATTAAAAAACAGATTGTAAAAAAATATAAAACATATCTATTTACCATACTTTTTAGCTTTGTCATCATAACCTTTCCATCTATGAATACTGTGTAATTTCATCAAAAAATTATATGTAGCAGCTTTATTAATCTGATTTGAAGTAGGACTTGTTGTAATTACAGGTGTACCAGCGTGGTCTTTCCTTGTTACCCCTCCTTTTTTTATTTCTCCAAATGCTATTGCTGTTTTCTACTCTGTACCTGTAATCACTCTTTTCTCCTCTTTGTTCCCATATTGTTCGTCTTTCTCTTTTGCCCTTGTTTCATGTGCAGTATGATTTTTTGCATCATCATGAGCATGGTCAGACTCATGGTCTAAGGCGATAGAACTGTTCCATTAGTAGTTTCAAGCCCTCCCAAAGGATTCCAATTAATGACACCATCATCATAATTATATATCTGCCTTTACGCAATAAAGATATTATTTTCTTTGAGTCCCCTTTAAATGAGATTTCTATGTTCTTTCTTATGATTTCTTCTGATGTCTGACCAAAAGAAACATAAAAAAATAAAGTAAAAATAAATGTTAAAGCATTGATTTTCATTAGCTTAATAGTATAGTGTATTTTAAATGATTGATGTAATACAAGGAAGAAAGAATCATCAAAATTTCATCATTCTAATGACTCTTTCAGATTAATTTAGGGATTAGCAAAATCCTGAATTATTAAATTCTTCAACAGCAGCATCGGACTGTACTTTAGTGCCAAAGAAAACAATATAACGCAAAATTCCGCAATATGTTTCGAGTGGAATATAAAATATACCCCCTCTTACATTTTCCATTTCTTCAAAAGATAATTTTTTCATTGTTTTGATTGTTTTAAAGTTTACGAAATTGATTATCGTAAAAAAATTACACTTGCAAGTTTTGTTCTTTTTACTTAGGGCAAAGTAAGAGGGTTTGTTTCAAAATACCTGCATTTGTAGCTACGTATTTTATGGGTGTTGCCAATACGATATTGGTATTACCCATAAAATAATGCAGTGATTTTTTTGATAGATATGTAATCATTACTTAGCTTTGCTTATCACTTTTACAGCACGAAGCTATACAATTTCTGATAAATATTACACCTAATCTTTTACTATTTTTTATCATGCCTACAAAACACATCACCTTACGCGAACTTGCCCTACGCATCAGGGCTTTCCGCTTAGAGAAAAACTACAAACAAGAGGTAGTAGCTCAGGAGCTGCAAATCGGGCAGTCTGCCAAATCTTTGACCAAAGCAAAATTATTGCCCCAGTACAACTGCTCTCATTTACAAAAGTTCTTTATCTTTGCAAAAACATAGCTATTTTGCTGGCTTAGGAAGACACCAAACAAAAAGATGAAAGCATTACAAATTACTGATGACCCAAAGGAAAAACTAAAAATAGTGGAAATTCCCACGCCCAGCCTCAGTGAGGGCGAAGCACTGATTAGACTCACTACTGCCGCCCTCAATCATCGCGACCAGTGGATTCGAGAGGACAAATATCCTAACATCAAGCCCAATACTACGCTGGGGTCAGACGGGTGCGGAGTGGTAGAAAAAGTGAGCAACGAAGCAGACCAACATTGGCTTGGGAAAACAGTAATTATCAATCCAAACATAGGGTGGGGAGAAAATCCACGTTTTCAATCACCTCATTATCAGATTCTTGGAATGCCTACACACGGTACTTTTGCAGAATACATCGTTACCAAAACTGACCGACTCCATATAAAACCTGAACATCTTACTGACGAACAGGCGGCAACCTTGCCCTTGGGTGGGCTGACTGCCTATCGTGCTGTTTTTACATTTGGAAACGCACAAACAGGCGATAATGTGTTAATTTCGGGCGTAGGTGGCGGTGTAGCTACACTTGCTTTGCAGTTTGCCTTGTCAAAAAAAGCAAATGTCTATGTAACTTCGGGCAGTAAGGAAAAAATAGAAAAAGCAGTCGCAGCAGGCGCAATGGCAGGCGCAAACTATAAAGAGGCAAACTGGAACAAGGAGTTGCACGAAAAGATAAAAGGCTTAAACTTGGTGGTGGATAGCGGCGGTGGCAAGGGTTTCAGCGATTTTATTCGCATGATGAAGCCCGCAGGAAAAATTGTATTTTATGGTGCTACACAAGGGCTACCCGTTACGCTGGATTTGTATAGAATGTTTTACTATCAAATTACTATTCAAGGAATTACCATGGGAAATGACGAAGAATTTGCTCAAATGATACAGTTAGTGAATGAGCAGAAAATTGTACCATTTGTAGATTCAGTGCGTCCATTTGCTGATATTATTTCTGCCTTTGACGAGATGAAAGCAGGAAAGCAGTTTGGCAAATTGGTCATTAAGTATTGAGCAGGGCAAGGGCTTAATCTTGCGCTTCTTTGACAAAATCTACTTGTTTGACAGGCGTAGGGTTAGGCTTAAGGGCATTAATAGAATCTAACTTATCTTCTTTCTGCCAAGAGATAATTTTTTCTTTGAGAGGAATGTGATTTCTATGCGTTGCGTAATCAAAAACGAGGCTTAGTGTGAGGTACAACAGCACAAAAGCAACAGAAGGAATGATAATCGCAAAACTTTTGTCTCGGTTTCTCATATTTTCTTCTTTTAATTAAATGGTTAAGTTGGATATGTGCGTTAGGTCAAAGATGGTGAATGAAATTTGTGCATTTTGATATGCTTGTAAAGATACCAATAATTCTTGATTTTCTTATAAAAATCCAAAAATTTATTTGAAAAAACAAAATCCAATATTTTAACCTAAAACTTTCGTCTTTTCAAAATACAAATTAACTTTGCAAGTATTTTTTTATGACGAATGACTAATCGTTAATCATTGCTGGTTCATTCATTTTTATAATTTATAACTCATAATTCCCAAAGATGGAACTTTACTTAGATTCAGTTGATATCAAAGAAATAGAGGAAGCGTTCAAGCTGGGCTTTCTGACAGGGCTAACCACTACGCCAACGTTCATGCACAAAGAAGGTGTTACAGACATTGATGCCATGATTCTCCGCTTGGCGAAAATGGTGCCTATCTTGCAAATCGAGGCATTAGGTGAAACCGTAGAGGATATTTATGCAGAGGCGCACCGCCAGTTGGACATGGGCTTAGACCGCACCAGAACCGTTTTCAAAATTCCTGTTTCGCTTCATGGCGTTGCTGCTTGTAAAAAGCTGGTAGATGAAGGCTTAATGG
>JAAFJS010000250.1 GCA_013298985.1 Cytophagales bacterium
TTGCTTGTCAAGAAAATATCCCTTTTACCAATAATGAGGCAGAAAGGGCAATCAGACACGTTAAAATCAAGCAAAAAATCGCTATGTGTTTTAGAACTTTTGAGGGAGCTAAAATCTATGCTCGTATTCAAGGCGTAATCGATACCATCAAAAAACAAGGACTTAATGTTTTTCAAACACTCAAAAATATCAATCTGTATCAAAATTTCTCCTTTTTGCAAAACGGCTGAATAGTTACTATTTTTTTACTTATTCCTTACATCGTTGCGTCTGGAAGCGCAGGAGCAGAGAGCATTTTGATTACAAATGGTATTTTGTAAGCCAATATATAAAGTATGACCATCGCAAAAAGTACCACTTCTACCATTTTCAGCTTTGCCAAGGAAAGAAATGCGTCCATGAGATGCGTAATGTCCTCGCCGTCAGTGCCATGAATCAATTTGAAGTATTTAGCAACAGAAAGAGTGAGCATACCAATCACAATATACATCAGCGTTACTGCCACTTCGTACACTAATTCCATCAGAAACTCTGTGTCGCTAAAATCTGGCTCTATCACTAAAAATGCAGAAAAATAAGCTAATAAGTTGATAATACCATAGATAATAAAAAGTAAGCCTGCCCAGCTCATGCGGGTAGCTACTTTCAAAATAATCTCATTTTGTTTGTCATCAAATTCGTATTTCTGACCGTACATAGGTTATAAGTGTTAAAATAAGTGATGAATTTCAAAAAATATATGTTCTAAAGAGCAGAGGGCATTAAGCAATTTTCTGCTCTCAAAGTTACAAATCTCATGCTAATTAACTAATTTTTTTGTGTAATGTTTGCATTAAAAAATAATTAAAATCCAAACAAACCCCAAAACTACCTTTTTTGTTTCCATGTTTGCACTATTTGTATAGATTCTCTCACTTTTTGTGCTACAAACTGGAAGTCCTTATTTTGTAAGACTTCCTTGGGGAAAAGCTGCGAACCCATGCCCACACAACTTACGCCTGCGTTAAACCATTCCTCTATACTTTCTTTGGTAGGGCTTACGCCTCCCGTAACCATCACGCTTGTCCAGGGCATTGGGGCTTTGAGTGCCTTGATAAAAGTGGGCTTAAACATCTCTCCAGGGAATATTTTGACGATTTCCGCGCCTAATGCCTCTGCCTGAGATATTTCGGATAACGTTTCGCAGCCACCAATCCACAACACTTTTTTGCGGTTACAAACCTGCGCCATTTCAGGATTCAAAATAGGAGAAACTACAAAGTTTGCGCCAGCTTGGAGATACATCGCTGTTGTCCCTGCATCTAAGACCGTTCCAATACCCAATATCATTTCAGGGAAGTGCTTGATAGCAAACTTGTTAAGCTCTGTAAAAACTTCAAGCGCAAAATCGTCGCGATTGGTAAACTCAAATACGCGCACACCGCCCTTGTAACACGCCTCAATCACGCCCTTCGCGACCTCAATATCAGCATGGTAGAAAACGGGAATAATTCCTGTTTCCTCCATTTTTAAGACCACATCAATACGTCTAAATTTCGCCATGATACTTATTTTATAAGTTCGATTATCAATGCTTTGCTATTTTAAAATATTCTTTACCTCTCCAAATTTATACAGTATAGCCGCCATCAACGGTATAAACGGAGCCTGTAACATACGCAGCCGCTTCTGAAGCCAAAAAGAGGGCAACTCCTGCCAAGTCGTCGGGCTGACCTATGCGCGAAATAGGCAGATGTTTGACAGATTTTTGGAGCATTTCCTCATTTTTCCAGAGAGCCTCGCTAAATTTGGTTTGGATAAGTCCTGGACAGACCACGTTTGCCCTGATGTTGTCGATTCCCCACTCTTTGGCGAGAACTTTGGTAAGCATAATCACAGAAGATTTACTCACACTATAAATCCCCAACAATGGCTCTGGAGAAAGCCCTCCAATACTACTAATATTAATGATAGAGCCGCCACCTCTCGATTTCATGCTCGGATAGCACAGTTTGGCAAGCTCGAAGGGTGCTTTGACATTGACCTGCATGATTTTGTCAAAAGCACTTTCGTCTGTATTGAGGACGGGACCAAAAACGGGATTGGTGGCAGCATTATTGACCAAAATGTCGACTCCACCGTAAATCTCTATGGTTTTTTCTACCAAATTTTTCAGTTGGCTCATTTCGCCCACATGACAGGCGATGCCTGTGGCTTCATAGCCTTTTGCCTTGAATGAATGGGCAACTTCGTCCACAGCGTCTTGTTTACGGCTGCTTACGATTACTTTTGCCCCTGCTTCTGCAAATATTTCTGCCATCGATTCGCCGATGCCTTTACTTGCACCAGTAACAATGGCAACTTTTCCTTTTAAGTCAAATTTGTTTTTTAAATTATTCATTTTCAATATATTAAATTTCTCTGTTACTACCGTATTTGGTGGAAAATAGCAAATAGGCTCAAATTTGATATTTTTGTGGTGCTAAATCATAAAAAAATAAAAAAGAGCCTATATGCGTGTTTTAGAAAAAGCGAGTTCTCCAAAACGGAAGCAAGATAAAGAATATTTGACACAAAGTAATCGGGGCAAGCAAATTATTCGCCTTCCCACTTGTAAGGGAGTAAGGGGTTTCCACCAAATAAATTAGTAGCAGGAAATTTTGTTTATCAGCAAATTGCCTTGTCAAAAGATAATCAATGAAAAAGAGTAATTCTTGTTTGAGTGGCTCAGATTGCAACAAGAAAATTTTTGAATATAAGAGTTGGTCAGTCATAGTCAATATTTTTTTAGTAAAAATAATAAATTTTATTGTGTTCTCCTTATTTCGTTTTCTAAATTTCATTGCCAATTTACAAATTTCCCTCAAAAATCTCCTCCTTTTCCCTCAAAAATACATTTCACTTGGTTTTACATTGCTACCATTGCTTGTGTGCTGTTTTGCAGTGCAGTAATGAAAATGGAGCAATATGACGTATTCAATAAAGATATAAAAGAAGATGAAAAGAATGATTGGTGGTGTGGAAATGCAATTATGGAAATTCAAAAGAGTGAAAATCTAAGAAAACGCTTATCATCAGGAGATTCAACAGTAACTTTTGAAATTATAGAAAAGGGTCAAGAACTCTTTAACGGTAACTGCAAACAATGCCATTCAATTAATGAAAGCGTTGTAGGTCCCGCATTAGCAAAAGTTACAGAGCGCAGGACAGTGAAGTGGCTCATCAACTTCATCAAATTCCCTCAAAAAACGATACAGAAGGGCGATAAGTATGCCGTAGCCCTTTACAACCAGTACAACCAATTTATGCCTAACCACGATTTTATGACTGATGAGGAAATCAAGGCGATTTTGAGCTATATTACTAATGAAAGTCAGTATGCTTACGTACCTTGATAATAGCTATTTATTACCAAAAATCAACTTAGTGTTTGAGAAAAACAGCTATTGACGGCGTTATTTCCCTAAATGTTTTAACCCCAATTCACAAAATGTCCAGTAGGATTCTATGAATAATCAAAACAACGCTATATTTGCGGTGATTTTGAAACAGTCATTTTTTTGATTGTAAAACATTGTTGGACAAATATTTAATTTTATGCCGAACGGATACGAACGGAGTAAATACAAGGGACTCGGCACTATTCCTGTTTTCTGCCTGACTATTTCTACCTTGCTTGGTGCGGTGATGCTTTTGCGCTTTGGGTATGTGGTTGCCCACGTAGGGCTGTTGGCGGGCTTGGGCATGATTATCTTGGGACATTTGGCAACTATCCCTACTGCTTTGGCACTTTCTGAGATAGCAACCAATCAAAAAGTAGAGGGCGGCGGCGAGTATTTCATTATTTCTCGTTCTTTTGGTGTGATTACAGGGGCATCTATTGGCATGGTGCTTTACATGGCGCAGGCGGGCTTGGTAGCTATTTATGTTATCTCTTTTTCGCGAGCATTTGAGCCTTTTTTTGACTATCTAATTGCCTCAGATTTAAGCATTTACGTACATGATTACAGAGTAGTAAGCATTCCTGCGTTTATCTTTCTTTGTATTTTGATTTATTATCGCGGCAATACGATTTTGTACCAATCACTTTTTGTCGTTGTACCTCTGCTGGCAATAGGTTTATTGTTATTTTTACTGAGTGATAATGCTTATCACCCTTCTCTTTCCATTACCAAATTAGGCGAACACATAGACCACAATTTGCGCTATTTTGATGTATTTACGCTTTGTTTCCCTGCTTTTTGTGGCGTAACGGCGGGGCTGGGCTTTTCAGGAAATTTACGCAACCCCAAGCGCGCCATTCCGTTGGGAATTATTACCTCTGTGATTTCTGCGATGTTTATTTTTATGGTCATCATGGTCAAGTTATATATGTCTGCCTCTCCCGTTATGCTCGCCGCAGACCCGTTTATGATGTATAAAATCACTTCTTCAAGCGTTATTTTGCCTACTGCGCTGGCGGCGGTTTGTATTTCTTCTGCCGTAGGCTCTATGCTGATAGCAGGGCGAACTTTGCAAGGATTAGCGGCAGATAGAGTATTCCCTTCGGTGCGCCTAAATCGGTGGTTATCAAGGATTCACAGAGATAAAAATCACCTCCCAGAAACACTAAACGCCATCATTATTACCGCAGGTTTTGTGCTTGTCTTGGTGGTATTTGATAAATTAGATTTCCTTTTGCAAGTCGTATCTATCTTATTTTCACTTACTTGTGGGTCTATCTGCCTGATTTCTTTTTTAGAACATTTTGGCGCAGACCCTGCTTATCGTCCCTCCTTCCGTTCGCGTTGGTTTATTTCCTTGATTGGCGCAGTGGTTTGCTTGTTTTTGGCTATCAATATCAAGCTAAACTACACCTTGTTGTTTTTGGCATTTATGACGTTGGTATATTTTGGTGTAAGCTCTTTCCAACACAAAACGCAGGGCTTATCCGTTATTTTTCAGGGAGTTACGTTCCAGCTTAGTCGTCGCTTGCAAGTTTTTTTACAAAAAGTAAAAAAAGAACCAGAGGCAGAGCATTGGCGACCTTCCATTGTTTGTCTTTCGCCTCATTCTTTTGAACGTACTTCCGCCTTTGAGCTATTGCGCTGGTTCTCTTATCGTTATGGTTTTGGAACGTACATTCACCTGATTGATGGTTATTTTTCCAAAGAAACCAATGTGGAGGCAAAAGAGGCTTTCAAACTGCTGGTCAATACTTCTGAACAAACTGAAAGCAATGTATTTATTGATACGCTGATAAGTCCTTCATTTACAACGGCAATCGTCCAAGTTGTTCAGATTCCTGGCATTGCTGGAAAGGAAAACAATGTGATTTTGTTTGAATTTTCAAAAAATCATCAGGAAGAAGCAGAAGATATTGTCGATAATTTTCAGTTGGTGAAGGCGGGAGATTTTGACGTTTGTGTGTTGGCAAGTTCGGAAAAACATTTTGGCTTCAAAAATGAAATTCACATTTGGATAACTTCGAATGACTACGAAAACGCCAACTTGATGATTTTGCTCGCCTACATTTTGCTCGGACACCCTGACTGGAAGGAAGCAAGCATTAAGATTTTTGCGATTTATCCTGAAACTGAAATGTCAGAGCAACGCCAAAACCTCATGGACTTGATTTATGCAGGACGACTGCCCATTTCGGCGAGTAATGTGGAGTTTATTTCGCAAAAAGAAAGTGGCAATACCAAAAATGTAATCAATCAGAAATCTAAATATGCTGATTTGACCATTTTGGGTGTACGTTCCGAACTCATCAAGCACAAGGGCGCAGCAGTTTTTCAGGGCTACGACGAGGTGGGTGATATACTTTTTGTGAATACGCAAAGCATGAAAGTATTGAGATAAGCAGCGCAATATTAGGCATTTATGCTATACAAATCTGGAAATCTCTCTGGCTCTACCTCGCCCATGATTGCATAAACTGCATCAATAATATCTTCGGGATTGGGTTTGGAAAAATAATCTCCATCACTGCCGTAGGGCGGGCGATGTGGCTTTGCGGACACGCAGACAGGTTTCGAGTCTAAATATTGATACGCGTTCTGCCCATCTATCACCTCTTGCATCATGTACGCAGTTGCGCCCCCAGGTACGTCCTCATCTGCAAAAATAACGCGGTTGGTTTTCTGAATAGATTTGACGATAGAATGGTGAATATCAAAAGGCAAAAGTGTCTGTATATCAATGACTTCGCAAGAAATCCCAACTTCATGCAGTTGTTCCGCCGCTTCCATCACGACTCGGCACATCGAGCCATAAGTGATGATGGTAATATCTCTGCCCTCGCGTATAGTTTCGGGCATACCCAAAGGAACAGTAAACTCTCCCAAATTTTTGGGTATCCTTTCTTTGAGGCGATAGCCGTTCAGACATTCAATCACGAGCGCGGCATCATCTGACTGCAAAAGTGTATTGTAAAAACCTGCCGCCTGCGTCATATTTCGCGGCACAAGAATATACATTCCTCGTAATGCGTGTATTAACATTCCCATTGGAGAGCCAGAATGCCAGATTCCTTCTAAGCGATGCCCGCGGCTGCGAACAATGATAGGTGCTTTTTGTCCGCCTTTGGTGCGGTATTGGAGGCAGGCAACGTCATCAGTCAAGGGCTGCAAACCGTAATAAATGTAGTCCAAATATTGAATTTCGGCGATAGGTCGCAAGCCGCGCATTGCCGCCCCGATGCCCTGCCCGATGATGGTGAGTTCGCGAATGCTTGTATCAGAAATTCTAATTTCACCATATTTTGCTTGCAAACCCGCAAAAGCCTGATTCACATCACCTATTTTGCCTACATCTTCCCCAAAAGCAATGACTAAGGGATTGATTTCAAATATTTTATCAAAATTTGCTTGTAAAACCTCCCGCCCGTCTGCCAAGCGGCTATTTTCATCATAAACGGCTTTGACCTCCTGCACTTTGAGTGCTGACTGCGCCGACTGACTATACAAGTGAGAGCTAAATCGTTCTGTATTTTCTTTCAAAGCCCCATCCAGCCAAGATTGTAACTTAGTTTTGCTATTTTTTTCCTCAAACCGCATGATTCGCAATGCCTTTTTTACTGCGCGTACACCGTCAGAATAAATCGGATTTAAGGTTTTTCTCAAATCTTCTTTGACTTGGGTAAGTTGGTTTTTTTGGGCAAGATGCTGGTTAGGAAGATGTTGTATGGCTTCTTCTAATAAATTTAAGGCAGTTTCGTATTCGTTTTTCAGGGAATCGACAAAGCTACGCCACGCCTTTAATTTTGCATTATTGACTTTTATTTTTGCGGTTTGATTGATTTCTTGGAGTTCCTGCTGTGGTGCAATGCCGTTTGCCAAAATCCAGTCTTCGAATTTACGCAAACAGTCAAACTCCTCCTCCCACTTCAATCTTTCTTTGGTTTTATAGCGTTCGTGCGAGCCAGAAGTGGAGTGTCCCTGTGGCTGAGTCATTTCGCAAACGTGAATGACCACAGGCACGTGTTCGTGGCGGCAAATGTTGGCGGCATATTGGTAGGTGCGGCAGAGGGCTTCATAATCCCAGCCTTTGACCTGAAAAATCTCTATACCTTGCTCATTATCAGTGCGTTGGAATCCTTGCAAAACTTTAAACAAATCGCCTTTGGTGGTGTGGTATTCCTGCCCCACCGAAATCCCAAAACCGTCGTCCCAAATAGCCAATAGCATCGGAATTTGCAATACTCCCGCCGCATTGACAGCCTCCCAAAAATGACCTTCGGAGGTGGACGCATTGCCGATTGTCCCAAATGCAACTTCATTTCCATTAATAGAAAACTCGCTAAATGCCTGCAAATCAGGATTATTACGAAAAATTTTGGATGCCCACGCCAAGCCCACCAAGCGCGGCATCTGCCCTGCGGTACAGGAAACATCTGCTGCCGAATTGTGCATTTGGCTCAGTGCTTTCCACTCTCCTTTGTCATTCAAACTGCGCGTTACGAAGTGAGCATTCATCGTTCTGCCTGCGGTGGCAGGCTCAAAGTCAAGGTCTGCGTGCGCGTAAAGTTGGGCAAAATAGGCTTCTAAGGTGAGTTCGTCAAGTGCAAACATAAAGGTTTGGTCGCGATAATAACCCGAACGCCAATCTCCTTTTTTAAACGCCTTTGCCATCGCGATTTGGGCGATTTCCTTTCCATCACCAAAAATGCCAAACTTTGCCTTGCCTGCAAAAACTTCCTTGCGCCCCGCAAGGCTGGCATAGCGACTTTCACAAGCCACGCGATAATCGTTCAAAATTTCTTCCTTATCTGCAAGAACCGTAGTCTGTATATCAGTCAAGATTTGTGTATTGGTCATATCGAAGTTTGAGATTTGAGGTTGTTTGAAAAAGATAAAGCACCTTCTCTCCTTTTGCTTTTAGAGGCAAATTAAATTAGTGATGATTCTAATTGTATGATGACCTCCCCCCACCCCCTCCAAAGGGGGACAAAAGGCTGTTTTCCCCCTCTGGAGGCGCAGTGCAACTGGGGG
>JAAFJS010000251.1 GCA_013298985.1 Cytophagales bacterium
ATATAGACGTTCTAATGCTTGTGCTAATACTTTGATACCTGGCATTGGTTGTTTCTTTGAGGGGGCAAAGCCCACCATTTTACTGACCGCCAATACAGCCTGTTTGAGTGAGTGAATTGGTTTTTCCTTACATTCCGCCTAATTTGTTCACTCCAATCGCTTTATTTCACGCCTTATTTTTTTATCAATGTCATTCAGTTTTGCTTTAAAAAAAACATATTGAGAATATTTAAAACGGTCAAAGTTATATGCCTGATAGAGAAATACCTTAAAATCTGTGTTCTCAAATAGATTTTTATAGCGAGCCTGTTTCCCTTCAGGTAGCTCGTGTAGAAGCATTACTTCCTTCGCAAATTCTTTTGCCTTTGCTGCTATGTAGTTATTTCTTTTATTTTCGTTAATTTCCTGTACTTTGTAGCTGTATTCGTACAAATTTACCACTTCTAATCGTATGCTGTCATTAGAGATAAGGTACAGTCCCAGCGATTTGAGACTTTCAAAAGAGCCACGATTGACCACCAGATAAATATCATCATAAATTAGGCTATTAAGATGATTATTAAGCGTATCATGGTAGCCTGTTTTTTCTGTATCCATCAGGATTTCTTTACTTTTAGCATATTTTTCAAGCCATGCAATATTGCTCTCTAAGTCCTGCAAGTCGCTATTTAGGCTTGATTTGAGTTCTTTGAGCATCTTAATTTCGTTTTGCTTTTGTTTTCTCCCGTCATTCCAGTTATTAATCGTGAGCGCGACGAGTATGCCCGTTACAATGAGGAAGAGTTCTCGAAAAGCATATTTCCAATCAAAAGAAAAAAGGTAATTTTTTAGCAAACGAAATTGATGACCTATCCAAAAAAATATTTTTGAGAAGTTTTTAAAGAAGTTCTTTTTCATCGTCAAAAAATGAGTAATGAACAATTATGTAATTAACAAAGATATAAAAAACAACAAAAAATTCATATTTAATAATCTCAAAACGGCAAATCAGGCTCTTTGAACTTGTTAAATGCCCTGGGTAAGGCTCTGATAATATCGCTGGCAATCATACTTTCTTCGTTGAAGCGATTGCGGGCTATATCTCCCGCCAGTCCATGCAGATATACACCCATTAAGGCACTTTCCTCTGCGGTATAGCCCTGCGCTAGTAAGGAAGTGATAATGCCTGTCAGTACATCACCGCTTCCGCCTGTTGCCATGCCTACATTGCCTACTTCGTTGTTAAAATAACTTTTGCCGTCGGGCGTGGTGATACAGGTAGTTGCGCCTTTAAGCACTATAAAAATCTGCCTTTGCTTGGACATGGCGAGCTGTAGCTGATGACGCGCAGAGGCGTTAGGCGTTTTCCCAAAAAGTCGTTCAAATTCTTTGGGGTGGGGCGTGAGAATACTATGGACAGGAATACTATCCCAAGAAGTGGGGATTTCTGCCAAAATATTGAGTGCATCTGCGTCAATCACCATTGGCTTTTGATACGCCTGCAACAAATCAAGAAAAGCCTGCACCGTTTTTTTGTTTTTGCCGATGCCGCAGCCGATGCCGATTGCCGTATATTTCTCTAAATCAGCCGTTTCTGAAAAAACATGAGAAATAAACTTTTTCTTTTTGTCTATCTCGACCATTGCTTCGGGGGCAGTTGTTTGTAGGATTTGATAGCCACATTTGGGAATGTGCAAGGTGAGTAAGCCTATGCCAGCGCGCAAGCAGGCACGCGCTGCCAGTATGCCTGCGCCCATTTTGCCCTCACTACCCACGACCAAAAGCGCATGACCAAAATTTCCTTTATGAGCAATTTTGTTTCTGGGTCTTATTATTTTTTCAACATATTCTTCGGTCAAAATGAAGTGATTAGTCGTTACCTGTGCTATAAAATCTGGGTGCAGACCTATCGCCAACACACTGACTTCACCTGTAAAAATATAGTGTTGGTCGTAAAGAAAAGACAACTTCTCAAACTGAAAAGTCAGCGTATGGTTTGCCTTGATGATAGCCCTTGTGTCTGTATCTGCATTGGTTTCTGCAAATAATCCCGAAGGAACATCTATCGCGATAACAGATGCACCACTTTCATTGATTTTCTGAATGAGCGCGGCTGTAAAGCCTGTAACAGGCTTGTTTAGCCCTGAGCCAAAAATAGCGTCAATTACTACATCGTCTTTGTGGAGTTTGGGCAGGTTGTTTTCATCTTTGAGGTAGTCAATTTTGAGGTTTGGCAAACTTTCCTCGAAAGTGAGTAAAATTTCCATATTGGTATGAAAATCTGGGGGAAATTTGTCAGAAAAAAGCACCAAAAATACTTGTACCTCAGGGAAATCTTCTTCTGCCAGCTTGCGTGCTATCACCAGCCCATCTCCGCCATTATTGCCCGCCCCACAGAAGATTTTGACAGACCGCTTGCCGCTTGTCCAAAAGACATTAAGCGGAGAATCGCTGTCGTGCAGCAACCAATCTGTGCATTTTTCGGCGGCGCGCTCCATCAGGTCTATAGAGCTAATTGGCTCGTTTTCAATCGTATATTGGTCAGCTTGACGTATTTGCTCGGCGGTTAGGATTTTCATAAATTTTGATTTTATTAACGGTTTTGGTGCATAAAGTTATAAAAAAAATCACTTACTCACATTTTTAATGCAAACTTAGTTTTTCAGATGAATCACTACATGAAATCCTAAAAAATATTACTTTTGTATAATAGTTCCTTCTATTTAAAAGCAAGTAAAAAAGTATGATTAAGTTATTTCATTTCACCACATTCCTATTTCTATTTGTTTTTTTCCAACTATCTGCTCAAACGACAGATGCGTTACGGCAGCAAATACAGCAAATTGTTTCGACAAAAAAGGTGGTAGTTGGTGTTGCTATTATGGGAAATAATGGAAAAGATACGCTTTCATTGAATGGCGATGGGCATTTCCCCATGCAAAGTGTATTTAAGTTTCACATTGCCTTGGCGGTGCTTTCCCAAATCGACCAAGGGAAGTTTTCGCTTCATCAAAAAATAAAAATTCTCAAAAAAGACCTTTTGCCCAAGCTGTATAGCCCGCTTAGAGAGGATTACCCCAACGGGGCGAGGCTCGCCATTTCAAAAATCTTAGCCTATACAGTTTCCCAAAGCGATAATGTGGGCTGCGATGCCTTGCTAAGATTGGTAGGTGGTACGCAAATCGTAGAAGATTATTTTGTGAAAAACAATTTTAAAGACATCAAAATCAAAATCAATGAGGAAGTGATGCAAAATAATTGGGATTTACAATTTCAAAATTGGACAACTCCCAAAGCAGCAAATGAGGTATTGGCTTCTTTTTATGACAAAAAACAAAAGTTTTTATCCCCCAAAAGTTATGACTTCATTTGGACTGTGATGAAACAAACCGAAACAGGCATGGACAGATTAAAAGGTCAGTTGCCAAAGGGAACTGTGGTTGCCCACAAAACAGGGTGGTCAGGAACGAATAAAGAAGGCATCACTGCCGCAGTGAACGACATTGGGATTATATTTTTACCCAATGGGCAATATTTTTTTATCAGCGTTTTTGTAACTAACTCAACCGAAGACGCAAAAACGAATGAAAGAATCATTGCTGACATCGCAAAAGCGGCTTGGGATTATTTCATAACTAAGACAAAATAAATAAAACAACCATGAAAAATATAGCAGTTATAGGCTCAGGCACAATGGGCAACGGCATTGCCCACGTTTTTGCCCAGTTTGGCTATCCAGTAGCACTGATAGATATTTCCGCAGATGCACTTGCCAAAGCACTTGGCGTGATAGAAAAAAACTTGGATAGACAGGTAAAAAAAGAAATCTTGACCGAAGAAGATAAACAAAATATACTAAAACGCATCACTACTTTTACCAAAACAGAACAAGGCGTAGAAAATGCAGATTTGGTGATAGAAGCAGCAACGGAAAATCCTCAAATCAAGGCAGTAATTTTCAAAAACTTAGATGCACTTTGTCCTGCACATACGATTTTGGCAAGCAATACCTCGTCCATTTCCATTACCCAAATCGCAAGTGCCACTGCGCGCCCTGACCGCGTAATTGGTATGCACTTTATGAATCCTGTGCCTGTGATGAAGTTAGTCGAGGTTATCAGAGGTTATGCCACTTCTGACGAAACTACCCGCGCAGTGATGAGCCTGACTGAAAAACTGGAAAAAACACCTGTTGAGGTCAATGATTATCCTGGCTTCATCGCCAATCGTATTTTGATGCCCATGATTAACGAGGCTATTTATGCACTTTTTGAGGGTGTAGCGGGTGTAGAGGAAATTGATAATGTGATGAAACTGGGCATGGCGCACCCCATGGGACCGCTTCATTTGGCAGATTTTATTGGTTTAGATGTTTGCAAATCTATTTTGGAGGTGATGTATCATGGCTTTGGCAATCCCAAATATGCTCCCTGCCCTTTGCTCGTCAATATGGTGAACGCAGGGCATTTGGGCGCAAAAACGGGAAAAGGTTTTTATGAATACCAAGGCAAGGAAATGAAAGTAGCAGCGAGATTTTGTTAGCTTATGACTGTTTTCCCTTAAAATGATTCCAGCCTTGCGCCTCCATCGGTACTTTTTGTCCACCTGCGGTTGCTAAGTTTACCTCCTTGTCGTCAGTAATATAGCCAATGAAAGAAATATCTTCGTGGGTTTTGAGTTTTTCATAATCTTCTTGCTTGATGGTGAAAAGCAATTCGTAATCCTCACCGCCGTTTAGCGCGCAAATTGAGGGGCTTACTTTGAAATCATTGATGGCAACTTCGTAAGTTTCGCGGTCGATGGGTAGCTTGTCTTCATAGACCATCACGCCCACGCCCGACTGCGTAGCAATGTGCAAAATCTCGGAAGCAAGTCCATCAGAAACATCAATCATTGCCGTTGGGACTACCTGATTATCAGCCAATTCGTGAATAATATCCATGCGCGCATTGGGTCTGAGTTGTCGCTTCACTACATATTCTCTTCCTTCTAATTGGGGTTGCATTTGAGGGTTTTCCAGAAATTCTACCTTCTGCATTTGTAAGATTTTCAAGCCCATGTACGCCGCGCCCAAGTCGCCCGTAACGCAAAGAATATCACCTTTTTTTGCGCCATTCCTGTATGCAATCTGTTCAGGATTTGCCCTGCCAATCACTGTAATCGAGATGACCAAGCCACTGGGCGAGGAAGTCGTGTCGCCGCCGACCAAGTCCACCTTGTAGTCTTCGCAGGCGGCAAAAATGCCCTCATAAAGTGCGTCAATAGCCTCCACAGAAAAGCGATTGCTCAGAGCCAAGCTGACCGTTATCTGCTCTGGCGTACCGTTCATCGCCGCAATGTCCGATACATTGACCGCTACGGATTTGTAGCCCAAATGCGGCAGAGGCGTATAAGAAAGGTCAAAATGTATGTTTTCCACCAGCATATCCGTAGAGATTAATTGGCAGGAATCACCTATCCTAATCACTGCTGCATCATCACCAATGCCTTTGAGGGTGCTTTTATTGTTTATTTTTGTGCTTTTTGCGATTCGATTTATCAAGCCAAATTCGCCAAGTGCAGAAAGTTCTGTTCGGGACATTTTTGTTATTTTTTATAAGTATCAATGATTATTTGAAAAACGCCTAACAATATTTCCAAATTTTGTAAGGCATAGCGGTCTTCATCAATGAATATCAGGTTATTTTCAAACTTCAAAAATGCCCACTCGTAGGCATTGGTTACTGCGCCGTAAATTACATTTTGTCTTTCGTTGTTTTGCTCGTTAAACAAATAAGAAGCATACATTTCAGCAGCACACTGGGCAAAACCTTCTTCTACTGTTCTATTTTTTGCCTCGACAATGCAGAAAATAGGGGCAGTAAGCTCCAAAGCACGTGGTACTGCACTAAAAATATAATCACAAACCCCATTTAGCTTCTCGATGTTTGTATCCAAACTTACTCCTGAAAGAAAGGAAATTTCTTTGCTATTTTTGCGCCTCACTTCTTTCAATAAAGGGGTTATCAGCATTTCTGATTTTGCTTTTTCTGAAAGTAAACCATACGTTTTTGCTTCTTGCAAATCAAACAAAAGATGCTCAGAAGGTTGCAAACCCTGAATGAGTGGAGGAAATAAGGTTTGCAACTGGTAAGAAAGTCCTGTTTCTTTTTTGAGGATTTGTAAGGTTTTAAAATCTGAATATGCCATAACTTTATTCGTTTTACTTTTTACAAAGATACGAAAAATCAGCCCAAAATCAATTTTTTGCCTCATTTTTGCCTTTTGCTACTCTATCCTCACCTTTTTCACCGCCTCATAGCCATTGAAAATCGGGAAATACATCAGCTCTATTTTGGCTGGATTGACGGTGTAAGTGCCTTGGTATCTGACTTGTAGGGGAATGGAAAAGGTATAAGTCCTTTCCTCTACCTTTTCCAAGAAAATACACAATTTGTTTTTCAAATATTCTCTATGCGATTCCCCCATTGCCGCCGTTGTCTGTGTCCTCACAGACAACCCAGACGACTGATTTTGATACGTACAGCCCGCAGGAATGGGAATTTCTATCATCACATAATCTCCTTTTTTCTTGACTTTTATTTGTACTTCCATCATAAGGGATTTGCCTGACTGAAAGGCAGTTACAGGTTTTTCTTCCTGCCAAAAAGTAGTCATTACTTCAAAATCTTCTCCCATACGAGTAGCGGGGCGAATCCACGTTTTTTGCATGGTAGCAAAGTAAATGGGCGTATTCCCTTTCTTGTGGACAATGAGTTTTCCATTTTCGGAAAGAGTAGTCGTAAAAGGCTTGCTCATTGCCTCTATTTTTTCATCAATTGCGCCAGAAAAGGTCAAAGACAGGTCTTTGGAGGCAGATACGTCTGCGATATCGGGCAAAATAGCAAGCAAGATTGCCGCCGCTTCGTGCGTATTGCGCCAAGCACTTTTGCGCCTCTGCTCAAAGAAGTAATAACGCAATTTTTTCAGGGTTTCTTGGGGTGCATTTGCCGTTTTCAGGATTTGGTAAGCAAGCAAGGTGTTCTGAATGGAGTTGTCGTACCAGTGATAACTTTCTTCGCCAAAATAGTACGAGCCAAACAAAGTTTCTTTTTTCAGGCGCAAGAGTTTGGTAATTGTTCCGCTTTCTAAACCGTTTTCTACTTTGATTTTCAATATTTTAAGCTGCGTATGGAGGTCTTTATCCAATTTTATGTTGTCTAATTTGCCCAAAAAAGCCTGATAATTGATTGCCACTTTTAGCTCAGAAAGCAAGCCCAATAAATCCAAGTAAGCATACAGTTCCCACGCAGAATCAATGGGTTTCAAATTTTTTTCTATCAAAAGTGTATTTGCCACTTGTACTGCCTTTGCTAAGTGCGGCACTTTGTAACCTTCTGCTTCGGCAAAGTGAAGTGCTTGCATCACTTTGGCGGTCATCCACTCATTGGTAGGAGAATCTATAAACCAGCCCCAAGTACCGTCCGATTTTTGTCTATCTTTCAGTTTATCAATGATTTTCAAAATATCTTTTTCGTATTTGAAAGGCTCTTGCAGTGTTGCCCTTATTTGTTTTTCCATCAAAAAAGCAGTGAGTTTGGAGGCAAGTTGTTCGTTGCACTCATACTGATAATACTTGATTTCGTCCAATTCGGTCAGTAGCCAGCGCAAGGGCGTACCAAAAGCAGAAACTTGCGTGCCTTTGGGCAAATCTATGGTAAAAGTAGTGTCCTTATCTAAGATAATAAACTGACCGTCAGTCTTTTTCATGCCTACGGGATATACAGGAATTTTGCGCTCTTCTCCGTCAAAATAATCTTTGTATTGAAATGAAAAGGAGGCAGTAAGGCTATCTTTCTGATTGGCAACTATTTGCCTTTTTTGGATTTGAGAATGAATTACTTTGAAATTGCTCTCTTCTTTTTGCACCCCTGTATCAAAGTTTGCCTGCACGTTTACTGTATCCTCTGTATAGTTCAACACCTTGCCAATCAAGTAAGTAGTATCTCCTTCCAAGAGAAAACGAGGTGTACTCAGGCTTGCTATCAAAGGTTTGAAAGCCTTGATTTGTCCTATTTGGAAGCCACTTTGTCGCTGGCTGGTCATTGCCAAAATATAAGTATTCCAAGAAGTTACATTGTCAGGGAAACTGACTTCAAATTTTGCCTTGCCGTTTTTGTCCGTTTTTAAGTGCGGCTGCCAATACCCATAATCCCTAAAATTGCGGCGCATGGTATTGGGCATATTTTGCAACCCATTGACTTCGTTAAAGTTACCAATAGTTTCTATACCCAAAAGATTTGCTAAATCCTTTCCAGAAGGAGAACGAGAACCATACAAAGAAGCTGCGCCTCTAATCGTTACTCCTGCTGCTTTTCCTTGTAAAGCCTGTAAATCAGATTCTTGACTCTTGACTGCGGGCAAACCGTCATTAGTTATGGTAGTTATTGAATAAGTTAAGTTTGCTGCTTTTGTTACACT
>JAAFJS010000252.1 GCA_013298985.1 Cytophagales bacterium
TTTAACTTATGGCTTAAATGAGGTAAAACATAGTTCGTAAAATCACTCTCCAAAACGTAAACGGGTAACTTATTCATAGTATATATTTTTTTGTAAATATAGTTAAATTTCAACTAAACAAGTCCAAAATAAAAAAAACTCCATGACAAGCAGTCATGGAGTTTTCAAAGGTTTTTTTTTAATTAAATAAAAATCATTAATTATTATCTAACTGATTCATTATTAATAAATTATTATAATTTTTAACAGTATAAAGGTATGAAAAAAAGTACGGAAAAGCAAGAAATTGAAGGAAAAGATTTAGAAACCAACTATTCACGATTGGTTGATTTGGTAGCAAAAAAACGCAATTCTTATACAAGATTTCCTGATAACCACAACCTTAAAAATGAGATAGAGATACTTCAAAACTTCATTGATTCCTTTGAACCCTTCATTGATGAATACAATAAATTGGTAAGTTTTGCCCAAAGCATCAATAATTTTGTAAATAAATACAGTATTGATGAAAGCGAGCTACTGGATATTCTCCATCACCCAACGTCGACCACCGAGCAGAAAAAAACCGCCGTATTGCGTAGCACTGCCAAAACCTACCAAATCAAAGCAGAGAAATTTGAGGCTAAATATCTTGAAATATATTACACACTCACCCGCGGTAGGATTGACCTTGCTATGCAAAAAATAGACGACGAAAACGAAAAATTAGCATTTTGGGCTTATTCGTTGTTTGGAAATACAAGGCAAGCCTTTACACCGCAATTACGCAGATTTTACAATACAGAAAGGAGAAAAAACCGCATGAAAAAAATATTAAAAAGTCCACTTACCGCGCCGTCTGTATTGCCAGAGCAAGCACGCCCACCGCGAACTATTATCACCAAATCCGTAAACGATTGGATTGAGGAAGTCAAAGGCAAGCCCGCACCCAGCAAATTATTTTTTGATTTGTGGCGTGAGGGTGATTTTTGCATTTTCTTTGGAGATTCAGGACTGGGAAAATCTCTGCTTGCGGTACAGCTTGCAGAATCTTTGGCAAAAGGGGGGGTGTATAACGAACCCACTGACAACGATTTGTTGGTAAGCACGCCCACGCCCATACTTTATTTGGACGCTGAATTGTCCGCCAAACAATTTGAGATGCGCTATTCCATAGAACAACCTGATAAAACACTAACAAATCACTACGATTTCTCTGCCAATTTCTCGCGGTCAGAACTTAACCCCGATTTTGAGGACATCAAAGAATTTGAGAAGTATTTATATGAGGATTTACAGAAAGAAATAGCAGAAAAAGGCATCAAACACATCATTATTGACAACTTCACCGCCCTAAAAACGCAAAATACGCAAGATACACAGAGCGCGATGGAACTGGCAAAAACCCTCAATCAGTTCAAAAAGAAGAACAATGTATCTTTACTCGTACTGGGACATACCCCCAAAAGAAACCCTGCCAATGCCATCACGAGAAACGACTTGGCAGGTAGCGCAAACCTCTACAATCTTTGTGATGCTTGTTTTGCCATAGGGCAGAGTGCAGGTGATAGCAAAATGAAGTATATCAAACAACTCAAATACAGGCATGGGGACAAACAATTTGACAGCGACAATGTGATTTTGTGCGAGATTGAAAAACCGCATAATTTCACTCGTTTTCGTTTTATAGGGACTGATGACGAGCAAGCTCACCTGAAAACGCCTCACGACAAAGAAGAACGAGAAAGTGCCATTATAGAACTACACAAACAGGGCAAATCCAATAGACAAATTAGTGATTTACTTGGAATAACGCATACAACCGTAAACAGGAAAATGAAAAAGGCGGGTTTAAATTAAATGTTTAAACATTTAATTTTTTCGTTTCTTAGTGGAACAATGTTCCACTTTGTTCCAAAATGTTCCAAAAATGTTCCACTGTTTTCCTTATAACTTATTGATATATAATATATTATATAGATATAAGTGGAACATTTTAAAAAAGGGGTAAAACTTAATTATTAGAATAATTCAAAAGAAAAATTAAATAGGGCATAATATCAAAATAAATGTTAAAATGTTCCACTCGTTTTTATTTCTTAAAATGTTAATAATCAATATTTTAACCGTTAAAAAATAGTTGTTTTGAGGTATGCCAAAAAATCAATATTTCAGATATTCCACCTCTTTTTTACTTAAACCATTGTAAATCAACAGTTTAATATTTTAAATAGGATTATTCTAAGGTGGAACATAAAAAGAGGTGTTCCAGATGTTCCACTCGTTTTTCTTTATTAAAATGTTAATAATCAATAATTTAGCTACTAAAAAAGTGGAACATTAGTGGAACATTGTGTTCCATTTTTAAGATTTTTTAAGAAAATAATTGTTAAAGAAAAACTGGAAAAAACAGGCTCGTAATTAAATGTTTAAACATTTATTTCATAGATTCTTAGTAAAATCATCTCAAACAACATTTACCAAACTATGAAACCCAATCCAATTTCACAGGCACAGTCCACGACCGTTCTACGATTTACCAAAAACACAAGGATTTTAATGAGTTGCTAATGAGGTAGTTAGGAAGAAAATAAAAGCAGAAATACAAGCAAATAATTTTTAAGTAATTGATAATCAGTGAATTAAAAAAAGATGTAAACCATAAAATTCGTGGTTTACATCTTTTTATTTTGTAATTACTTGATAATCAATGATTTATGTTTAAAAATAACCTCGACGGGAATCAACGTAAAATTTATAACCCATTGACTACACGCAAGTTATAACAACTCCTAAATTCGTGGTTTACAGTAGGGTGATAAAAAACCACTTAATAAGGTTAAAAACTATGGTAAAATATACCACAAAAAAATCATGCTAAGTAAATAAATATCAACCTATTGCACTACCTCCGTAAACCCTAAAATCTGGGGTTTACATTTTCCATCACTCTTGCATTTTGTCTGCAATCATGCGTAAATATTTAGCAGAGATAAGCCTCACCTCTCTAAGCAGTATTTTCTACTTTTCCCCAAAACGTAGAAACACAGAACATGGTAGAATCAAAACATAGAAAAAAATCAAAGAAAAGTAGAAAGTAATTGCCACCACACAATACAAAAGGCACATGGAGAGGCTCATATTTTCCGAAATTTTATAGCTATATTTTTCCGAAAAAATCTACTACAAGCACACACTCATTTTGTATGTTCGTTTTGTAGCTATATCTTTCCGAAAAATATTTTGTATAAACTTTTCTATATCAGTAACTTATGCCTTGTTTTTTCCGAAATGATGTTGCCTTGTTTTTCCGTAAAATTTGATGGAAAAATTCGGATTTTTTTCCGAAAATTTTAGCCTCATTTTTCCGAAATTTTCGTAATTCATGTAGCATTTGCATCTTTAACAGGAACGCCACTATATAGAAGTGAGTAAAACATTTATAATCGTTTATAACTACTTCTGAAACGATTACTACACATTTCTTAAATACTTTTACTTACTTTTTTGGAAAGGAGTAAGCAAAACGTAGATAAAGACTTGCAAAACGTAGAAAACGTAGAATCAAATAGTTACATGAAAAATAATTTGTTTTTTTTGCAACTATTTCTTATTTTTGGGTGTATTTTGATTGAACTTAATCCACTTAAAAAAATGAAAGATAAAAATCTTAGACTGACCGAGAGTAGTTTAGAGCAGATTGCTATACAAAAACAACGCAAAAAAGAGGAAACACAAAGAAAATTGCGTTCAGTAGGACTGCTTAGAGGAAATCAAAGCCAATACGGAAATTTTGTGCCGCAAACACTGCCCACAAGTAATTTTGATTCGCCACTAATAAGCCATTTCACAGAAGGAACTGTACCATTACCCACAAGCGATTTTGTAGGACAAAACAACCCTTCATCATACAGCGATTTTGTTGCTTGTGGAAGTCCACAGCCACAAAAGAATGATGAATCGGAAAAATACGAAAAAATAATTGGGTATAGTTTTTTTGGTGTGATGTGTTTGTGTGGACTGTTTTTTATTTACGCTATCTTTTCAAAATAAACTATTTCCCAGCTATGACACTTAAAAACGCACCACTCATTTTTTTCACAGACAAGAAATGTGATGTTTGTGGAGAATCCTATAAGCCTGTAAGGGCAAAGCAACGGTTTTGTTCTACACAATGCCACAACAGATACCACAACACAGAGAGGTTAAAAAAAACCACTGAATTTGCTGATGTGCTGAGAATATTGCAGAAAAACCACGAAATTCTAAGCAATTTGTGGAAAGCAGGTAAAAAGAAAATTTTGCTTGCTGAACTCTTAAAACTGGGTTTCAAAAGCGAATACATCACCAGTTTTAGTCAAAAGGAACGCATTAATTTTGTGTTTAATACTGCTTATAGACTTATCGCTGGTGAGCAGGTAGAAATCTTTAAAATCTCACCAAACAAATGAAACAAATAAAATACGATTGTGCTTGTACCCACACCCCAGCGTGTTGTTATGCCGATACTCCAATAAACTTTTGGGTATCATGGGTAGTCTTTTTCATAGTCGTATCAGTATTGGCAATAAATATTTATCAAGATTACCATGAACGAAGAAAAGAAAACCACAGACAAGGAAAAAGACAAGAAGGTGGAGAGCAAAACGCCACAGTCCCCACAGAAATCAGAAAGGCAGACCTTTGAGCAAGAAGAAGCAAAACGCCTGAAATACCTGAAATGGTCGTTTATTGGAGGCTTGGCAATAGGCTTACTGTTTGCCTTGCCTTATATACTGAATCACATTGCATTTACGGCAACTGCTTGTAAGAACGTGAAGCATAGTTTGAAAGATTTGAAAGAATGATATATTTTTTTTGGTCATAGCAAATATTTTTTTTGTATTAAAAACATCAGACAGCCTTTTTGCTTTGCGGAGGGGGTGTTTTTTCTTTTTCCTAAAAAAGTTGCCTACATTTAGGCTTCTAAATTTTTATTCATTGAAAAAAGCCTTACCGCTTTGTGGTAAGGCTTTTTATTGTCATGCAATCACGCTTACCAGCTTTGCGGATAAGCGTGATTTTTCAAGCTAAAATTTTGGCTTATACAGTTTTATTCCTTCTATAAAATCAAAGTCTTTGATATTTAGCGTATAAAGTTCCAGACCATTAACCAAAGCAGTAGATGCTATAAGTGCATCAGGAATAGCTATTAGAGTTCTAAATTCAAACATCAAATCTAAAAATTGTTGAGAAATCTGCTTGTCTAAATGAAAAATATTGAACTTCCTTACCAATTCCTTTGTAAGCCTCATTTCATTCTTTTTCATACCAAAATATGCCTCTGCTATCGTTACGCTACTCAATCCAAGTCTTTCAAAACCCAGTGCATCAAGCTCTTTGATAATTTTTGTATCTCCTTGAAAGTAGTCAAACAAAATGTTACTATCACACAAAATTATCTTTCTCTTTTCCATGCCTCTGCTCTAATTTGTTTCAAATCTCGTTTTTCATCAGCCCAAATTCCTGAATAAGCAGAAGGTATATCATATTCCTGACAATCACCTTGCTCAAAACTATCTACCTCGCTTGCTTCTGCACCTGCATTGAGCATGAGCAAGGAAATTGTATAGTTTAGTACCCACTCACTTATCATGCGTTCTAAGCGTATCTGCTCTATCATAGGCAGTTGCTTAATTTCATCAAATACTTCTACTGCTGTTCTCATTGTTTTAAAAAGATTTAGTTTTTTATTTATCTCCATATTCCTTCCCTATTTTGATTATCAATTTTTATACGGCTGCAAATTCCCCTTGTCATCAAAAATTAGTGTTTCCATGTCCTTTTTCATTCAATTTGGTAAATTACTCCTTAATCTCTGTAACCCCTATTTGCAAAGGTTTTTCCAATGCCTCATTGATTTTGCCTACCAAGTTTTTGAGTACATCATACGTGTTATCGGCAGCGTTAAGTACAAAAACGGCTAATTGGTATTTGACAAAGTTTTGTTGAAACCCCAAGTTTTTATCAAATGTGAATAGTACATCAAACTCATTGTCCATCAATAATTTCATCAATTCACCGTTCTTTTTACCTGTCCAGCCCTTATCATGCACCGTATAAATTTCGTGTTTGGCAAAGTCAAGTTTTAGCTTTTTGGGCAAATTTTCGTCAAGCAGTATCCTCATGGAATTTGTTAAAATTTTGCGGTTGTAATAGTACCTCAAACCACTTCAATACACTGATGATTTGTTCTTTCCTCACACTGGGAAAGTCCTCTACAAACTCATCAATACCAATGCCTTTCTCCAAGTGCCAAAACAAAGACTGCACAGGCACACGCGTACCACTGAATACAGGCGTACCGCCTAATATGTCAGGACTGATTTGTATTTCTTTTAGTATCTCCATATTCCTTCCCTATTTTAATTACCAATTTTTATACGGTTGCAAATTCCCCTTGTCGTCAAAAACTAACTCCATGCTCATTATTTTAAACTTTTAGCAATCATTTCTAATTTATCGGCGTGCTTTTCACTCAAAATAAATTCCTCAAAATGTCCATACCTACACTCATAACCAAAGATGTAGTTAATACCAGCTTTAAGCCTTTCCAAAAATGGCAGTTTTGCCAAATGGATACTACAATACATTAGCTTATCATCTTCATCATGTCTTACTATAATTTGGTGTTCAGCACTGCTACAATCACAAATTAATAAGATGGGTTCTTTTAGTATCTCCATATTCCTTCCCTATTTTAATTACCAATTTTTATACGGTCGCAAATTCCCCTTGTCGTCAAAAATTAGTGGCTTATCACATTATTTTTGTTTATTGCTCTTTACTCAATACTACTTAATTATGAACTGTTTGGTCTGATTTATTACTTTTCATTAAGCAATTTATTGACCCTCTCAATAAGCTTACCAGCTACTCTATCATTAATTTTTATGACTTCATCCATACGACTTTGTAATGCTTCAAGTACATTTTCAATAGAATATTTTTTCTGAAAATTTCTTTCAGGTTTTTCCCTCTTTTGTATAAAATCAATGATTATTTCAGATGTATCGCTTTGCAATTCAGGCTTATGCTTTAATAGCTCCAAAACCACGAGAGAAAATATATCAAAAGTGTTTGAAAGTGTCCAATAATCATCTTGCAAGTTGTCGTAATTACTTTCTGTCAATTCCAATAATTTTTCTAATTGCTTCCTCTCTTTTTTGAGGCTCATTATCTCTTCTTTCAATCTCTCCAATTCCTCACTGCTTGCACCTCCAGCACCATTCCCACTATTTGCCGTTCCGTTTAGCAAATCCACATAGTTCACCCCCAAAATAACGGCAATTTCCTTTAACCTATCTACTGTTAATGGTACTCTACCAGCTTCTATGCTTGCATAGTTTGGCGGAGTCATACCGAGTTTTTCAGCTAACTCTTTTGTCTTAAATCTTTTTTCAAGGCGTATTCGTCTGATGTTTTCTAAAATTTCTTTCATATCACAAAATAAGCAAAATATTGTAACATATATAAGTTTTTCATTATCAATGTTTTAATTTTTTATAGTAAAACTTATATGTTTTATTATAAAATTTATGTTTTAAAAATTTGTTTTTATGTTTTAAAACTCATAAATTTGTTTCATAAAACTTACGATTTATGGAAACAATCACAGAAAATAAGATAGAAAAGGCAATTCAAGCCAAACTTCCGTTGGGTACAAGCATCAATACTGATGATTTGGCAAAGGAAGTAGGCATCAAGCCCAAGCGATTAGCAAGGGTTTTCAACGGTACAGCTACCAAGCTGTTAGTTACAGAAATCAAAGCAATAGCAATCCACTTCAAAATAGACGTAAACGAACTACTGTAATGAAAATAGTAAGTTTTGAGTTTCGCAAGTCGCAAAGCACGCGACTGACGGAGGTACAGATAGGCATTATTTACTGCACCCTTCGCGTGAATGGTACGGCATCTAAGCCATTCAGTACAGGCGTAGATACACAAAAACACCTTTTTAAGAGCAGTACAAAGGAGATAGCAGGGGATTTGCAAAAAACAGAAATGCTTAGACGCATAGAATCAGCCATACTAAGGCTACACAACCTCTACCCTGACTTTACGGCTGACCAGCTCAAAGACCTGCACCAGCAGGGCGGGCAGGCATCAAACCCCCTACTCTTGGAGTTGTACGCGCAGTTCTTTGAGTGGTTTGAACTCACCCACGACAACGAGGAATCTATCCGCACATACAGACAAAGCGAAACTGCCCTAAAAAAATATTTGGCACACATTCACAGACCAAACTATACCGCTAACGAGGTAAGTGAGGCGTTCCTGTCAGATTAGATAACTTGCAGAAATATATTATTTTTGTCAAAAACTTGATAGACAAATGGATAAGTATAAAATTTTGAAGCAAAGCCCTCAAAAATCTACCCGACTTATTGGGATAGATATAGAAACATTTG
>JAAFJS010000253.1 GCA_013298985.1 Cytophagales bacterium
ATATATTTTTTTATACTTTTTGCAAATATCCATTTTTTTTGAAACCCCTACAAGATTAGCTTCGGGGGGGGTGCAGGGGTGAGGTGATAAAAAAGCACTTTTGCAAAAAGTCTAATCTACCAGCGTTTTCAACTCTTCCAAACTTACTTTTCCTTCATAAATTGCCTTGCCAATAATCACACCTTGCATACCCAAATTTTTCAAATCCATCACATCTTGCATACTACTCACACCGCCACTTGCTATCAGGCGCGCATGAGGTAGTCCATTTCGCAATCTTCTGTAAAGGTCTATGGCTGTGCCTTCCATCATGCCATCTTTGCTTACATCAGTACAGATAATGTACTTTACGCCACGCTGTAAATAGCTCATAATGAAAGAACTAATAGAAATTTCTGTGGTTTCCTGCCAGCCACTAATGGTAACTTTGCCCTCGCGCACATCTGCCCCCAAAATCACTTTTTCACCACCATAACGTTGTAGCCATTTTTCAAACAGCAGTGGTTTCTGAATTGCCACGCTTCCGCCTGTAACCTGCGCCGCGCCGCTGTCAAACGCCAGTTTGATGTCATCATCAGACTGCACACCACCGCCAAAATCAATTTTCAATTTTGTATTTTTCGCAATGCTTTCCAGTACATGATGATTGACTATTTTCTTCTGCCTTGCGCCGTCCAAATCTACGAGATGTAGCCTCTTAAGTCCTGCATTTTCAAACTGTTGTGCTATTTCTAAGGGATTATCGCTGTACTGTTTTTGTTGATTAAAATCACCTTGTGTCAGTCTGACACATTTGCCGTCGATAAGGTCTATTGCAGGAATAATGTCCATAAGTTTAGATTTTTTTGATATTTATTTTTATATGAATTAAGTATTTTGAGTTTTTAATATCCTATAAATGAGTGAGATACATGATGTTTGTGTAGTATTTACGTTAAATATATTGAAAACTAAAGAATTAAAGAAAAAACCTTTTATTTTATTCCTACCTATTGCTTCGAATTGCTTTACTTTGTAAATAATATTTATTACCTAAGTATATCAATAAGTCTAATCGTTCCTAAACTCCTTTAGGAGTTTCATGTTGGTAGAAATAATAATTGCGATGTTCACAAACTCCTTTAGGAGTTTCATAATGAATTATTTATGCACTCCTCAATGGAATTGCCTAAAGGAGTAGGTAATCTTCTGGGGAATCATAATTTTTACCAATATTTGACACCTAACGGTGTATTTTTATACGAATGTTTTATTTTTGTTGTTATCCTTAATTCATCATTTGTAATTCACAATTTTTCGTCATTTACCAAATGGAATTTACAGTCCAACAAGTCGCACACATTCTCAAAGGAGAAATCAAAGGAGATAATCAAAAGAAAATCAGAAACTTAGCCAAGATTCAGGAGGGGCAGGAAGGTGATATTTGCTTTCTTTCTAACCTCAAATACGAGCATTTTTTATATACTACCGCCGCAAGCGTAGTGATTGTCAATCGAGATTTCGAACCCAAAAAGGAGTATTTGGCTACCCTCATTTTGGTAGATGATGCCTATACTGCTTTTTCTATCCTCTTAGACGAGTATGCTAAGATTGTAAACTTCTCCAAATCAGGCATTGAGCAACCCTCCTACCTCTCCCCAAATGCAATTTATGGAGAAGGTCTATACTTGGGTGCGTTTGCCTACATTGGCAATAATGTAAAGATGGGAGAAAATGTAAAAATCTACCCGCATACGTATATAGGTGATAATGTGAGCATTGGGAGCAATACCATTTTGTATGCAGGCGTAAAAATATATGCAGGCTGTCAGATTGGCAGCTATTGTACCATTCACGCGGGCGCGATAGTGGGCAGTGATGGTTTTGGCTTTGCGCCACAGCCCGATGGCTCTTACAAGGCTATTCCGCAGGTAGGAAATGTCATCATCAAAGACCGAGTAGATATTGGCGCAAATACGACCATAGACCGCGCCATGATGGGTTCTACCATTTTGGAGGAAGGCGTAAAATTAGACAATCATATCCAGATAGCACACAATGTAGTGGTGGGGAAAAACACCGTAATTGCTTCACATACAGGCATTTCAGGCTCTACTACTATTGGGGAAAACTGCGTGATTGCGGGGCAGGTAGGCATGGTAGGGCATATTCACATTGCAAGCAGAACGACGATAGGCGCACAAACAGGCATCACCAAAGCGGTAGAAAAAGAAGGAACAACTATGCTCGGCTCGCCCGCCATGGAACACAAAGACCAGTTGAAAATTTTTGTGCTGATGCGAAAACTGCCTGACCTCAAAGCGCGAATCGAGGAATTGGAGAAAAAAATGAAAGAGCTAAGATAAGCGTGAACCTACTTTTTCGTAAACATGGTGGATTTTTAGCCACCATAGCTTCCCTGCACATCTTCGAGGCTCACAGGGCTAAGAGGCTTCTGGATAAAGTCGCGAATATATTTGTAATGCTCTGATTTTCTCATGTCTTCGCGATTGACGGAGGACGAGAGCATATAAAGTAAACAGCTTTCCTTAAAGTCCGCAGCCAGCTTGTCATATTCCTCCAAAAACTCCCATCCGTCCATTTCGGGCATATTTACGTCCAAAAATATCACTTGCGGTATTTTTTCAGGCTGATTTTCTGTCGCATTTCGCAGGTAGTCAAGTGCCTCTTTTGCCCTCACAAAAGAATAAACCACTTCCGAAAAACGAAGCGTGTGAATTAATGTCTTACATATCACATTGTTTATTGGGTCATCATCGATGACCAAAACTGTCTGTATTTTTTTCATCTTGGAAAATATACTTTAAAAACACTGCCTTTGTCTGGCTGGCTTTGTACTTCTACCCAGCCGCCCAAAGCCTCTATCTGCAACTTAACCAAATATAAACCGATACCTTTACCCTCCACGTGGGAATGAAAACGCTTGTGGAATCCAAAAATTTTAGTAGCATTTTTTTTCAAATCTATGCCCAATCCATTATCACTGACCTGCAAACATACAAAATTATCTGTTAATTCATTACTCAATCTGATAATTGGGTGGCGTTCGGGGTGCTTATATTTTAAAGCATTGGACAACAAATGTAACAAAATACTGATTAAATATTTTCGAATTGTAAAAATATGAGAAACTTTTGAAAAATCAACTTCTATTTGCGCTTCTGCAAAATAAATTTGTCTTTCCAGCAAATTAAACAGTTCTCCTAATTCTTCTTCCAAATATACGTTTTCTTTGGTTTCTCCTATCAAATGTTCTTTTATTTCTACAATTTCATTCAAATCCCGCACGATACTGTCCAGTTGCTGGCTCACAACTTTGATATTACTCATCGCAATCTTATTAATTTCCAACTGAGGCTCGTTAGGGCGATACAAAGAAACCAAACCGAGCAAGTTGGCAATGGGTGCGCGCAGATTATGCGAAACAATATAAGTAAATTGCTGTAAATCATTGTTTTGCCTCACCAATTCCTCATTTATTTTGCTCTGATTTTCCAGCATTGCTTTCAGGGTTTGCGCGGCGTGGTGCGTTTCGAAAGCATGAGAAATAATATTGGACATGGTAGTAATAAACTCTAAATCAGTGTTTTCCCAAATTTTATGTACTTCACAATCATCAAAACCAATAAATCCAGTAATTTCACCTTTGAGGAACAAAGGCACAGCCAGCATGGATTTTACTTTTTGGGGCATCATCAACTGGCGAATATCCTCTGGCAATGTCTGCACATCAGCACTGATAATACAGCCGCGCTGGTGCAAAAATTTTTTCCAAGAAGGAGTTGTTTGATATGAAATACGCGTTAAAGAATTGGTATTCAAAGGTATGTAATCATTGCGCCATTCAAAAATTAGCTCACTTGCCTTGCGTTCTTCCACATCTTCGAAGATATACACCCTGCTCACCTCCGTATAATTCCCTACAATGTGTAGAGCTTCCTGCACCCTTTTCCCAAAATCCTCGACAGAATTAAATAAAATAGAAATCTGCAACAAGATTTCTTGCTGTATAGCATATTTTCTTAACCTATCTGCGGTCTTGGTGTGTTCTATCACCTCTGTAATTTCTACATTCATCAAGTCTACGCGGCAATATGTGTAATTGAAGCCGTTAAATTAAGCATAATTAACGAATAACACATAGTAAAAATACAAAAAAATCTTTGAATAGTTATAAAATAGTGAGTAAAAAGTAATACCAAAATAAAAGATGAAATGCGTATAACCTTTAACCTCCCCCCACCCCCCCCTCCAAAGGGGGAGAAAATACAGAAATATTGTTTTACTCCTTTAGAGGCTCGGTGCAACTGTGGGTAGGGAAGGTTATCATACAATTAGAATTATTATCCCATGTTTGATAGATGAATACGAAAAAATCACCAGCAAAAATATGATTTTTTGCTGGTGATTCTAAAAATGATAAAATAGAAAAGGAATCTTAGGCTACTAACCTTGCTTGATATTTTCTATTTTTTCGTTCTATCTTGTTGATAGCGAGTTCTCTATTAGAAAATAGCGTTTTATACGTATTCATGTCTGCTATCAGTTCAGGATTTTTTTCAAAATACTTCATCACGATGTCCGTAAATTCCAGCAACTCATCTTTGATAGTATAAAAAGTCCATTGGTCTATTTTTTTATACGTTACCAATCCTGCGTTTTTCAAATAAATAAGGTGTCTTGAAATTTTGGTTTGGGTAAACTCCAAAATTAATTCCAAATCAGAAATGCACATTTCCTTATTTTTGAAAAGCAAATACATGATTCTAATGCGCGATTCGTCGCTAAAAGCCTTGAAAACTTGGCTTCCTATGCTCAGGTTAAAGTGTTTTACTCTCATTTTTGTTTATTGGTTATTTTTTATACAAAAGTAAATTTGTATAAGCAACTATGCAAATTTGTAATCTCTTTTTTTCTTTCTCGCGCTTGTGGTGAGGCAGAAAAATGGACATCTTTGAAGGAAACCTAATCGCCAAAAGAAATACCTACCCCGCGTGCCGCCCTGACTATAAACGCGTCAGGATTGACTGTGCTGTACTTTTCTACTGCTTCTTTCAAGGAAACGCTTTGAATATCGTTGTTTTTGTACGTAACCATTTTGCCAAAATCGTTTGCCAGCACCATTTCAAAGGCTTTGACACCAAACTGCGTTGCCAGAATACGGTCGTAGGCGATGGGTGTGCCGCCGCGCTGCGTATGCCCTAAAACGGTTTCGCGAATATCGGCTTGTAGCCCTGCGGCTTTGAGTTCTGCGGAAAACTTGAAAGCAATGCCGCCAAGCCGTACATTTTCATAGCCAACTTCTGCGCTTTTTTTGCCAAATATGCCTCCATCTTTGGGCTTTGCACCCTCGGCAATGATGACATGGGCAAAACCGCGACCATTGGTAAAGCGTGAATTGAGCCTCGCAACTACTTTTTCTATATCGTAAGGAATTTCGGGAATGAGGCAAACCTCTGCGCCACCTGCAATCGCCGTATGCAAGGCTATCCAGCCAGCATCGCGCCCCATCACTTCCATAATCATCACGCGGCTGTGGCTTTCGGCGGTCGTAACTAATCTGTCAAAACTTTCTGTGGCTACCTGAACGGCGGTTTGGAAGCCAAAAGTATAGTCTGTAGAGGCAAGGTCGTTGTCTATGGTTTTGGGTACGCCCACAATTTTGAAACCTTTTTCGTGCAAAGCCAAGGAGATGCGCTGAGAGCCATCTCCACCAATGCTAATGATGCTGTCAATGCCTAAGCGATTCATGCGTTCCATCATGTCAGCAGACCTATCTTCACTTTGCCAAGTGCCGTCAGGACTTTGCACTGACCAGTTGAAGGGGCCACCTTTATTGGTCGTTTTGATGATGGTGCCGCCTTTGACGTGGATTCCTGCCACTGCCTTGCTGTCCAGTGTAACCAGCTCCATGGGGTCTTTGAGTATGCCATTGTAGGCTTCGATACTGCCAACTACTTCCCAGTCAGGCTCTTGGTTTGCGCGTTTGACGATTGCTCGGATAACCGCGTTAAGTCCTGGACAATCACCGCCGCCTGTGGCGACTAATACTTTTTTCTTTGCCATCGTTTTTTTGTATGTGGGTAGAGATTTTTTTGACCTTAAATCTATAAAAAGCACGTATAGAGTCTGTGAGGCTTATTGGGCTTTTCCTAACAAAAATAGAAGAAACTATATTGGAAACCAAGTTTCTGTCCAGTAAACTTTATTGTGCTACAAATTGAACTACAATCTTGTGTCTTTCGTTTTGTTTGCAGTATTAATCACGAATTTTTATTACTTTTGCGCGTAAAATTCAATCACACACTCACACACAACCAATGGCACAACAGGAAACCGCAAGTGGCAATGTATTTGACAGTAAGATTTTAAAACGCATTTTTGTTTTTGTCAAACCGTATATTGTCTGGTTTTATTTTTTAGTCTTTCTCATTATTTTTCAAGGAATTATCGCACCTGCTCGCCCTTGGCTCACCCAGCTCACGATGGACAAATATGTGGCACTCGGCGACAAAGAAGGGCTGGTGATGATGATAGGTATTTTGATTGCACTTACGGTCGTTCAGGCAGTGGTGCAGTTTGTGCAAGTGTATCTTTCGGAGTGGATAGGTCAGCACGTTATCCGCGACATTAGGGTCAAGCTCTACAAGCACCTGACGACCATGAAAACTCAGTTTTATGACAAAACGCCTATCGGCAGGCTGGTTACGCGCAATATTTCTGATGTAGAAACGCTTTCAAGTGTATTTACAGAAGGTTTGGCGGCGATTGTGGGCGATTTGTTGCAGTTAGTTTTCATCATGGGCATCATGCTTTATACGGATTGGAAACTGACATTGGTAAGTTTGTCGTCCATTCCTTTGCTTTTTGTGGCAACTTACATTTTCAAAGAAAAAGTAAAACAATCGTTTAACGAAGTCCGAACTGCCGTCGCAAACCTCAATTCCTTTGTGCAGGAACACATTACGGGCATGAATATCGTGCAGATTTTTAATAGCGAAGCGATTGAGTATGAAAAGTTTAAAAAAATAAACAAAGAACACAAAAAGGCAAACTTAAAATCTGTTTTTTATTATTCCGTTTATTTCCCTGTGGCAGAGGTGATTGGCGCGGTAACGACGGGAATGTTGGTTTGGTATGGCGGCAAAGGTGTGATTCAGGAATACACCACGCTGGGAACACTGATAGCTTTCATTATGTATATTGCGCTGTTTTTCAGACCGATACGTATGATTGCTGACCGTTTTAATACCTTACAAATGGGAATTGTGAGTTCTGACCGTATTCTCAAGCTATTGGACAGCACTGACCAAATCCAAGATACAGGCACTTTCAAACCCGAAAAAATCAATGGAGAAGTCAAATTCAAAGACGTTTGGTTTGCCTACAATGATGAAAATTATGTGTTGAAAAACATTTCTTTTGAGGTCAAAAAAGGACAAACCATTGCGCTGGTGGGCGCAACAGGCTCAGGCAAGTCTTCTATTATCAACTTATTAAGCCGTTTTTATGAAATTGGTAACGGTGAAATTACCGTTGATGGCACAAATATCAAAGAATATGAACTGGCAACGCTTCGCGCCAAAATAGGTGTAGTCCTCCAAGATGTTTTTTTGTTTTCTGATACGATTATGAACAATATCACGCTGGGCAGAAAAGATATTAGCCGCGAAAAAGTGATGCAAGTAGCGGACTGGGTGGGCGCACGCGAATTTATCGAACGCCTGCCCAATGGCTTTGATTACAATGTGATGGAACGTGGCGCGACACTTTCCGTAGGTCAGCGACAGCTCATTTCCTTTGTCAGGGCGATGGTTTATGACCCCACCATCATTGTGCTGGACGAGGCGACATCTTCTGTAGATTCTGAAACTGAGGAACTTATCCAAAATGCGATAGAGAAAATGATGAAAGGCAGAACTTCCATTGTGATAGCGCACCGCCTCGCCACGATTCAAAAAGCGGATAAAATTATCGTGCTTGACAAAGGTGAAATCAAGGAAATAGGAACGCATGACGAATTGCTCGATTTTGATGGATACTACGCCCAACTCCACCAAATGCAATACAAAGAATTATTGGTTTGAGAAAGCGAAAAATATGGAAAAGTGCCGTTAAATATGACTAAAACACAGTTTTATTGGGGAAAAAGATAAAATAATTTTTGTTTACATGGTGATTTCTGCTAATTTTGTTGGTGGGGGCAGGTAAATTAAAAAATTGCTTTCAAACCATCAATGATAATTTTAAAAAATTGAAAATCAGTATTTTATTA
>JAAFJS010000254.1 GCA_013298985.1 Cytophagales bacterium
TAATGATGACTACTATTTCCAAATTTTATATTTTATTTACAAAATAATTGCTCATATAATTCACTTTTAACTAAACTATAATTTTATTTTTGTGCTATATATTCACTATCTTTGTAATAAATTTCACTTATACATAAAATTAATTCTAAATTCAACTCTTTCTATCTAAGCAAGTGAACTATGAAATAGTGCAGTTAGATGAATTTACTAGTAAAAAAGCAACTATTTACTCTGTGCTTTTAGAGGGAGAAGAGCAACCTTTACTCTATCAGTTTATCGAAACCTATTATGATGATTATAAAAATGAAATAGAGGATATTGCCAATACCTTAGAAATCATTGGACATAAAAGGGGAGCGCAAGAAAATCTATTCAAATTGCACGAAGGCAAGTTAGGAGATGGAGTAGTTGCGCTGTTTGACGAGCCTGAGAGAAATCTGAGATTGTATGCAATAAGAAATGGAAACTCCGTTTTGATAATAGGTGGAGGCGGAGTAAAGCCCAAAAACATAAAAGCGTGGCAGGAAGACATAATACTCAAAGCAGAAGCCGAGAAAATAATCAAAATTAGCAAGGAAATAACCCAGCGAATCAAAGATAGAGAAATCTGGTATAGTGAAGATGGCATGGAATTATTAGGTAATTTAACTTTTTTCAATGATGACCAAGAATAATAAAGCGAGAAGGGTAAGCAGTCCCTTAGTCAAAAGAATATTGGCAGAAACGACACCTTTGCGAAAAAAACAAATTCAACACAGGATTGATTTGGCTTGTCGCATTGCAGGACTTATTAAAAGTAGAGGCAATACACTGTCAGCCTTCGCACAAAAATTAGAAAGACAGCCTTCTGAAATATCTAAGTGGGTCAGTGGAACACACAACTTTACCGTAGATACTTTAATAGAAATTGCTTTTCATTTAGAAGTATCACTTTCATACTTGTTACAAGCTAATCCTGTCCAAGTTGTATCCCAAACCAAGATTGAAGTAGTAGTAAGGACACTAAAAGAAGAACAGAAATATCAACCCAAAAATTGGGAATTGGGATATTCACTAACTGCTATGTCTTTAATTTCTCTCAAATCATTTAATACTTAAAAAATGGCTCATAAAGAAAACAAAGAAGCACAGGCGCAAGTCCAATACAAAGGAATAGAACTACTAAGTAGTAGCATTGCTGTACCATTAGGCACAGAAAATGGTATTTATGCTTTTACTTTCGATATCACCACAGAAATAAAACTCAATCCAGAGAATAAGTTGATAATTGTTATCATCAAGGTCAATATTTTTACAGAAGACAAATCTATTATATTGGGTGAGATGAGTATAAGTAATATTTTTATGGTTGAGAATTATGAAGATGTAATTTTACAAGATAAAAAGGGAATAGTGAATCTTCCAGAAAATTTATTGATTACACTAAGCTCTGTATCACTTTCTACAACAAGAGGAGTCATGTGGAGTACCCACAAAGGAACTATCTTACACAATGCTATTTTGCCTATTATTGACACTACTTCCTTATTTCGCAAACCTCAATAAATCCACCAAGTTCCTAATATTTGAAAAAAATTAAACTATTCGCAGTTTTTTAGACTTTCTCTGATTTTTCGTGTTTGCTCTACCAGCGCAGTGATTTGCGGAACATTTTTGCCAAACTCAAATGTAACCTTCTTTACTTGTTCGCCATAGGTAATTTCTATCCATTCCGCACCGCCGTCAGCGCAGTCAGGGCAACCTATCGTTTCTGGAAGTTGTTTGAAAGTATCGAAATCCAATGCCTTGACCAAACTGTCCCACTCTTGGCTTGTAAGGGCGCGATTACACGTTTTGTCTGGAATCTGTGAACGCCATGCCTTGCGATACATGATGGCTTGTTGGGGGGTAATTTCTATATTGGTAATGCAATGACCCACACACATTCCAAAAGAAGTTCCTGTTTTGACCAAAATTGTAGTGGTTGGTACAACCTCTGTATCTTTTTCCTTTTGACAAGTAAACGCACTTAGTAATACGAATAAATAACCACAAAACAATAATTTTTTCATGCTTTTTAAAATTTAAGTTTGACCCAAGACGAAAAAATAAAGCATAGCGTTGCAAAAAATAATATATTTGCCCAAAAATAAATCACTTTCATTATGTTTATTACCAAACCTTTAAAGTCGGATTATGCTGCTTTTTATGCAGGCTATATCAGCCAAGTAGCTGAGGGAGAAATTGTTAGCACACTGAGGGAGCAACAAATACAAACAAAAAAACTGCTGGACAGCCTCTCAGAGGAAAAGGCAAACTATGCTTATGCACCTGAAAAATGGACTATCAAGGAAATGATAGAACACGTAATAGACACTGAGCGCATTTTTGCGTATCGTTTTTTGCGCGTGTATCGCGGTGATTTCACGCCTCTGCCTTCGTTTGACCAAGATAGTTTTGTAAAAAATGGAAATTCCAGTAAGCGTACCTTAGTATCTTTGGCAGCCGAGTTTTATGCGCTTCGGGAGGCAAACCTATTCCTTTTTGCGGACTTGGACGAGCATAAATTGGACTTTCGCGGCATGATGTCGGGCAAAGAAATTACACCAAGGGCATTGCTTTACATTATGGTAGGGCATGAGGCGCACCACCTTCATATTTTGAAGGAAAGGTATTTGGCGGTTGTTTAAGCCTTATTTCTTGTTTGTTGAGGCAATATTTTTTGAAGTCAAAGAAAAGAGAGGTAGCACTAACTAAGCTCCAGTTCAGCTTTTAAGTTGTCTATCATCTCTTTTTCCGCTTTGGAAATATCATTCGAGGCATCAGCAAACATATACATCACATCAAAAACGATGTCCTTGACTTCGGGCATATCGCGTAAGTAAGATTTCAGCCCAAAGGTAAACTTGGCTGACCACTTGTCCATATTATCTAAAATATAAGAAAGTTCTTTCTCGTAATTTTGCTGTAAATCAATGAGTTCGTACTTATTAGGTAGGTCATCTTTGTACGTTTCTGCCATCGACTTCGCAATGTGCTGCACATAGACCAGTTCCTCTGTATCGATGATTCCATCAGCCGTAAGTACCTGAATAGCAGGAAAGAAGGTAAGCAAAGTTACAAACTCATCTTCGCTGAGTTTGGTAGCATAATGTTTCTGGTAATTTTCGTAAAGTTGGATAACCTCTTTGTTTGTCATACTTCGAACTACTTTTTTGTTACAAAATTATAAGTAATTTTCTATTTTGCAACTACTTATCATAAATTCACACTTTTTAGAAAGAATGATGTCGAGTAGTTTTTGAAAAAATAGTGGCATTTTTTTTAAATAGCTACTTTGTATAAGTAGTTCAACAAAATTGTTCGTTCTTAGCTCACACCCTTAAAAGGGTGTGTTAAATAATAGATAATCAATTAGTTAAAGTCTATAACCCACCGTTTTATGGGCGCACTGCAAGTGTGGAGGCTAACAACTCAAAAGAATGCTTATTTTTGTTGAATTATATATGAACAAAAAAAGCAACCCATAAAGGTTGCTTTCAGTTTCTTTCAAACAAGACCAAAATATCGACGAAATATATCGCTTAGTATCTGTTGTTCCTCTTTGAATCGTAGCCGCCACTGTTGCTGTTGCGTCTGTCGCCGCCTCTGTCAGAGCCGTAGCGATTTCCGCCACCGCCGCCGCCACCATAGCTACCACCAGTGCTTTCTTTCTTAGGCAATGCTTTTTTAACTTGAAGTTCTCTGCCACCTAATTCAGCACCGTTTAATTGGTCAATAGCGTTAGAGGCTTCGTTGTCGTTGTCCATTTCTACAAAACCAAAACCCTTAGACTTTCCTGTAAACTTATCAGTGATAATTTTTACAGATGATACCTCGCCAAATTCAGCGAAGGCTTCTTGCAAATCTCCTTCTGTCAATGAGAAAGAGATATTTGATACATAAATGTTCATTAAAGAATAAAATTAAAGTTTAACGCTACAAACTTAAAAAATAAATTTGACATTATTGGTATAATATCTAATTTATCACAAATTTATTTTTCCAAATTAGATTTTTAAGTAAATTTATTTCAGATAAAATAGCACTATAAAAGCACCAACGTTACCATTATGCTGGTGGCTACTGAAATGTATATCACTTTGCGCTGGTGCTGCGCCAAACCGCCATTTGCTATAAGTACCAAGCACGCAATGAGGCTACACGTCAAGGCAACAAAGCCACCTAATACACACAAAATCAGCCAGTTAGGAAAGATTTGATGAGGATGTCCAGGGCTAACCATCGCAGTTAGTCCACCAATAACGCCTGCCAAAATTGCAGTGATAATCACCGAAAGTCCAACTGGTTTGAGTACAAGTAATACGTTTGACATCAAAAATTGATTAATTTATTTTTGGAAAAGTGCATTGTTTTTTGATAAAGAGAATTTTACATTCAAAAAGAAGTAGCCTATTTTTTACTTGGTGATTTGTAAATATTTTTTATCACTTTGTCAGCCTCTTTCAAGCCCAAGTCGCGTGCTTTTTTCAAATCAAAAAAGGCTCTGACATTATTTTTTAAGTAGTAGTATGCTAATCCTCTGTTATAGAAGGCATTAGCATTACCCATGTCCATCAAAACGGCAGCGTCATAATCTAACAAAGCCTGTGCATATTGTTTGAGTTTTAAATACACATTGCCTCTGGCGTTGTATGCCTTGATAAAGTTGGTTTTCAGGGTAATGGTTTTTGTGTAATCCTTGATTGCACCATTCAAATCGCCTTTTTTTTCTTTGGCAAAACCACGATTGAAAAAAGTGGAGTGTTCTTCGTTGCCCAAGATAATCGCTGTATCATAGTCTGCGATGGCTTCTGTGTATTGATTTTCTTCCAGCTTTTCATTGCCTTGTTTGATATAAAAAGGAGGGAATTTGTCCTCAAAGCTAATGAGGTGTGTGTAAGACTGAGCTTTGCCTTCTATGATTTTGAGGTTATACAAAGCCAAAGGGTGGTCAGGGCTAATTTTTAATGCCTGTTGATAATCACTCACCGCGCCTGCTTTGTCTTGCTTTTTCATCTTGGTCAATCCTCGGTTAATGTAATAATGAGGATTATATTGGTTAGCATAAATGGCAGAATCAAAATCAATAAGTGCCGCCTCCAGTTTTTCAGCCTTGAGGTATGCCAGCCCGCGATGGTTGTAAATTTCCGAATTTTTGCTTTGTAAGGTAAAAATACCACCCGTAATTCTTTCGCTTCCGTAGCTAACATTTTGATAATAAACAGTTTGTGTTTCTTTGCGCGGGAGAGAGAGCAAGCGGGTAAAATCCTGAACAGCGTCTTCATAATTGCCAATTTTGTAGTTCAGGAGAGCTTTGCTAAACAATGCTTCCATAAACTTTGGGTCGAGGTGCATACAAATCTGATAGTCTATGAGCGCAGATTTTTCATCTTTGAAATCTTCCTTGCAGGAGGCACGATAATAATATGCCATTTTGTAATCTGGCTTCACCCGAACTGCCTCATCAAAATAGCGAATAGCCTCCGCAAAAAGGTCTTGGGCATAGAGTTCCATCGCAAAATTGCACCACTCCTCGGCACTGCGATTACTTGGGTTTTCTGCTAATTTTTGAGGAAAATAAGGCGTTTCTTGCGCCCAAAGCGATAGCTTGGGTGATGAAAGGAGTAGGACGAGTACCCATAATGATGCTAAGTTGTTTTTCATTTTCAGTTTTTTTTGGTGTCATTTACCTCAATACAAAAAAACATCAAAAATCGTTTGAAATAGACCTTGGAAACGTATTTATTTTATCAAAAAAGCTTTGACCGTTTTCACTAATTCCGCGCCTTCGCAGACTGTCGCCAAATGTCCGCAATTTCCTTTGAGTTCCATTCGTTCGCATTGGAGCAAATCTGCCAATTCCATACTGGTTTGCGGTGTAACCATCATATCCTGGAGGGCGTAAATGATAAAAAGATTGGTTTTCATTTTTTCCTTGATTTGCGCTTTGTCAGTAGTTTTGTAAATGTCGTGCGCGAGCGTGGCGCGGAGTTGAGAAGCCCAGTTTTGTGCATTACTTTTTTCAGCATTTTTCATTTCCTTGTCTGCAAACACCTGAAAATCATCTTTTTGGGCATTGCGATAAGCAGGCGAAAATAAATTTAGCGCGTGTATCAGTGCCACAGTTTTCATTGCCTCTTTTTCTTCTTTTGCATTTTTGGCATCTGCGATAGGTTGGAGTTCTGCGTTCCACAGCAGCAAATCATTGAAACTTTGCTTGGGCGTGCCTACTATCGAGATAGCTTTGTCCATGAAATCAGGGAAAGAAACTGTCCACTGGAAAGTTTGCATTCCACCCATCGAAATTCCCATTACTGCGTGCAAGTGCTTGATTTGCAGCTTTTCGGTGAGCATTTTGTGTTGGGCGTTTACCATGTCTGCAATGGTGAAAGTAGGAAATTTTTTGCCTTTTTGTTTGGCACTATTGGAGGGAGAAGAAGAAACGCCATTGCCAAGTGCATCAGTTAAAATAATGTAAAAACGTGTACTGTCTATCATGCTACGCACTGCGCCTTTTAACTGCTCAGAAGTGCCTGTAAACCAAGTAGGTATGAGAATAGCATTTGTTTTTTCTGCGTTCAGCGTCCCGTAAGCGCGGTAAGCTATTTTACAATCTTTGATGGTTTCGCCGCTTACCAGACGGAAATCACCCAGTTCGGCAAATTGTAAGGACTGGGCGCGCACCAAGCCTATGCCCACAAAAAATAGCATTAGAAAAATAGAAAATAGGTTTTTCATCTCAAATCAATTATTTTTACGTTTTCAAACATTTCAGTTTATAAAGGTGTTTAAAAATTAAGAAAAAACAAAATCATTTATGGAAACTTCCATTTTAAATTCAAATAAAAACGAAAAAAAGTATATCAGCTTGATTATATTTTTGTCAGTGCTTGTGCCGCTTTTGGTGGTTATTTTGCTTTACCTGCCTGCGGATTTGCGCCCCAAAAATTTTGATGCGTCTATTTTCCCACATATAAACGCTGTTTTGAATACGCTAACGGCTGGTTGTCTTTTGTTAGGTCTATTTTTTATCAAAAACAAAAATATCAAAATGCACAGGGCGGTGATGATGACAGCTTTTGTGCTTTCTTCTTTCTTTTTGATTTTTTATGTGATTTATCATTTTTCGCCCAATGCCTCCGTTAAGTTTGGTGATGTAAACCACGACAAAATAGTAGATGAGGCAGAAAAATTGGCGGTGGGAACTGTGCGCTACGTATATTGGTTTATATTATTGACGCACATTTTGTTGGCGGCGATTGTAGTGCCTTTGGTACTTTTTGCCTTTTACTTTGCCCTTAGCAATCAGATAGTTAAGCACAAAAAAATGGTAAAGTGGACATACCCAATTTGGCTTTATGTGGCAGTAACGGGCGTAGTCGTATATTTGATGATTAGTCCGTACTATCAGTAAACAGTTATCAGTGAGCAGTAAAACTATAAACTTATGATGAAATCAAAAATATTATTTTTCGTTTTTTTTCTTTCTTTTTTTCTTTTTCTTTTGACGATTCAAAATGCGGAAGCGCAGTGCGCGATGTGTCGCGGGTCGCTGGAAAGCAGTGTAAGTCAGGGGACTACGAACTTGGCGGCGGGTATCAACAAGGGAATTTTGTATTTGCTGGTAATGCCTTACCTCATCATGGGAACGATTGGCTATCTGTGGTACAAAAGTAGCAAGGCAAATCAGGCAAAAGTGCAAAAACTTTATCAAAGACTTCGGTTTGTGGGGCAAATGTCTAAAAATTAGCCTTCTATGCTTCCAAACTGATTCTTTTTTTGTAGAAATTCTAATTATTGAAATTGCGAATACTATGAAAAAAAAACAGAAAACCGCTTCAAATTATATTTGAAGCGGTTTTTTGTGTTGCTACTTTATTAGATACTCTGACAATTTTTGTGGAAAGTTCCCCCCGCTAAAGCGAGGGGTTAGATTAACCCCTCGCTTTAGCGGGGGGAACTCGTAGAAACTCAGTCTGCCACAAAAATTGTCAGACAACCCTTTATTATAGATATTCATAGAAAGGAATAAACAGTATAAATGATAATTTTTCAAACCAAAAATTATATATTTGGGCTGAGTATATGTCAAAACTTTGAAAAGAGCCAAGTAATTCGTAATATGGGTTTACCAAGACACATAAAACAGATTGTACTGGCTCATGAAAGACAAAGATACGACCATTGATTTAGAATTACAAAACTATTTACCGTGGCATAAAGCCCGTTTGAAATTTCTTAATTTAT
>JAAFJS010000255.1 GCA_013298985.1 Cytophagales bacterium
CGTTTTTTACATCAAACCATACGTATAAAACGGCTAAATCTTTTGGATAAAATTGTAGGAGTTGCAGCAGGGCTAACCAATTTTAGAAATAGTTAACTAATTGATTACTAATATTGAACAAGTCTAATAAGTCTGTCGTGTAGTTCAGGAATATCATCTATTTCAAAAGCCTTTTTTACACTTTCTAAGGAAATATCAAAGGTTTTGTAGTTCTGATAACGTTTGGCGTGTTCCTCATACTGCTGAATATTCACCTGTATTCGCTTCTTTTCAGACAAATAGGAAAGTTCCACAAGCACCATAGTAGGCACTATCATTTCAGCTTCTCCATTTTCTGTTTCTAAAAAACATTTTTTTGCAGTTTCGGGCATTTGGCGTTTTTCTAAGTGCAGAATAAGAGCCATCGTATCAGTTACATAGCGTTTAAGACTTATGTGGGTAAAGCATTTTGTAATTGGCAAATTCTTCTTCTAAGTGTTCTATTTCGTGTGTGGTTTTTTCCAATAACTCACTACTGAGCAAAAGGTGATAACGTTCTTCTGCTTTTTGGGGTGTAAGCGTCTGCTCCCTCAAAAAAAGGGTAAAATCCAATACCTGACGTAGCTGGGTAGCAGGCAGGTCTTCTAAAAAATGAAATAATAAATCTCTTATTTCTACGGTTTTTTCCATAGGTTTTCGCTTTTTACATCAAAGATACGATTTTTAATCAAAAAAATAGCATACCTTGGTGAGAAAAATAGTGATGGGCTTATAAATAAAAATCTACTTTTAGACAGTAGCAGAATGTGCTTTACTTCATACACAAATGTAAATATAATATTGCTAAAAATCAAACTCCGTTTTATAGCGTATGTAAGTTTTCCTTAGACTGAAATGCAGAGTTTTTTTTATAGCAGTAGGGTTTGATACTTTTTTGTTATTTTATTTCTTTTGATATGCACAGGCAAAGAGAAAAATTCAAAAACCCTCGTATATTCTCTAATTCTTCTTATTTTTGGCTATCAATCAAAAAATTAAATCCATGCAAATAGCCATCACCAATAGAGATAACAAAATACAACCGCAGATTATCAAGCACCTAAAAGAGGCTCAAAAAAGTATCTGGATAGCGGTAGCATGGTTATCATTCCTACTATTTTGTAATTTGAGTTTAATAGCTCAATCAAAAAATCTTGAACAAGCCTTTCAAGAAGCCAAACAACTCCTTGACCAAAAACAATATGAAAAAGCCTTGCCAATAATGAGAAAGATTGCCGAGCAAGGGTATGCAGACGCACAAAATAGCTTAGGAAATATGTATTATAATGGGTATGCTGTCACCCAAAATTACTTTGAAGCAGCCAAATGGTATCGCAAAGCTGCTGAACAAGGATTTGTAAAAGGGCAATTTAACTTAGGGCTTATGTATAATTTTGGAGATGGAGTCAAACAAGATTATTATGAAGCAGCCAAATGGTATAAAAAAGCTGCCGAACAAGATTTGGATATAGCCTTAGGAGCGTTAGGGAGTATGTATTTTAGTGGGGAAGGTGTAACTCAAAACTATCAAGAGGCTGCAAGGTTATATAGAAAAGCAGCAGAGAAAGGAAACCCAATAAGTCAAGAAAGTTTAGGATTAATGTATAAAAATGGCTTGGGAGTAAATCAAAATTATTACGAAGCCGCCAAATGGTATCTTAAAGCAGCAGAACAAGGGGAAATAACAGCACAAAGAGAATTAGCAAGTATGTATTATTTTGGAAATGGAGTCAAACAAGATTACTACGAAGCAGTCAAATGGTATAAAAAAGCAGCTGAAAGAGGGGAAATGAAAGCACAATATAGTTTAGGATTAATGTATCACAATGGCTTGGGAGTAAATCAAAATTATTATGAAGCCGCCAAATGGTATCTTAAAGCGGCTGAACAAGGCGAAATGGCAGCACAAAGTGAATTAGTAAATATGTATTATTTTGGAAATGGAGTTAAACAAGATTATTATGAAGCCGCCAAATGGTGTAAAAAAGCAGCCGAACAAGGTGAAATGATAGCGCAATATAGCTTAGGGGTCATGTATTCCAAAGGTCAAGGAGGAATAAATCAAAGTTATTATGAAGCCGCCAAATGGTATCTTAAAGCGGCTGAACAAGGTCAAATGGAAGCACAAAGTGAATTAGCAAATATGTATTATTTTGGAAATGGAGTTAAACAAGATTATTATGAAGCCGCCAAGTGGAATCGTAAAGCGGCTGAACAAGGAAATGCAAAAGCTCAATGTTGGTTAGGAATTCTTTATGAAAAAGGTCAAGGAGTAAGTCAAAATTATTATGAGGCATTGAAATGGTATAAAAAAGCTGCCGAACAAGGCAATAATGGAGGAATAGTAAATTTAGGTATAATGTACCGCTTAGGGAGAGGGGTAGCTCAAAATTACTATGAGGCTATCAAATTGTTTCGCAAGGCAGCAGAACAAGGTGAGAAGTTTGCACAAGCAAAATTAGCAGCTATGTATAAAAATGGCGAGGGAACAAATCAAAATTATTATGAGGCATTGAAATGGTATAAAAAAGCGGCGGAACAGAATGAAGTAGAAGGATATGTAGGTTTAGGATATATGTATGCTTATGGGTTAGGAGGTGTTAGTCAAAACTATTATGAAGCTGTGAAATGGTATCGTAAGGGGGCTGATATGGGTTCTCCAGAGGCTCAATATACTCTTGGCATTGCTTATCAAACAGGGCAAGGGGTAAATAAAAACTATTCAGAGGCTGTGAGATATTATAGATTAGCAGCAAGACAAGGCGATGACATGGCACAACAACGTCTTAGAGAATTAGGGGAAAAATGGTGAAATTTTCATACTTCTATTTAATGAGAATAATACAAATACTTTTCTACACAGGAACAGATAAATGATGGGTATTAAGTTGATTATCATATATATAATTGATTACTTCTAATTGTACTAAAACTAAATAATCAAATAATATTTTCATAAGTATTATTTTACTATTATAATTACCTACACCCCTACACCTGTTTTTGCTGTTTCTCCTCCATGTAAAAAAATATTACGAGATGCGTATGCTATTGCTAAAATTTCTTTATGCCTGAGATATTTTTTAGTATTAATTTTTATACTTGCCTCTGCCAGCTTGCTTGAAATAGCAGGTTTAATAAATGGATTACTTTCTAAAAAGGCTATATATTTTTTTATATCTTGGTAAACTTTTATTTTGTCATAAATACCCTGCTTAATCAGAGTATTACAAGAAGTATGAATTTTTTTAAATTTAGAAATACCACATTTGACATTATAAAGATATTCAATCTTATTATTTGTACTTACATTTTTTAGTAAATGTAAATTCTCACAAGCTATTTCCATAGACTCATAGGAAAACCAAGCCTCGTTACATTTATAGATTTGAATGTATGTATCTTTTGTTTTTTTATCTTTTGTCTGAGCATATTGGTCATTAAAATCTATTTTCAATCCAATTGCTAAATTTAATCTTATTTTAAATAATCGCAATGCTCTTGGAATTACTAAGTCCAAATTTTTATTTTGGAGAGCAAACTCATATAATTTATTGTGCTTTTTTTCAATATCTATCTGTAATTGATTAAAAAGCAACATTGATTCGTCAAAATTTAAAGGCTCTTTCATAAAACAATTGTATATTTAAAATGAAAAATTACTTACAAATATAGTACCGCAACTCTTTTTTTATCTGCTCCATTATTAATATTATCTCACTTTTTGTTTTTAGAAAAGCGGTAAGCGCATCTTCCTCTATTGTTTGTAATTTTACAAATAGCTGTGTTTCGTCAGGTGAAATCTCAAACTCACTCTTGAGAATATCAGGGTTATCGTTATAAATAACAGAATTGATACACTTTACAAATTCAATGTCTAAGATTAGAAATGGATAAGTAAGATTGATATACTTACTTGTTGCCCTGTCATAAGCCACTATAATCCTTTGTAGCTTTTCTTCAAGTTCATCTTTTGATACTTCTTCGAATATGGAAGAATCTGGAATAATTGGATATATATCATTAGTTTTGTTTACAATTTCCTGTCCTTGCTTTGTTCGTGTATAAAAATCTAAAACCTTGTTTTCATCAGTTAGTTGATGTCCTCTGGAAAGTAATTGCTCTACCTTATCTTTGTTAAAAATTGTCATCATTGTTTTGTTTAGATTATAAATTTAAGATGATTATTCTTGCTATTGTTTATGTCCCCACAAACAATTTTTTGCTATGAAAAACCGCTTTCATAAATTACTAAAAAGTATTGTATATTGCTCAAAAATAACTAATTATAAAAAATGGAAAAGTGTTGAACACGGTTTGTAATAACTTTAATAAACCCTATTAATGAGCTAAAATTTCCTCAGTAAGATTGATTTCTTTGATTTTCAACTTGGTATTTTTTACCGTTTCATCATTTAAAATCCACGTTCTTATCAAGTCAAGAGCGATAGTTTTGCTTTCTTCTGATAGTTGTAAAACAATCACTAACTCATTGATTTCCATTTCGTCCAATTCTGTGTTGCTAATCCATGCCGTAATTTCTAATTTGTCGCTTTCCGCCACTTCCTGAACAATACGAACTGCCTTATTGAGCTTTTTTACTACAAAATGAAAGATAGGGTTTCCGTCTAAAAAAGGCTCTCCATTGGCAAATGTAGTTTGTAAATACGCCTCTGCTTTGATTTGGGTAGGAGCAAACAACTCACTGACTATCGATTGCCAATAGCCCACATTTTCAGCATAAATGCGTTTATTTTTTAGAAAATCTTTAAAAAGATGTTGTACCATAGTTTTAAATAAATGCTTTTCCTTTTCTTACTTCTATATCCACTCTTGCTTCCTTAGAATCTTTGACCATGATGGTCTTTTGTACTACTGCGTTTACACCACCATTTTCCCCAGCCTGCGTTACAAAACTTCTTGCCTTTTCAAAAGCCTCTCTTCGCAAATCTGCCTCTTTTTTGGGAATTTTATTTTCCAATTTGTCTATCATTGCTATTCCTTCTTGCCAAGTAGGTGGAGTATCTGCCGCCCAAGATTCTGATTCTTCCAAATCCTCTCCTTGTGCTTGTATTCTTCCTCTGTGTAGCATAAACACTTTTTTTATTTTTTTAATTTATAAAACTACGTTTTTGTTTTAGTTTTTCAAAATAAGTTTATAAAACTGAATCCCTGTGCTGTTGTTATGTCCTCACAAACAATTTTTTGCTATGAAAAACTCTCTGGTAGAATGGGTTTGTAATTCACATAAAAAGTTGTTAATCAGTGTTTTATATTCAAAACTGTACTTAAATTTTCAGTTTATTAGAATTTTGGCGGTTATCAAAAATGGTAATGATTTGTATTTTCCTAATTTCTATTTTTTCATCTTTAATTTTGTAGTAAAGCGTATTTTGAGGAGTAAGGACACATTTTCTTACACTTTTCCTAATTCGTACTCTTCTCCATTTTCTAATTGGGCAAGTCCTTCATCTATCGCTTGGAGTTCTGCTTCACTTACAGTTACATATATTTCTTCTACTTCCCATTCCTTTTTCAGTAAGGTGTAGATTGCATTTAAAATAGATTCATCTTTGATTAAATCTATCATTGTATGTAGTTGATTTTTAAGATTTAGTGTAGTTTCCATCTATTTTTTCTTTTCTCAAATTTAGGAAATTAAATTAAATTAAACAACTTCCTCTCTGTTGTTATTTTGATAAAACAGCCTCAAACTCTGCTAAAAGTTTGAGGCTATTTTACTTTTTACACCACCACATTCACTATCTTATTTGGCACTACGATTACCTTTTTGATAGGCTTGCCTTCTGCCCACTTTTTCACTATTTCGGAGGCAAGTACCTCCGCTTCTATCTCTTTTACAGGCTTATCCACTGGAAATTCCATTTTCGCACGCATTTTTCCATTGATAGAAATAGGGTACTCAAAGGCACTTTCTTTCAAATATTCTTCATTGAAAGCAGGGAAAGTAGCCTGCGTAATGCTGTTTACATGACCCATTTTTGCCCAAAGTTCCTCAGTGATATGAGGCGCAAAAGGGCAAAGAATAATCAGTAACTCGCTCAATATCTGTGCTTTATTGCATTTCAAATCATTCAGCTCATTCACACAAATCATAAAAGCAGGAATAGAAGTATTGAAAGAATAGCGGTCTATGTCTTCTGCTACTTTTTTGATAGTTTTGTGTAGCACTTTCTGCTCGTCTTGGGTCGGCTCTGCCCCAGAAACATTGAAATTGCCTTTGTCATCATAAAACAATTTCCAAAGTTTTTTCAAAAACTTAGAAGTGCCGTCTATCCCCTTGGTACTCCAAGGTTTAGACTGCTCCAAAGGTCCCAAAAACATCTCGTACAGGCGCAAAGTATCTGCACCATATTTGTCAATAATAAGGTCGGGATTGACTACGTTGTATAAACGTTTGGACATTTTTTCTACCAAACTTCCACAGATATATTTGCCATCTTCGAGGACAAACTCTGCCTCTGCTAAGTCGGGTCGCCAATTTTTAAATGCCTCAATATCAAGTACATTATTTTCTACAATATTTACATCTACGTGCAGTTCTGCTACTTCGTATTGGTCTTTTAATCCTTTGGAAACGAACTTGTTAGTGCCATTAATACGGTAAGCAAGCGAACTTTCTCCCTGAATCATGCCTTGGTTGATTAATTTTTGGAAAGGCTCGTCATGCCCTATGAAACCCAAATCAAACAGTGCAATGTTCCAAAAACGGCTATACAGCAAATGCCCTACGGCGTGTTCCGTCCCTCCAATGTACAAATCCACTGATTTCCAATAGTTTACAGCTTCTTTGCTCACAAATTCTTTTTCGTTCTGTGCGTCCATGTAGCGCAGGAAGTACCAAGACGACCCTGCCCACCCTGGCATGGTGGAGAGTTCGTAATTATACTGATTTTGATATTTCCAATCCTTCGCCCTGCCAAGTGGTGGTTCACCATTTTCAGTAGGCTTATATTCATTAATCTCAGGCAAAGTCAATGGTAACTCGCTGTTATCCAATATATAAGGTATGCCATCAGCAACGGCTGCTGCTTTGAAATAGACAGGTACAGGCTCGCCCCAATAACGCTGACGACTAAATACTGCATCACGTATCCTATAATTGATTTTTCCCTTGCCAATTCCTTTTTCTTCTACAAACTTGATGGCTGCTTGTATCGCTTCATCACTTTCCAAACCATCGAGGAAGCCAGAATTTATCATCTTGCCTTTTTTCCTTTCGGTAGGGTCTTCCATCGTTTCTGTACCTTCTATCACGCAGATTATCGGTAAGTTAAAGTGTTTGGCAAAGCGGAAATCTCTGTCGTCTGAACTTGGTACAGCCATCACTACGCCTGTTCCATAACCTGCCAAAACGTAATCTGCAATCCACAACTCTATTTTTTCTCCTGAAAATGGATTGATAACATAACTCCCTGTAAATACGCCAGATACAGTTTTTACATCTGCCATTCTATCTCTTTCCGAACGATTTTTTGCCTTGCTCACGTATTCTTCTACTGCTGCTTTTTGTTCGGGAGAAGTCAAAGTAGGAATCAACTCATGCTCAGGCGCAATGCTCACAAAGGTAACGCCAAAGGTGGTGTCAATACGGGTGGTGAAGACGGTTAATGTAACCTCACCCCCCAGCCCCTCTCCTGTTGAGAGGGGAGTTTGTAAATCCGTTTCTGTTTTATTTTTTAAATCTTCTTTTATTTGATTAATAACGGCTTTTATATCATTAATAACCTCATTATTTGTAAAGCGAATTACTCGAAAGCCTAATTCTGTTAAAAAAGCGGTACGCATTTCATCATATTCTTTCTGTTCAGCTTCATTGTGAATTTCTCCATCAATTTCAACAACTAACTTTTGGTCTATACAAACAAAATCAACAATGAAATCATCAATAGCGTGCTGTCTGCGAAACTTTACCCCTAACTGCTTATCTCTCAATGCTTGCCAGATAATATCTTCTGCTTCTGTGGGTTGCTTTCTGTTTTTTCGTGCCAATTCCTTCAAGTAAGCCCATTTTTCAGGACTTGTGGTGTAAAAGTTGGGGGTTACAACCTCACCCGTAGCGATAGTCGCCCCCTGCCCCCTCTCCTGTTGAGAGGGGGAGTTCAAGCCCTTCCCAGAATCAATTGTATTCAAGTCCTTCCCAGTAGGGGAAGGATTTAGGTTGGGGTTATAAACCTTA
>JAAFJS010000256.1 GCA_013298985.1 Cytophagales bacterium
TATAATGGCAATAAATATTGCGAAATGCTTGATAGTTCATAATAACCCTGTTTTAGCCCCAAAGTTAAACGATTTTTTCAAATATAAAACGATGCGTAAGTCCTAATATACACTAATTTTGATTGAAAACTTTTCTTGCTAACTCTTACTGGTTTAAGGCTTTGCCTTGAACCTTTTTTTATACAAGCGTAACGCTTTTACCAGTAAATAATGTAAGTTTTCTTACTGGTTTAAGGCTTTGCCTTGAACCTTTTTTTTTAAGTTTTTTTTGTTTTCATAACTAAGACAAGTGAATGTGGGCTTACCCCTATGCGCGCGACTTGTTTTTTTCAAAATCGTGCTATTTTGTCAGATAGCTTACAAAAAAGGTAGAAAAAAGGTCGTTATTTTGTGGGAATTGCTTTCAAATAAATAGCTTTGATATGTAGTATTTTATGAAATACCTGAAAAAACTTATTTTTTACTCAATCGTTTTATTTTTTCTAAGTGCTTGTCATTCACAAACTTCCATCACTTCTAAGCAAGGAAAGTTAGACCTTCATGCTATGGACTTTGGTAGTCAAGCGATAGTGAAGCTGGACGGGGAATGGGATTTTTATTGGGAGCAGTTGCTGAGTCCTGCTGACTTTGCGCGTGGAGAGGATTCTATTTCGCCTGCTCGTATGCTGGTGCCGCTTTCATGGACAGATTTGCCCGAAAAAAGCTACCCTACCTACGGATATGCTACATATCGCCTGGCAATACAGCTACCTGCCCATAGTCAAAAATATGGCATTTTTATTCCTAAAATTTGGAATGCCAGCAAGGTTTGGGTCAATGACTCCTTAGTGCATGAAATCGGCATGATTGGTAAGTCTTTGGCGGATTATGAGAACAAAATTTTAGAAAAACTCATTGTTTTTGAGGCAAAAGACAAAATCGTGATGACCATACAAGTAGCTAATTATGACTTTTTTGCCGCAGGTTTATTACAAAGTGTTCAGCTTGGAAACTACCAAAGTTTATACGAAAAAACAGAGTTTATCAGTATGTGGACTTTGATGTGGGTAGGGTGTTTGCTCATCATGGGTTTATATCATTTTATCCTTTATTTTTTCCGAAAAAACAATATTTCTACCCTTTATTTTGCTATCATTTGCTTGCTAATTGCGGCGCGATTGGTCGTTTTTGGCGACCACTTTTTGTATGAATATTTGAAGGTACACTGGGGAATTTTGACCTTCGCAGTACAGAGCAAGGCGTATTATATAGCTACTTTTTTGCTTATCCCTGTTGCTTTGGGCTACATTGGCTGTCTTTATGGGAGAGAAACTTCAAGAAAAGCGATTCTTGTTGCTCAGGTATTGACAGGCATTTATTGTGCTTTTTTACTCATTGTGCCACCGCAAATATTTTCGCCCACGATTGTGTATTGCCAAGGACTTATTGGCGTTTTTGTCTTGTACCTTGTGTTTGTGCTGGTTAAGGCGGCTATCCGCAAGCGAAAAGAGGCATTGCTCCAAATGGTAGGCATTTTTACCGTAGTATTGGCGGGAATTAATGACGGGCTGTATTCGCAGGGAATCGTCATTATCAATATTGACGAGCTGATTCCTGTGGCTTTTGCGGTATTTTTACTGTTACAAATTTTTATCATTGCCAAGCGGTTTTCCAATGCTTTTAACAAAGTAGAGGATTTGTCTATCAACCTTGAAAAAAAAGTAGAAGAACGTACCATGGAGGTAACACAACAAAAACATGAAATAGAGAAGAAGAATGAAGATATTACCGCAAGTATCACCTACGCCAAGACTATCCAGGCTGCCATGCTCCCCACCGAAGAAGAAATTGCTAAGTTTTTGCCCGAACATTTTATTTTGTTTAAGCCAAGGGACATCGTAAGTGGCGACTTTTACTGGTTTCAGCACATTGGAGAGGACTTGCTGGTCATTGCCGCCGCCGACTGTACGGGTCATGGCGTGCCTGGGGCATTTATGAGCATGATTGGTAATGACTTGCTCAATGATATCGTGATGGCACGCGGCATCATCAAACCCGACCAAATCCTCTACGAATTGCACAAAGGAGTCCGCTATGCCCTCAAACAAGAGGAAAATAAAAACCACGACGGCATGGACATCTCCATCTGTACCCTCAATCTTGCCCACAAAAAGTTGCTTTACGCAGGTGCGATGAACCCTCTTTATTATGTCCAGACCAATGAAAACAAGCAAGCACAACTGGTAGAGGTCAAAGCAGATAAAAAAAATATTGGTGGACATCAAAAAGAAATAGAACGTGTATTTACTTCCCATGAAATATCCATAGACCAGCCCACCACATTTTATATTTTTTCTGACGGCTATCAAGACCAGTTTGGTGGGGAAAATGGGAGAAAATTTATGGTCAAGCAGTTTCGTGAATTGCTTTTCTCTGTGCATCATCTCCCTATTGTCGAGCAGCATGAGGCTCTCAATCAAACCATTACAGCATGGATGGGCGCAAAGCACAAACAAATAGACGACATTTTGGTCATGGGCATAAGGTTAGGGGGGGTATAACGTCCTGAAGATTTATACATTAGCCCATTTTTAGAAAATTTTTAGCTATCTTTTCTCGCACTGCTATTTTTTTCATTCCACCCAGTATTTTTTGCTTTTTTTTGAGATTAAAGCTGATTTTTCTTACCTTTTCACTTTAAACAAAAAAACAGAAATATGAAAATGAAAACACCAACATCAAGACGTTCTTTTTTGACCAAAGCTGCCTTAGCAGGCGCATTGAGTGCTGCCACACCATTTGTAGGTTTTGGCAAGGAATTAGAAACAGCAGTAGAACATTCGCCCATCATGTCGCGTCCGTCCGATTTGAAAATTACCAATATCAAATGTGGCTACATTCGCGGCGGGCATAGCCTTTTCGTCAAAATTTACACCAATCAGGGCATTTGGGGCTGTGGAGAAGGCGTAGATGCGACTCCTGGCACGTATCACTTAGTCAAAATGTTTGGCAAGCGCATCGAAGGCAAGAATCCTTTGAATGTGCATCGCTTGTTTGAGGACATTCGCAGGTCAGGATTTTTTGAGGGGGCGCAGTCAGGTATGTACGTTTCGGTGCTTACCGCAGTCGAGACCGCACTTTGGGATTTGGCAGGAAAAGCCCTGAATATTCCTGTTTATCAGCTACTTGGCGGAAAGTTTAGGGACAAAGTGCGTGTGTACTGCGATACAGCATTGTACCAGAGCAATTTACCTACGCCCGCCCAGTTTGCAGAAGCAGCAACACAAGCAGTAAAAATGGGGTTTAATGCCCTCAAATTTGATGTCGACCAGTACAACGACCCTGCCAAATATGATGCCTACAACTGGACAGCAAGTCGCGGCGAACTCCAAAGAATGTATGACCAAATCGCCGCCGCACGCAAGGCAGTAGGCGATAAAATAGATATTTGCGTGGATATGCATGGACGGTACGACTCGATTACAGGTGAGCAGTTTGCCAAAATGGTAGAACCCCTGAACCTAATGTGGCTGGAAGAGCCTATCCCCGCCGAAAATGTGGAGGCTTACAAGAAAATTACGGATTCTACTTCCACGCCTATCTGCGCGGGAGAAAATCTTTACCTCGCGCATGGCTTCCGCAGACTTTTAGAAATTGGTGCAGTGGATATTATCATGCCTGATTTGCAAAAAGCAGGCGGTTTGGGCGAGGCACAGCGTATTGCCAACCTTGCCAATCTTTATTACGTACCTTTTGCGCCTCACATGGTTGCCTCGTACTTGGGTGCGATGGCGGCGGCACACGTTTGCGCGTCTGTGCCAAATTTCTTGATTTTAGAATGGCAAATTTATTTTCATACAAATCCGATGTTCAAGGAAATTGTAACTTTTGAGGGCGAAATGGTCAAAGATAGCTACATTACCGTTTCTGAAAAACCTGGTATTGGCGTGGAAATCAACGAGGAAGGCATGAAAAAATACGCGCAAGAAGGCGTACCGTTTTTTGAGTAAAAAAGTAGATAAAATTATATTAAACATCTTGCAGATTAAAAAACGCTGTTAGATGTTTGATGTTGATAGTTTGCTGTTGCGATAGAACATTTTGGTAATCAATGTATTAAAAACTACTTTATATTTATGCTATGAATTACTATAGTAGCTCCCCCTGCTAAAGCGAGGGGTTATCTTTAACTACGCCTTTATTAACTTTCAAGAAATATTCGTTCTTGGGATACCACCGTTAAAACGGTAGCTTAAATATAACTTACCGTTTTAATGCCGCAGTGGAACTGGTAAGGACTCGCAGAACGGTTAATTTATGAAACCGAATTAAGGCGTGGAACTTTATAACTACTTTATAGCATTTTTACAAGGAGTTCAATTTTAAAACCTCAGTTTTTTTAAAAAATCATAACTTGCACTGATACAGTCCATTGGGTTTTCAGGATTGTCATGTTCTACTATCCAGTGCTTTACATTTTGCGCCTTTGCAAAAATAGAGGCGAAGTCAATCAAGCCTTGCCCCACACAAGCCATTCCTTGCGTGGGGTTTTTGTCCATATCTTTGACATGAAAAAGCGAAAAACGAGTAGGATATTTTTCCAAATAAGTCAATGGATTCGCGCCACCTTTGGTTATCCAGTACAGGTCTAACTCCATTGTAACCAATTCATTATCTGTATTTTCCAAAAGAATATCATAAGGAATTTTGCCTTCTGTAAGTTTAAATTCTTTGTCGTGGTTATGAAAGGCAAATTTTAACCCTGCTTTTTTGCATTTTTCTCCAATCTGATTGAACTGCTCTGCTACTTTTTTAAAATCGTCTAAGGTTTTGTTTTCGCCTCCGTCCAGCCATTCCCAATAGCAGACCAAATATTTTTTGCCCAGCAAATTTGCGTCTTCTGCCATTTTATCAAAATCCTTGTCCAAAAACTGCTTCATCGCGCCACCGCCCGCGATGGCTTGTAGCCCAAGCCCGCGCAATAGTTTTCCAAACTCAGCCGTAGCATAACCATAAGTGCCTCCAAATTCAACCTCTTTGTAACCAATGGCTGCCACTTTTTCTAAGGTTTTGACTACATTATTTTTTAATTCTTTTTCTATTGTATTGAAAATCAAACCAATAGATTTTATTCTTTTATAATCATTCCCCCCCAGTGGATTGGCAAGTGCCGCCTCAGTAAGCACGCCCGCAAGCCCCAAAGCAGTTGTTTTCAAAAAATTTCGTTTGGAAAAAAACATATTTGCAAAGATTTATGAGTTTCTTGTTTTAGAATCCTAATTTTACGACAATTTCTTGAAAAAATCATAATTTCATAAAAAAATGAAGCAAGCACAAATTAGGCTACATATAGAACTTGACGAAGAAAACCTACCTGACAAGATTTTTTGGGAGGCAAGCGATACGCCCAAAAATGGCGTGAAAGAAGCTAAATCAATGAATTTGAGCCTTTGGGACGGCGAACTGCGCGAAACCATACGCATAGACCTTTGGGCAAAAGATATGCTCGAAGATGAAATGAAACTGTTTGTGATAGACTCTATGGCGGGCATGGCAGATACGATTCAGTCCGCAACGGGCGACGACCTGATGGCGCAAGAAATTCATCAGTTATGCGAAAAATTGTTTCTACACGTCAATAAACAATACGGAAAATAGCATGAGAGTTGATATTCAGCGCATTAATGAGGCTTTTCACCTCGAAGCCACCAACGAAAAAGGCAACAAAGTTTACATAGATGGTGCGCCCGACATTGGCGGAAGCGATTTGGCTTTTCGCCCTATGCAGCTAATGCTTGCGGCGGTGGGCGGGTGCAGTAGCATTGATGTCATTAGTATCTTACAGAAACAGCGTCAAGTAGTTACGGATTATCGCGTGAGCATAGAGGCGGAACGCGAAAAGGATAAAACGCCTGCCCTATTTACGACTGTTCACCTACACTTTGTACTCAAAGGAACGCTGGACGCGGAAAAGGTGCGTCGCGCTATTGAGCTTTCCGTAGAAAAATACTGCTCTGTGGTCAAAATTATGGAAAAAACTGCCACGATTACGCATAGTTTTGAAATAGATGTTTGAAGAATGTAATGTACTCATTAAATTCTCCCCTAAATTTTATGAAAAAATTTATCCCTGTGCTATCCAACAAAAATCGTGTCGTAGCCTGCCTGAGTGTAGTGCTACTGAATCTGGCTCTACTTTTATCTTCTTTTTTACCATACTCAGGCACTTCATTTTCAGCAACTTATCGCCCAGTAACAACAAATTGCGACCAAAAATTTACACTATTTTTCAAGCTGGCTTACGAGGATATTTTCTGGATAGGCGAAGACCTGTACGGCGAATGTGGACAGTCCAACTTGATTCAGGTTTTTTTGGGAGGGGAGAAAACACTGGTCAAAAAAATGGAATTGGCGGTATTTGAAAGCTGGGGCTGGGTAGAGCAGGCAAAAAAGGTGATGCGAACGGAGAAACCTATCTTGCTGCTGCCCAGTAGCAACAGGAAAATCGAATATGCCGAACTCGGCATCAGGCTTCGCGACCCCAAGGGAAATGAGGGATTAAAGAAACAATTTGAGAAAGAATTTGCTGAAAACTGCGCGCACCAGTGGAATCAAAAAATGCAAAAGTCAGGCATAGACGAGCCGCAAACTTGGGACTTGGATTTGGATTTGGTATATTATCATGCTGATGGTCTGTATTTTAACTATCAAATAGAAAAAGTATTTGTTTTTCCTGAGAGCAACCTTTTGCTGGTAATGACCCACCACGAGCATCGCTGCGCGGGAAGTGATACAATGCACGGCTTTTTGATTTACAAATTCAAAGTAACAAAATAACAGATTGGTTTTAAAAGTAATCAATAATCTATGAACTTCCTAAAAAATATATTTGGCAAAAAAGATAATGCTCCCATGAGTTACCAAGATTTCTGGACTTGGTTTCAAAAGAATGAAAAAACATTCTTCAGAGTGGTAAAAGAACAAGGAGATATCGAGAAAGGTTTTTTTGATAAACTTTCTCCAAAACTTGCCCAAGTCAAAGAAGATTTTTTCTTTTTGACTGGCATGAGTGATGAAAACACAGTAGAATTGGTTTTCACTGCTGATGGCATCATCAAAAACTTTGTTTTCGTAGAAGAGTTAGTCGCTGCTGCCCCCCAAATTGTTGGGTGGAAATTTATTGCTCACAAGCCTGCTATTCCTACCAAAGACTTTCTTATTTCAATGGCAGGGTATGATTTCAGCACTAAAAATATGCACTTTATCCCCAGTCGTCAGCCTAATTACCCTGATGAAGTAGCGATTAGTATTGTCTATGATGATTTCAATGAAAAGGATAAAAATGCAATAACCAATGGTATATATATTTACTTGGACAACTTTTTGGGTGAGCTGGAGTCAACGGTGGGCATAGATACTGTGCATATTATTGGAAAAGAAAATGTCAAAGAAGAACTTGTACCTCTCAAAAAGCTAAAAGATTATTTGGTTTGGCGGGAAAAAGAATTTATAGAAAAATATAGCAGTAAAAGGCAAAGAACAGAAACAGCTAATTATGCACTTTTGAAAACGGAATTGCCTAATGGAAAATTAATGACTGCGATTATTAATACTGATTTACTTGCCTCAAATATCAAACCTTCTTATCCTTGGATTTTAACTGTTGAAATTAAGTACAGTGAAGAAAATAATGGTGGTTTGCCTGATAAAGCAACTTCACAGTTATTAGAAGAAATAGAAGATGCTATTTTAGAAGAACTTAAAGATTTTGAAGACTGTTTGAATATAGGCAGGCAAACTGGGGATAATGTAAGAGAGATTTACTATGCTTGCACTGATTTTAGGCTACCTTCCAAAGTGTTATACAAAATAGAAAAGAAGTACGCCCAAAAACTTCCCGTGACTTATGAGATTTTCAAAGACAAATATTGGCAATCATTAAATCGATTTATTAACTTGTTGTTATTACTCTATATTTAACTATTTGATAATAAATTATTTACACTTATTTTAGCTTGCAAAAGGTATTCAAGTATCTCATCTATTACCTCTCTGAATACCTTTTTCCGTTTGCGTGCTTCTAACCCAATATTGCTGCTATGTTCTCGTCTACATATTTTCCTGACATATCGTGTGAATTGTTGTAAATAAAATCCCACCAACAT
>JAAFJS010000257.1 GCA_013298985.1 Cytophagales bacterium
GTTGAAGGACTTAATAATGCAATTAGAGGAGTCATCAGGCGTTCTTTTGGATTTCACAGTTTTGAAAATCTCAAAAGAAGAGTTTTGATGGAATTTGGGTGATTCCGTATAAATCTTAGTAGAACCAATTAAATTGTATAAATCTGAAAAATCTGAGGTTAAATCTTTTTACTTTTGCAACTTGTAATGTTTTTTAGGAATTTACTATCAAAATTTGTCTTTGTAAGTAGAAATTAATCAAAGTGGTTTGAAATTTGAAATAGTTTGAAAATAGTTGGAGGGTTTGAAAAAATAGTTTCTGACAAAACTTGTGAAAATCAACCTCAGTTTCATTGTGGTACAAGAAAAGTGCTATTTTTAACCCGCCGTTTTAACGGTGGGAGCTATTCCACCACAAAAAATTGTTTTGAAATTAAAAAAATAGTTTGAAAATTGTTTGATGTTGTTATTTATACATTAAAGCAGTTCAACCATATAACAATAATTTAATTATAATAAATCATGAATAAAAAGTTCAGTCTATTTACGCTGTGCTTATTTTTGGTGATAGCTGTATTTGTAAGTAGTTGCGGGAAGAAAAACCCTACCAGCGTAAAGCCAGGGTCAAAAAGCACCACCACAGGTATAGCTTACTCTTCAAAAGGCAAGAAAGACAAAAGCGGCAAGCAAGGGTTTGCAGTGCGCGACTTCAAAGGACAACCTGACGGTCCTAACTTAGTATTTATCGAAGGTGGTAGGCACATCTTAGGTTCATCAGAAGAAGATGTACTTTTTGCCCGCGATAATATTGAAAGAACAGTTACTGTGGCTTCGTTCTACATGGACGAAACCGAAGTAGGTAATATTCACTGGTTAGAATATTTGCACTTTGCGTTGCAAGATTCTGGACAGACCTACTATGACGAGGCTTTGCCTGATACCACTGTCTGGGCGGCTGAGTTGGCTTTTAACGACCCGTACATTGACCACTATTTGCGTTACCCAGGCTTCAGGTATTTCCCTGTGGTGGGCGTGTCTTGGAAGCAAGCACAAAACTACTGCATCTGGCGTAGTAATATGGTAAACAATAACTTAGCCCAGAAAAACGGCAATAAAGAAGAAAAAACACAGGCAAAAGCAGGCGAGAGGATTCCTTTGGAATCTGGTATCGTATTGCCTAACTATCGCCTCCCTACCGAAGCAGAATGGGAATATGCGGCAAAGGCATTGGTCGGTACGCAATACTTAGATGAAAATCAAGATTACGGCAGACTTTATCCTTGGGACGGACACTCACTCCGCAATCCTTACGGCAGACAAATGGGTGAATTTTTGGCAAACTTCAAACGTGGTCGTGGTGATTACGCAGGTATTGCAGGCAAGCTAAACGATGGCGCGATGATTACCGAGTGGATTTATGCCTACCCTCCTAATGATTACGGCTTGTATAACATGGCAGGTAACGTAAACGAATGGGTAGAAGACGTATATCGCCCACTTTCGTTCCAAGACATGAACGACCTCAATCCTGTTCGTACAGATGGTAAATACTTGACCCAGAACCCTAATCGTTTGAAAAAAGCAGATTATTTGGACGGTCAGAAAAACGTAGATGGTTCTCCTAATGCTTACACTGGTATTTATGATAAAGCAAACTGGGCTACACTGATTGACGACCACGTAAGGGTTTACAAAGGTGGTTCATGGAAAGACGTAGCCTACTGGATGTCGCCAGGTACGCGTAGGTACTTAGAAGAAGATTCTGCCACAGCTACGATTGGTTTCCGTTGCGCGATGATTAGAGCAGGTAGCAACCACTAAAATATTATTTGTTTGAAATTATTTTTCTCTGACAATATTTTGTGCAACTTCATTATACCTCCCCCTGCCCCCTCCAAAGGATAAAATACAGGCTGTTTTCCCCCTTTGGAGGGGGGTAGGGGGAGGAGAAAGTATCAAAATAAAATTTACCAAAAAATTGTCAGAAAACCGAAATTATTTGAAATGTTTTTTTTATAAATACTTCTAAATAAATAACTTATAGAAAGTAGAAAATCGTTATTCGGTTTTCTACTTTCTTGTTTTTGCTAAAACTACTTAGATGAAAATATGTGTTTCTACTTAGCCAATTTGAGGGAAATACCTTATAGGATAAGTAATCTCCACCCTGTAATTTTGTAACATCAAATAGAGAAAATTTCTGCTCAACTATTCACAGTTGAACTGCAAATATAAAGATAATTTAATAAGGGGTAAATTTATACAGTCAGTCAATTTTAGGGTTATGCCTTAAAATTGACTTTTTTTGTTAGTGCCAAAGATATAATACTATGTTGTTGGTGTTGCACACAGCGTTCAACACACAACAACGGCATAGCGGCATTACTTGTTTAAGACTACCTTTTCTTTTTAAGTAGTCATACAAAATTGATTTACTATCATAGATACTAATTAAAACATTGATTATTAATATTTTGCATTAATTCATACCTCATAATTAATAATTCATAATTACTTAGCAGGATATTTTTTTAATTAGTTTGAAATACTAATTTTGCAAAGATTTTAATGGGTAGTTCATCAATTTGGTAATTAATACATTATAAGATGGGAAGAGCATTTGAAGCCCGCCGTTCGCGCAAAGAAAAAAGGTGGGACTTGATGTCAAAGACATTTACAAAATTAGGGCGTGAGATTTCTATGGCAGTCAAAAAAAGTGGCGCAGACCCCGAAACTAACGCGCACTTGCGTATGGTAGTGCAGAACGCGCGCCATGCCAATATGCCCAAAGACCGCATAGAGAATGCCATTAAGAAAGCCTCGTCCAAAGATGAGGGCAATTTTGAGGAGGTAGTGTATGAGGGGTACGGTCCTCATGGCATTGGGATTGTGGTCGAGTGTACCACTGATAACTCTACGCGTACGGTGGCGATGGTGCGTATGCACTTTAATCGCGCAGGTGGTGCGCTGGGCAAGTCTGGCTCTTTGGATTTTAATTTTCAGCGCAAGGGCATTTTTACCGTTGCCTCACAAGGCATGAGCAAGGACGACCTCGAACTCGAACTGATTGACTTTGGCTTAGAAGAAATTTATGATGGAGAAGAAGGCAATTTGGTAATTCAAACTTCTTTTACTGATTTTGGAATGATGCAGAAAGGACTGGAAGACAAGAAATTAAATGTACTAAATGCCAAGTTACAGCGTATTCCACTTACCATGACAACCCTTACCGACGAACAGGCGGAAGAAATATTGGACTTGATAGACAAGTTTGAGGAAGAAGATGACGTTCAGGCGGTTTTTCATAATATGGCGTAAAGAAAAATGCCCCATCAGCAACTGTTTTCAATGACTGCTTGCAAAAGCGTTTTTTTATTGCCTCACCCCTGCCCCCCTCTCCTTCCAAGAGGGGAACGTTGTTGCTTTTGCAAAAAGTCTAACGACTGCTGACGGGGCAAAATTTTATTCTCCTTTCTTTTTAAAGGCAAAAAGTGGAATTTCTGTTTGAAACATCATCTCTTTGGTAATGCTTGGATTAACGAGTTTTTCAATCCAAATACGGTTATAAGTAGCCATCGCCAAGATGGAAGGGTGATTTTTGGCTACGTAGGCGTGTATGCCTGCGAGCGCGTCATCATTGTCCTCTTCGTCTTTCATTTCTATCAATTCTAAGCTAAGAGCCTCATAAACAAACTTTTTCTTCAGGTTGTCCACAAAATGAGCCTTGTCAAAAGTCTGGTGGTCTACGCGATGAGGCAAAATAGAATCCACATGGAAAACTTCCAGAGGCGCGCCAAAAAGTTTTGCCAAAAATACTACTTTTTCAAAACCTTCTTCAATCGTCAGGAAGTCAGCCGCATAAGCTATGTGCTTGATAGGGTGAAACTTATAATTATTAGGAATCGCCAATACAGGGCAATCTACGCTTTGCATCACATCTACGGTATTGCTTCCAAATAAGATTTTTTTTAAGCCACTCGCCCCGCAAGTCCCCATGATAATAAGCTCTATATCAAGTCTTTCTGCCTCATTGCTAATATTTTTTTTGAACCCACCTTGCACCACCAATAGCGCGCTATTGATTTGTTCTGCGCTGATTTCCAATTCTTTCAAGTGTTTATGTACTTCGGTTTTCAATTTTTCCAGCCCTTCTTCTATGTTATTGCTGACAAACTCCTCCGCCATTCTGCTTGGCATCTGTGTTGGGATTGCCGTATCAGTGGCATGGAAAAAAGTCAAATGTACATCTTTCCTGTTTTGGGCAAGTCGCAAGGCAAATTTGATTGCTTTTGCCGCATTGATAGAAAAATCAGTAGGAATCAAAATTTTTTTCATGGCTATTTATCAATTAGTTTTGTCAAAACTTTGTGTTTGATATAAAATTACTACTTATTTTTGCTCAAAACAATGAGAAAAGTCATCTTTTTTTAAAATTAAACTTTAATGAATATGAACTATTGGCTTGTGAAATCTGAACCCAGCACTTACGGTTGGGACGACTTGGTAAAAGAAAAGAAGACCATGTGGAACGGAGTGCGTAACTTTCAGGCACGCAATAACTTAAAGGCAATGAAAGCAGATGATTTGGTGCTTTTTTATCATAGTGTGAACAATCCTGCTGTTGTTGGGATTGCCAAAGTGGTCAAAGAAGCCTACCAAGACCCCACCACCGAAGATGCCAACTGGGTAGCGGTTGATTTGATGCCGCACGAGGCTCTTGCCAAGCCTGTAACTTTACAAAAAATAAAGGAAGTAGCTGATTTGCAGAATATTGGGCTTATTCGCCAGTCGCGTCTGTCTGTCATGGCTTTGAAGCCCGAAGAGTTTGACCTCATCATTGGGCTGGGGTCATAGTTTTTCTGAAAATTTTGTAAGTAGCTGAAAAAGAGCTTCGTAATGGCTCAGAGGCAAGGTTTCCGCCTTGTCATCTACGTCATGGTACGCCTGAATCCCGCCCATGGCATAGATAAAAAAGGATTTTACACCTTTTTCAGTGAAAAAATAATGGTCAGAGTTTGCCGCTTTGCCGCGTTTTTTGACTTGGGGAAAATAATTTCCTTGCTTGTTTAGCTGGTCTATTAGGGCAAACTCTTGGGGGAAAATAGTAGCATTGACGACCGTAATTCCCTCAATACCAGTGCCTACCAAATCCAGATTGAGGAGAAACTTGATGTTTGACAAAGGAAAAAGCGGATTCCCCACATAGTATTTCGAACCCAGCAAGCCTGCTTCTTCTGCGCCAAAAAACATAAATGCAACGGAATAAGTAGGGCGATTTTTGGCGTAATGCACCAATAATTCCAGTAAAAAAGAGATTCCACTTGCATTGTCATTTGCCCCTGCAAAATAAGCCTCTCTGCCCAAGCCGCCCAAGTGGTCATAATGCGCTGTAAAAACTACAAAAGAATCAGGTTTTGTGCGCCCTTCCAGATAGCCAATCACGTTTTGAGTAACATAGTCATCAATGAGTTTTGCCGTCAAAGAAAATTTGATTTTTTTTATATTTGTTTGACTATCTAATGGAAATTTATTTTTTAAAATGCTAAAAGTTGGCTTGGAAAGTTGGGCATTGGCAAGCGACATGGTGAGCTTGGTTTCTAAGCTGATAAAAGCCTTTGCTTCATATATTTTCCTGACTAAGGCTGTAGGTAAATCTGCTACTTTGGGATAGTCTTTTCCATTCAATATCAACACTTTACTACTCAAATCTTCTTTTAATAACTGCTCAATTGCTTTCCTATTTTCAGCAAAAATGAGTGTGTCTAAGAAATACGCCTCCCCTACCCCACTGCCCGAACTTGATGCTGGACTCACGATAAAATCAGTCCCTGCCAGTAGGTTTTTTCCATCTATCTCTAATTGTACTTTATCGGGAAAAGTATTGATGTCAAGGGTGAAGTTTTGGAAGTAAGTTTCTCCAAAATTTTTTGCGCCAGCCTGAGTTAGCTTTTGGGCAATGTATTTGGCAGCAATTTTATCGCCATCTGCTATATACCCTCGCCCACGCATAGCAGGCGCGCAAAGTTCTGTGATTGTTTTTTTTGCCCTTTGCATATCTTGGGCATGGGTCAAATCACTGATAAATAGCAAGATAAGGAGAAAAAAATATTTCATAGGTGCTTGTTTTTACTTTTTGTTTTTGGTGGTGTTAAAGATGTAATGCTACGTTGCGGGTGAAAACACCACGCAACGGCATTTTAGTATTATTTGTTTATCTCTACCTTATTTTGTTACAAAGATACAAACAACGCCTTGCATTTTGCATTTTTTTTAGAAAAGCAAATTTATTTTTCCCAAAGAGGCAAAGTGCTATTTTTTTAAAACATCATTTCCACTACCACTATCTTATCACCTACCGAAACCTTCCCGCTGCCTTCTGCCAATACATTTTGTCCAAAAAGAATTTTATTGCCTTTTTTGCGGTAAGAGGCAAGCGTTTTCAGTGGCTCTTTGCTGTCTATTTCGCCTGTGGCGGGGTTTACCGTGGTCAAAATACAACGGGCGCAAGGCTTCACACCGCTAAAATTGAGATTTCCAAATTACTCGTGTTCGGAAGTTGCAGTCTTGTGGAATAAGTCTTATTTTTAAGGAAAATTTTATTACCTATGACAGCGGTAGAGTTAGTAGAAATGCTTCCAGAGCAACTTTTCCATGAGATAGGGCAGGCTACTCATGTAGATTACAAAGTACAAAAGCTACATGGCAAATTGATGTTTAACTTGTTGTTATATGGGATGTTAGAAGAAGATAGGTTAAGTCTACGCACTTTGGAAGATACGTTTCATCAACCTAAATTCAAGTTTTTTTTTAATTTATCACCTGATAGTACCACAGCTTATCATTCACTTAGTGACCGTTTGGCTACGATGCCTGTGGATTATTTTGCAAAAATTTATCAGGTGGTGTATGACATTTTTAGCACTTATTATGATAGCCAAAGATTCGCTTTGCTCAATGTAAAGAGCATCATTTTCGCCTACTTATTGCAGTGAATGAAGAAGGAAAAAGGCTTTTATTTTTGAGTAATTGTTGGGAGTTGACCTTAGCCGAACTGATTGACATCTATCGAAAACGCTGGGATATTGAGTGCGGGGGTCGCACCCTCTTTTTTAGATTCCCCAAGCAAGAATTGAATTTATCGCATTTAGTCAGTATGAATGAAAATGGACTTCAGATTATGCTCTAAATGACATTGATAGTGGCAATGCTACTTTTAGTGTATAAAAAAAAGAATCAATTTTATTATTATTTGAAGTACAAGACAAAGAAAAAAGCAGCAAACAAGAAAAAACTATTTTTATGCGTAGAAACATCATTTATTTACAATTAAATATGATTAAAAATCTATCCCCGTTCTTTCTCCCTGTTTGGAATCCTCACCAAACAGCCTATTTTGCTTTCCCCTTGCTACTGATAAGGGCTGAGTGCCGCCCAGTAGGAAGCTACCTATTTGTTACAAAATTACGAATTAAAATCTGGAACGAAATCGTGGCGACGAACCGTGCAAAATTAGGAATTTGGAATGAATTTTTTGTATCTTTGTGGAAAGAAAAATAGCAAGAAATCTATGTCAAAAAAACTGATTCGTTTTGATTGGGCAGTCAAAAAACTCCTGCGCAATAAGGCAAATTTTGTTGTTTTAGAGGGTTTTTTAAGTGAACTCCTCTTTGAGGATATTCGCATTAAGGAAATTTTAGAAAGTGAATCCAATCAAAACACAGAAGATGATAAGTTCAATCGTGTAGATATTCTTACCCAAAATTCTAAAAATGAATTAGTTATCATAGAAATTCAAAACACCTACGAGATTGATTATTTTCACAGAATGGCTTATGGGGCAGCAAAAGCCCTGACTGAAAACTTAGATTTGGGTCAGGCATATTCGCAAATTAAGAAAGTGATTTCTATTAATATTAGACTTGTTCAATATTAGTAATCAATGAGTTAACTATTTCTAAAATTGGTTAGCCCTGCTGCAACTCCTACAATTTTATCCAAAAGATTTAGCCGTTTTATACGTATGGTTTGATGTAAAAAACGACATCTTTTTACTTGACCTATCGCATGCT
>JAAFJS010000258.1 GCA_013298985.1 Cytophagales bacterium
AGGGGCAGGAGAAGATTTTTTATCTTATCTTATCTTATCTTATGCTTTTGCCCAAGCGCAAACCACTGATTCGTTGCGCCTGCGCTTAGATTATGTATTTGGGCGCATAAACAAATCTCAAATCCCCACAGGCTACTTAGCCGAATACGGCATTCCCTTTGTTCCTTTGTCCGTTTTTGATGGCACTGGCTCCACCCCAACCGCTACTATGGAATCCTGGCGCATGGCGTATGAGTCATGGCGCACTTCCTATACGCTTGGGCAAAGCCCCGCGCCCTCGCTTGATAGCGTAAATGCACGCGTAGCAAGGGCAAGCAATGCCACTTCCGCGATTGTCGTCCCTTTGTTTTTGGGGCGGTATGGGCATGTATGGAGTGAGGCTTTTGCGCGCAACCTTATGCGGCGGTACGGCAACGACCAGATAGAAGTGGTGCCTTATGGCTATGAGAGTCCTTACAAAACCAAGGACATCTTTGCCGCCGCCCCTATGCGAGCTACTGCTCCCAGCCGTCGCGTGTCTTTGCAGTTTAATCGCGAGCTAATTTTTGGCATCATGCCCACTATTCTGCCCAATAGCAATATCCTTTTGAATATGTCAATAGATTTTGGGGAGGGCGGAGATGGTTTCACCACTATGTATGACTGGAACACCCCCATTACCTGCAACTATACCTCTGCAGGCAAGAAAACCATTACCATCATATTTACCTTGATAGATTGGTCTAATAGTAGCAATCCTTTCAATCATAAGCATTTTATCGCTAAGTTTGCCTTAGAGGTCTTTGATGCGCCGAGTAGTGCAAATGCAAGGTTTGAGGTAAATAGACCAAGAACCATCACCACAATAGAACCAAGACCCTTTGGGGCAGAGCCGCACGGTGGAGGTAGATATACAGTTCAGCTTAGTCAGTTCAACAATACAGGGCAGATTCGCAAGCCTCTGATTGTCTTGGAAGGTTTTGATATTGGCAGAGTCGCACCCTCTTTTCAACGTAATTTTAGTTTTTTAGATTTTATTCCTCTTCTAAATCCAGAAAATCTACGGGGAAGTAATAATCCTGGTTACAATTTTAACAATGGCTTAGATGATGAGTTGAGTGCTATGGGGTTAGCGGGTTATGACCTTATTTTCTTAGATTATACCAATGGGACGAGCGACATCAGGCACAATGCGACCTTATTTCAGATTTTACTTAGACGTATCAATACCATAAAGCAAGGTACGGAACAGGCAGTAGTATTAGGTATCAGCATGGGCGGTTTGGTGGCGCGCTACGGCTTGGCGCAGATGGTGAGGAACGGAGAAAATCCGCAAACGCGCCTGCTCATCACGCACGATAGCCCGCACAGGGGCGCAAATGTGCCTTTGGGTTTGCAATTTTTGGCGGGAGTGATTACTTCTAAAAATCTTGGCGTATATGCTTGGCAGCGTTTTGCACCATCTGTTCAGGAGTTAGTAAATTTGTATGAAGCCCCTGCTACGCAACAGCTACTCATGAACAGGGTACAGTACATAGGTGTTCGAAATGCTATTGTCATTCCCAATACCTTTTTGAATAATGAATACCGCACCATGATAGATAACCTGACTACGCCCTACCGTGTCATTGCCACGAGCTTAGGCTCAGAGTGCGGTGTTCGTCTTGCCGCGCCATATACTGAATTAGTAAATGCCAAAGGTTATTTTTTCTTTTCTCCTTTACCCCAAGTTAGTAATAATACACTGCGAACTGAGATTGTTGTCAATGCACTCCCTCAGAGGCAATCTAAACAAATAGCATGGTTTAAACTTTTTTCTGATTATACCTTGTTTGGCTTCATAAATATTAAAGCAACTATTTTTACAGAATCCTTTGATAGTCCCGCTAATTTACCTGCCCTTGATGGTACAGGTGGGGGGACATTCCCTATTGGAGATGCTTTGGGTGCTAATTTTGTACCCCAAAATAGTTTTCAGCAAAGTGGTTCTTACTGGGGTATCTTCCCCTATAATGTGGCAGGTGGGTATGAAGTGCTAAATCTTGCCCCGAACTTTTGTTTTGTCCCCACGCCGAGTGCCTTGGACGTGGCTACTATTGATGATGCCAGCCTCAATGCGAAATATATCAATAATACCGCCTCTGCGGGGAGTGGGTCGCGCTTTACGCGTTTTATTGCCCAAGAGTCCTTTGATAGGGCAGGTATTCCCATTCACAATGAACGCCACCCTGATTTTACACACCGCAACTCGCGATGGATAGTCAATGAGATGGAAAATCGTCCTAATAACGTAGCGTGTAGTAGGTCTTGTAACCCTTCGGGCGATATTGCGATTGCAGGTAGGCAAATTATTTGTACCCCCAATAGTGCAGAAACTGAGTTTTCTATCCCTAACTTAGGGACTCATGTTACTTACGCTTGGGCAACCAATAAGCCTAATTTACAGATAATCAGTGGGCAAGGCACAAACAAAGTTAGGGTCTTACGCAATGGTACTTCTTGCGCTGGCTGCACAGTTTCTGTTACTTACAATACAGGTTGCGGAGCTACTACACTGACTATCAATACCAATGGCGGCGGCGGCTTCAGTAGTTCCGATTACCCTATTACAGGTTCTTACTCTGCTTTCTGTGGGGACTTGGCTACTTATTCTGCCCCCGAATTACCAGGGGCTACGAATTACCAGTGGATTTATCCTTCCAATGTAACCTACGTCAGTGGGCAAGGCACTCGTTTCTTGACCTTACGCGCACCAGATAATGGTGCTACTGGCACTTTTACGGTAGGCGTTCGCGTTGCCAATGCCTGTGATGCAGGAGGAAGCCCAGCTACTTTTTCTACCTTCTATGACTGTTATGATGGTGGTGGTGGCGGAGGTGGTGGTGGCTGTGGCTCATTTAGAGCATCTCCCAATCCTTCAGGAAGAACGTTAAATGTGTCATTCAATAGTTGTCGTGGTTCAAGAATGGCTATAACAAATGATGTAAAGAGCAATGTTGCACCACAAAAAACAGTAGCAGAAGAAAATTACGAAATAAGGCTTTACAACCTTATGGGGCAGTTAGTCAAGACAGCAAGAAGTGTGGAAGGCGAACTAAACCTTGATGTTGCTGACCTGCCTGATGGAATGTATATCATGCACATTATCCAGCAAGGTAAAGTAGTAGATACCAAAAAGATAGTAATACAAAAGTCAGTAGTTGCTTACTAAATTTACAAAAAAAGAGGTTGCTTTTAAAAACAACCTCTTTTTTTGTGATTAAAACTAACTTCCCTTACCTTTTTCACTTCAAATAAAAACTTCAACACTGAATGCTGATGACAAATACAGACTTGCTTTATTCCCCCAAAATTACTTACAGGCTAACCCTGAACTTGCTGAAAAAATCAAGAAAATAGGCTGTTCTAACAGCAAGATGATAAAAAATCAACTTTTGAAAGAAGTCTAATACATTGGCGCGAGAATAATAGGAATTTAATTTCATTATTGGATTCTTTTCTCTTATTTTTAAGTCATTATTCAAATTCACTATTTTTCAATAAATCCATGGGAGATATTCAAATCAAAAAGACACCCAAAAAATATGATGCCGTCATCGTAGGCTCTGGCGCGGGCGGTGGCATGGCAGCGTATGTATTGGCAAATGCAGGGCTGAAGGTCTGCCTCATCGAGGCGGGCGCGATGTATGACCCACAGAAAAACATTACCCAATTAAAAAACCCTTGGGAGTCGCCAAGGCGTGGGGCATCTACCAAATTTCGCCCTTTTGGGGATTTTGATGCTTGTTATCATGGCTGGGATATAGACGGTGAGCCATATACCACCACCGAAGGCACGCGATGGGACTGGTGGCGGGCAAGAATGTTGGGCGGCAGAACCAATCACTGGGGTAGGATTTCTTTGCGTTTTGGTCCCAAAGATTTCAAAAGGAAAAGTATAGACGGGCTGGGCGACGACTGGCCTATCGGCTATGAAGATGTCAAACCATTTTATGACCGCATCGACAAAATGATTGGTATTTTTGGTACAAACGAAGGTTTAGAAAATGACCCTGATGGTTTTTTTCTTCCGCCACCCAAGCCCAGACTGCACGAGTTATTTATCAAAAAAGCCGCAGTAGGTTCGGGCGTGCCTGTGTATCCGTCCCGCCTTTCCATTCTCACCCAAAAGATTAATGATGAAAGAGGCGTATGCTTTTATTGTGGGCAATGTTCGAGAAATTGCAGCATGGCAAAAGCTGATTTTTCATCTACCAATGTATTGATTTATCCTGCCTTGAAAACAGGCAATGTTGATGTAGTATCTGATGCGATGGCGCGCGAAGTGCTTACCAATCAGGAAGGACTGGCAACAGGTGTTTCTTACATCAATAAAAACGACATGAGTGAATATCAGGTGGAGGGCAAGGTAGTCCTTATAGCCGCCAGTGCTTGTGAAAGTGCCAGACTATTGCTCAACTCCAAGTCAGCGCGTCACCCCAACGGATTGGCAAACAGCAGTGATGTGGTGGGAAAATATTTGCATGATTCTACGGGTGCGAGCATGGGAGGCGTATTGCCACAGCTAATGGACAGGAAAAGATACAATGAAGATGGCGTAGGCGGAATGCACATTTATAGCCCTTGGTGGCTGGACAACAAGAAACTTGACTTTGCGCGAGGCTACCACATCGAGTATTGGGGAGGCATGACACAGCCCTCTTATGGCTTTGGGGCAGGCATAGAAACTCGAAACGGCAAGATTGCAGTCAATGGCGTACAAAAAGAAGCAGGCGGCTACGGAAAGTCTTTGAAAGAGGATTATCGCTTTTTTTATGGGGCAGCAGTGGGTATGGCAGGACGCGGAGAGGCGATTCCCTTAGAAAGCAATTATTGCAAAATTGATGACAATGTGGTCGATAAATTTGGGATTCCTGTCCTCAAATTTAATGTAAAGTGGACTGACCAAGAAATAAAGCAGGCAAAGCACATGAAAGAAACCTTTGCCGAAATCCTACACAATATGGGCGCAGTCGTTACTTGGGGCAATGATTACAGTGCCGCGAATAACTATGGTTTAGAAGCCCCAGGACGCATTATCCACGAGGCAGGCACAGTTCGCATGGGCAACGACCCCAAGCGGTCTGCCCTCAACAAGTTCAATCAGGCACACGACTGTAAAAACTTGTTTGTGGTTGATGGCGCACCTTTTGTGTCGCAGGCTGACAAAAACATTACATGGACTATCTTAGCCCTGAGCCTACGCGCAAGCGAATACATTATTGAGGAATTGAAAAAGCAAAACCTTTGATAATGATTAATTTTTAATGACCAATGACTAATCTCTTAACGACTGATAACCAATATATTACACTCTATAACTCACCGTTTTAACGGTGGGGACTTCAAAATCCAAGAACGGTTTATTCTTGAACACTAACAAAAACCGTAATTCAAAAAAATAATAATATGGACAGAAGAAAATCTTTGAAAATATTAACCACCTCTGCGATTGCCACAGGTGCCATCGTAGCAGGTTGCGACACGCCCAAGCAGGAAAAGGTAGAAGCCAAAGTGGAAACCCCTGCATTTACTTACGACCGCACCAAAGAGGAATTAGAACGAGAAAAAAAGTTGCAGGAAGAAGCCTCTTTTTTTACCCCGCATGAGCTGGCTACCATCACTATTTTGGCGGACATCATTATTCCCAAAGACGAAGTAAGTGGCAGCGCATCAGAGGCAGAAGTACCAGCATTTATCGACTTCATTGTCAAGGATATGCCACAGCACCAAACGCCTATGCGCGGCGGCTTGCGCTGGTTAGACGTAAAGTGCCTCAACAAATACAGCAATGTTTTTAAAGACTGCTCCCCACAGCAACAAATCGAGATGGTAGATGCCATCGCCTACCCCAAAAAAGCAAAGCCTGACATGATGCAGGGTGTGGCATTTTTCAACTTGATGCGTAACCTGACCGCAAGTGGCTTTTATACTACTCCTATGGGTATCAAGGACTTAGGCTATGCAGGCAACCTTGCTAACCAATGGAACGGCGTGCCTGCTGATGTACTCAAACAGTACGACCTCGCCTACTCCGAAAAGGAACTCAAAGAATGTATTAACTTTGATAAGGTTTAAATAGGATTTGTTAAGTTGAGGAAGTCATCATGGCTTTAGCACACAGATAACACTGATTTTACGGATAAAACACAGATTTTTAATTTTTATCCGTAAAAGTCTGCTAAATCTGCGTTATCTGTGTGCTTAATTTATTAAATAAACCTCCAAAAAACAAACTTTATAAAAAAAGGTAGCCCTATTTTGAGGACTACCTTTTTTATTTTTTTATAAATCAAATTAATTTTTTTCCAAACTTTTATACCATTCTTTATAGCCTTTGAAAGCTAAAATGGTAAGAATCAAATACAATAAACTCGTGATAATCAAATCTTTGTAAAAAAAAATGACAATGTACTGCACATTTACAAAAATCCAAACCCACCAGTTTTCTATCTTTTTGCGTGCCAAAAGCCACTGCCCTATCAGGCTAAAAGCGGTCGTTTCTGCGTCCCAGTAAGGCACTGTCGCCTTGTACGAACTGAATAATCCGCCCAATAAAACAGCGCAAACTACACCCACCGCCACCAAAATAGCTCCCTCACGCGCAGAGGTGCGCGTAACCAGAAAAATACCTTTTTCTTTTTTCCCAAACCTCCAAAGATACCAACCGTAAATACTGGTTAGTAAAAAATAAATATTGAGTAGAAAATATCCTAAAAACCAAGCACTTAGCGAAATATAAATGTAACAAGCAATGCTCAAAATGCCAAAAAACCAGCCCCAAGGATTTTGCTTCGTACTGAGCCAAATACTCGCCGTCGTAAATACAAAGCCCAAAAGTTCGATAACATTATTTAAAACATAGTGAAGAATAGCCTGCCACATTAACTTTCTTTGGTAAGTTCTTTTTTGATGGTTTTGAGCATCGCGCTAATATGTCCTTTGGGATACAGCAAATTATCGTAAACGCCAATGATTTTGTGTGTAGCATCTAAAAGATAAGTAGTGCGATTAGGAATCCCTATCAGAGGCACGAGCGCATCATACATTTTCGTAACTAAGCCTGCCGTATCTGCCAGCAGTTCAAAAGGGAGTTTGTACTGCGTTTTGAATTTGAGATGTGTAGGAATATCGTCCTTGCTAATTCCGAAAATAGGCACATCAACTCCCTGAAATTCAGCAAATTCGTTGCGAAATTCACAGGCTTCTGCGGTGCAACCCATCGTGAAATCTTTGGGATAAAAGTACAAAATACAGGGCTTGCCTTCCATCTCTTTTTGAAGGGAAAAGGCACTGCCACTGGTAGAGTCAAGTGTAAAATTTGGTGCTTGGGTATTGAGTTTGAGAGCCATTGGTTTAGTTAGTTTAATTTAGTTTTTTGAATCAAAATACTCATTATCAATGTATTAAATCCCAGAAGAATGATAATTTTTTAGGCTTAAAAATTTCATGAGTTCTATGCTCGCGGGTAAATAAAGCCAAAGCAAGTTAAGACAAAATCCGAAGAATATTCATTTTTTACAAAAAAATAAGCATCTTTGTTTTCCAATTAATCAATCCTTGTAGCGCAATGAATAAGGTAATTCAAAATATAGAAAAGGCTATTGAAGGCTTGCAAGACGGTATGACGGTCATGTTTGGTGGGTTTGGCTTGTGTGGAATCCCCGAAAGTGCGATTGCGGCGGTCTTAAAAAAAGGCACAAAAAACCTGACTTGCATCTCTAATAATGCAGGCGTAGATGGCTTTGGCTTGGGCTTGCTCCTTGAAAATAAGCAAATTAAGAAAATGATTTCCTCTTATGTAGGTGAAAATGCGGAGTTTGAACGCCAGCTACTGGCAGGGGAACTGGAGGTAGAGCTTTTGCCGCAAGGCACACTTGCCGAACGAATTAGGGCGGGCGGTGCAGGGATTCCAGCCTTTTTCACGCCTGCGGGCGTAGGTACAGAAGTAGCTGAGGGTAAGGAAGTTAGAGAATTTGAAGGGAAATTATACCTGATG
>JAAFJS010000259.1 GCA_013298985.1 Cytophagales bacterium
AGATGAATCCTTAGACGAAGTCATTTCAACTATCTAACTGTTAGCAACTTAAACTTTGTCCATCTTTTTGTCTATTCTCAAAAATAGCTTTTACAAGTCATTCGATTTAGTTTTGAATCAAAGTTATTCAATCCTATTGCATCTACTTAAATAAAATGAATGGTTACTTTTTTTGAATCAAAACCTTTACAGAAAAGCTAATTTCATTAAGAATACATGAAAAAAAAGATACAAAAAATATCACTTTTAAATTTTCCTTTAAGGTATATGAAAACATACAATAGTATATTTTCCTTGCCTTCTTTGATGCTATTTCTTTTGTTTTTTCTCATTCAGTTACCTAAAAGCCAAGCCCAAGATATTGGCGGTTTGGGAGGAAATAAGCCTGTAACTGTTACAGGTGGATTTTCCTCACAAGGTACATTTTATAACGCTTCGGGCATTGCCAATCGCCGCGACCCGTTTTTTTGGATGCTGAATGGAAACTTAAACATCAATCTGTACGGCATTGATATTCCTATTTCAGTAACCCTGACACAGCAACAAAGAAATTTTACACAACCCTTCAATCAGTTTGGTTTAAGCCCTACATACAAGGGAGTTACGGCACACTTGGGCTACCGCAGTTTGAATTTTTCTCAATTCTCACTTTCTGGCAACGTTTTTTTGGGTGCAGGCATCGAGGTCAATCCTCAAAACTCTTTTGTCAGAGGAACTATACTTTATGGTAGATTCGTAAGAGCAGTGCCTATAGGTGGAATTGACGGCTTGGTAACGGGCGTACCTGCCTATGAGCGAATGGGCTACGGCGCAAAAGTCGGCTTAGGAAGGAATCCAGAGCGCACCGTAGAACTCATGTTCTTCAAGGCAAAAGATGACGAAAATACGGTCAATCCCAATGTGGCGATGAGTTCGTCTATTGCTCCTGCGGAAAACTTGGTGCTTGGCGTAGTAGGCAAGCAACAGATTACAAAACGCATCTTTTTTGACATAGATTATGCGTTCAGTGCCTATACCAAAGACATTCGCTTGGGTAGAAGTGAATTGGATAACTATAAGTCTTTCAATAATTTAGGAAATTTATTTACGCCCAATGCTTCTTCTCAATTCAACAAGGCAATCCATACGAATTTGAGTTATAGATTGGATAATTACGAATTTAAACTCTCCTACCGCCGCATAGACCCCGAATTTAAGTCTATGGGAGCTATCTTCTTAAACAATGATTTAGAGGACATTACAGGCGGAGTTTCATTGAGAGCATTGCAAAACAAACTGACTTTTTCTGCGAATGGCGGTATTCAGCGCAATAACCTCAACAGCGACTTGCTCTCACGCCTCACACGTGGGATTTGGGCGTTGAACATTGCCTACGCACCAAGCCAAAAGTTTTCTATGAACGCTTCCTACAACAATTTTGCTTCTTCTACTCGCTTAGTTCAAGTCGAGGAATTGGACTCACTCTTCTACTCGCAGGTAACTCGAAGCGCAGGTTTTGGCATTAACTACCTCGCAGGAACGAGCCGAGTCAAACACTTACTTTTTAGTAATCTCAACTACCAAGCAGCAAGGGACAACAACGCAGGGAACTCTACTTTTTACAGCGTTTCCTCTGGTTATCAGTACAATATCGTTCCTTTAGCATTTAACGTTACCGCTTCTTTTAATATCAATAACAATACTTTTGACACATTTGATAACTTAACCATAGGACCCGCTTTGGCAGTAAACAAGGCTTTCCTACAAAAAAAGATGAAGATAGGCGTTTCTACGACAATGGTAAACTTATACAACACAGGCATACTATCGAGTAGGAATATAAATGTCAGATTGACAAATAATTACATGATTAATAAGCACCATGCACTCTCGTTCAACATCAACTGGCTCAATAGGGCAGCTTTGTTAAATACTGTCAAGGCTTTTACAGAGTTTCGTGGGTCTTTGGGGTATAATTACAGATTTTAAGAAAACGTGTATTTCTAATTTAGCCCCGTTAGGGGCAACCGTTTTGTAGAGATTAGATTTTACAGTTTTTAGTCCCGTTAGGGACGACCGTTTTATAGAAAGTTACGTCCCTAACGGGACTTAATTAAAACTCATAACACTAATTTTCTACAAAGCGTATGTCCCTAACGGGACTATAAAGACAAGTTTACTTTTATTGAGTTAATTAACCCATAATTCATAACTCATAACTTATAACTTATAATTCATAACTCATAATTAATGAATAGTTTGAAAAAATATTTTTACAAAATCATTGCTTTATCGCTCTTCCTTAATGTCATTTTAGGAAGCAAAGAAGTTTCAGCACAGCAGCGTTTTCCTGTTACCGCCAATACTCTGGTAGCCAGACCGTATTCCATTTATCTAAGCGATTACTTTGATGCGACTGCTGAAAAGTTGCAAGTGCGCTTGCTTTTCAATGACTTTAACGAGCCAAATGTAGAGGTACGCCTACGCATCACTATCGAGAGTTCGGGCTTGCGCTTACAAACACGCCCCGATGCAGTCGGTCAGCCAATTACAATGACCCCTGGCGTACCTGTTACGCTTTCTGGGGCAGATTTAGAGCCGTATTTGAACTATAATAACCTGACTATCAGTGGGACAACGGCACAGGCATTGGTGGCAAATAACGGAAAACTCAAAGAGGGAATTTATACTTTTTGTGTGGAAGTGCTTGAATACAAGTCTGGTGTGGTCATTTCTAACCAATCTTGCCAAACTGCATGGTTAGTGCTGAACGACGAGCCGATGCTTGTAACGCCAATGTGTGGCAACATGATAAAACCTGCTGACCCACAGAATATGATGTTCCAGTGGCAGCTATCCAATAACGTTTCCCCTAATGCGGGCGTAGGTTTTGAATATCAACTTTCGCTATACGAGGTAACTGACTTGGCGGTCAATCCCTTATACGCTATCAATAATGGAAAGGCTTTGCTGCACTTCCAGTCAGGTTTTGTGAGTCAGACGCAGTTTTTGTACGACATGAACGCCCCTCAATTAGATGCAGGGAAAAAGTACGTGTATCGTGTACAAGCAAGAAGCGCAGACGGCAGGGATTTATTTAAAAATGAAGGATTTAGCCAAGTTTGCTGGTTTAGTTACGGTAGCCCAAGCGATGGCGTGATTGCCTTGCAGATGCCCAAAGACAAAGCGATTTACAAAGACAAGGAAGAGCCTTATTTCCAATGGAATAACCCAAGTAATGCGGTTACAGGGCAGCAAGTTTCTTATCGTCTAAAAATTGTAAAACTTGCTGACAAACAAGACCCAAAAGTGGCAGTCGAAAACAACGAGGCGTGGTACGAAGAAAATACGCCGCAAGCACCTGCAAGTCGTGGCTGGGACTTGATTTTGAAGAAAACGCCTGATAAATCTACACAGTTTGCTTGGCAGGTCGTAGCAATCTCTAATAATCAGGAAATTGCGAAAAGTGATGTGCGAACTTTTGCAGGAGCTAATCTGATAGACCAATTCAATGCAGGAAGTCATATTGTCATAGTCAAAAGTCTGTTAAACAATGATTTGAGTAAACTTTCAGGCAAGGGCGAGGTCAAAATCAAGGAAAGTGGCGAAATGCTGGCATTTGACTTTAAAGACTTGAAAATCATAGATGTAGCAGGTCGCTATGTGCTTGATGCAGGGGAAGTTACCAAAGATTGGAAAAATAGCGAATGGATAGAACTTTCACCTACGCAAAAGGAAAACAAAAGTGCATGGTTTGTTCCTCAAACTTTGAAATTGAATAAAAAAGAATTGGCAGTTTTAGGTTTTGTGCGCTGGGCTTTCCCTCACGCAACTACCTCTGGCAAAGCAGATTCGGTGCGCTCTGTGCTGACTTCTATCAACTATGATGCTTATACTATCAAGTCAGGAAATGCCTTTTTGGACGAAAGCAATGATTTTAACTTGGTAGAGCCGCTTGGTTTCCGCATGAAATTATTAAAAACCTCTGATTTCTTTATCAAAGACAATGCTTTTACGCTTCGTTTGAATGGAGAAGTTTATTTGTCCGAAAAAGTCAAAGGATATGAAAAAAACAATGAACGGTTGATGATTCCTTTCGCCCAAGTCAATCAGTTGCTTTACCTCAAAGTGGAGAATTTGGCTTTGCAAAACAATATTCACATCTTAAAAGGAACAAAAAGTGTATTAACCCTCCAAACAGTTATTTTGGACTTTTCTGAGAAAGAATCACCTCTGAAATTGGCAACTAACAAGTCGTGGAAAGGTGCCTACTTTGAGAAATTCAAAGCAACTTACGAGCAGGCAATAGACAACTCTAATCAGTTGTATATGAATGACAAACAGACTTTTGATTTGGTGCTGAAAGACGGCGACAACGTAAAGGCATGGATAACGGCGCAAGGACTGGACTTTACTCACACTCCGACTTTTACAGATAAAAACAAGGTTTGGTTTAATCAATTTGGCGGTCGTTTGCTGTCATTTAAAATCAATATTGAAAACAATGCAATTGCTGAAAGTCATTTCAAAGGCGACATCAAGATTCCATTTATCTCTATTACAGAGAATTATGCTTTTACCATGCCTCTCTCTGAAAATGGTTTCCAAATAGGCGCATTGGACGAAAGTTTGGAAAGCAAGGCTTTTACTTTTAATGTTAAAAATCAAGAACAAGCAGTGGATATTGTCATCAAAAGGGCAGTTTTCAAAGACAAGGAACGCTTAGACATGATGATAGATGCCAATTGGAAATTCTTAAAAGTAGATATCAAAGGACTTAACAATTTCAAAATTTGGGGAAATGGCAATATAGGATTTAATAAAGTCGGTGGTACACAGACACTTACGCAACAGGTAAAAGGCAAGCTAAGTGCCAATCCTATCGTTATCAATGCGATAGCAGCAACTTTTGCTAATCAACAGTATGCTTTTGCGGTGAAGGGCGAGGTCGTGATTTCGGATGATGTAAGTGGTAAAAATGGCGCACCAGAAATATTGCTTTCCAGTGCCTTGAAGTCAGAAGCTGTTGCTTATTCGCCTCCACCCAATAATAACACATCTTCGCCTGCGGTTGTCGAATCTTCTATCAAAACCTCCGCAGATATTAGTTTTAATAACTTATTTGATAAGAAAAGGCAAGATGATGGAAATATCGTACTGGATTCTACTTTCATCAAGGTCAATGTCGTGATTGCCAAGTTTGAGGGCATGGTAAAAATGACCCGCAATCACCCTGATTGGGGCGATTCTTTCCAAGGAATGTTTTTTGGAGAGATATATTTACCCACACCTTTCCGAATGAATATTATCTATGTAAGTGGAAATGTGAATGATAACAACTTTTGGTTTATTCAGGCGGGTGTAGGTGTAAGCGGAAATGGAGTAGGTAGTCGTGCTGAAAAAACGAACAAAAAGGCAAAAATGGGTAAAGTTGCCAAACTGATGCAAGGCATACCTATTCCCCCTGTGGTATTGACAGGGATTGATTTTAGGCTCTATCGCCACATGAGTCATGCCAAAGAAGGGACAATAAGTGTAGATGGGGTGGCAGAATTTGATTTTGTGCCTGACATGAAAACCAAGTATGGTGGCTATATGAGGCTGACCATGATAGACCAAGCGACTGTAGGCGTAATGCTCGAACTCAGCTTGGGCGTAGAAGTGGCAATCAAAGACAAGGGTTTTAGTTTGGGCTTAGAAGGTGAGGCAAAATTTGTGAATGACCCTTTTGGCAAAAGTGGAATCATTGGCAATGGCAAGCTAACTTATAATTCTACAAAAAAACACTGGACAGGCGCATTTGGAGTAATTACAAAAGCAATAAGAGGAAAACCTTTTTGTGCAGAGGGTGAAATTAGCTTTGAGGCAAGTCCAGAAACATGGAAGGTGAGTTTAGGAAACCAGAAAAAACGCATCAAAATAACGCCAAATTGTATAGGCTGGGGCGCACAGGGCTGGCTACAAATAAACCCCAAAGAATTTGAACTTGGGCTTGGACTTTCCTACTCTATCAAAGGCGAATCTCCTTGGTTTGATGTGAAGCTATTTAAGGTACAGCCTTTTGCCAAATTAGAAATTGTAGCAGGTTTACTCGGCAAAGTAGGTTATAATCCTGAATGGACATTGAAAAAAATGGGGCTTTGGGCGGAACTAAACGCCTCCATAGGTGCAAAATATGAATCAGCTCTGAGTTCTGGTGAGTGGAAGTTAGCCTCTGCCCAATTATCAGGGGAAGCAGTCGTGATTTTTGACCCCTTGCCCAAAAGAATGACGGGAAAGTTAGACGGGAATGTGGAAATTTTAGGCATAGGCACTGATTTTTCACTTAGTTTTTCATCGGAATTATTGGATTAAAACACTACATTATCAATATGTTAAAGATATATTTTGTATTAATTTTTATTTTCTTGACAGGCATACTTTGCGCCCAAACAGGTGCGGTGCTAAGTACCAAACAAAATAACGCTGTATGGGTAAAGTGGCTTTCTGACGATATTTATTACGAGGAAGGCGCAAATCTCTACCGCAAAGAGCAAAACGCTGCTACTTGGACAAAGCTCAACGATGCACCTTTCAAAAAGGGCGTGGTGCTGCCTGTTGCTGCTGACTTTGCCCAAGAAAAAGACCTTTCCATTGCTATCGATTTGGCAAAATCCATCGACCGCAGTAATTTTAAAGGCATTGTCAAAATTAATATTTTGCTAAAAACGCTACAAAGCAATGCTTTTGCAAAGTACATGGGCGTTTTTTATGAGGACAAAACCGCAGAAATAGGAAAAACGTACCTTTACAGGGTTACGAAAATCAAAAATGCCGCAGAGCAAGAATTGGGCGTTTCCACTGCTTTATTGATTCGCAATGAAAATGATATTACGCTTCCTCCGCAGGCTATCACTATGAAATCTTCTGAAAGTCAAGTAGATATAAATTGGAAACCAGAAGAAGAGCGTTATTATGCAGTAAATGTATATCGCACTTCTTCTGCCAATCCTAAGCAAGCAAAACTCACAGATTTTCCCCTGTTAGTGAACAAAGTCAAAAAACAAAGTGGCAAATCGGAATATCCCGCAGTCTTGTTTTCTGATACCACTATTGTCAAAGATGTAAGCTACACGTATCAACTCACCGCTTTGGACTTTTTTGGGAGAGAATCTGCACAGTCAGAACCTTTGGTAGTAGCTATCAAAGATGAAACGCCACCACCTGCACCTGCTGGTTTTGACTTAAAAATCAATAACTTAGACGTGGATATTTCTTGGAAAGAGCAAAAAGTCTCAGATTTGGCGGGGTACTATATTTACAGAAGTGAAAATGATGATAATAATTTTAAGAAAGTAAATAGCCAATTAATTCCCACAGGAACAACTACTTATAAAGATATTTTGGCGAAAAGTGGTGCTTATTACTACCAAGTGGCGGCAGTAGATAGGGCAGGAAATGAGAACAACTCTAACACGCTTTTTGCTGATGTCAAAGACGTAATTCCGCCTGCAACTCCCACAGGATTAATGGCTTCGGCAGATACAGGAAAAATTACCCTCAAATGGAATAAGAACAATGAGCCAGACCTCAAAGGCTATTTGATTTATAAAACCATTGCAGGTTCGGATAATTACGTACTGCTCAATGCAGACCCGCTTACCGTTACAGAATTTACTGAAAACCTGCCTCGCAATGCCAAAAACAAGTTTTTATACAAAATCGTAGCAAGCGATTCGTCCTATAATAATAGCCCCATGACGCAAGCGGTAGGCGCACAAATGCCTGACGCACAAGCCCCTGATGCACCTTTCATCAAAAGCATTACGGCAAAAGACAAAAGTTTGGTGATAGAGCTAATTCCCAATATAGACAGCGACCTCAAAGGCTACGAAGTGTATAGGGCAGAGGGCAGTGAGAGCGGAGTGCCGTCCAGTAGCAGTTTCTCAAAAATCAATAAAACTTTGGTAGATAAAAACGTCAAGCAATTCACAGACAGCGAGTTAAAACCCAATGTAAATTA
>JAAFJS010000027.1 GCA_013298985.1 Cytophagales bacterium
GTACAGATTAATGGCGTGGTAGCGGTCGGTCCCACGATTGGGCTGGTAGTGCCTTATTATATCGAATATCGCTTTGCCAATAGGGTACAGCGCACCGAAAAATACGACCCAAGGGAACACCCTTTTTTTGAAAATGTGGTAGGTACACCAGGGCTTTTTACAGGTATTGGCGAGAGCAGTGTGGCACTTGGCGGCACAGTGAAGGCAGGATTACAGTTCGAGTTTGGCAGTTTCAAAAACAACGTTACGGGCTTTGAGCTGGGTGTAACTGCCGATTTCCTGACGCAAAAGGTAAATATTATGCCGTTGGCAGATAATAGGGCTAACTTTGTTTCGGCTTATATCATTTTGTTTTATGGCGCAAGAAAGTAAGAACTCAAGCCACTGCACCGCCCACCAACTTCCTATTTCCGTAAATTTTACAATGCAATTTGGAATAAGACAATTTAATTCGTTATTTAAGTAATATATAAAATTAGTTAAATAGTATAATTTTTTATATAAAATGTTGATTATTAAGTATTTGTGTGATTTGTTACTTCCATTAATTCATAATTCATAACTCATAATTCATAACTTATAACTCATAACTTATAATTCATAACTTATAACTCATAATTCATAACTCATAATTCATAACTCATAACTCATAACTCATAATTCATAACTCATAACTCATAACTCATAACTCATAATTCATAACTTATAATTCATAACTACTTATCATTCAATCTAATGCTTGATTCTTTGAAAAATTTTTTGAAAAAATATTTTTTGACCAAAGCCGAATTTCAGAAAGAAATCAATAAGGTACAAAACGAAATTCAGGCAAATCGCTTTTTGTTGGGGCAAGTCAAAACCATGCAAAATAAAAATATTACCTCCATCAAAGAAGCTGAATTTCAGGTATTTTCGCAGTTTGGTGATGATGGCATCATTCAGTTTTTGCTTCAAAACATCAAGATTGAAAACGAGGTATTTATAGAGTTTGGCGTAGAAAAATATACAGAAGCTAACACACGTTTTTTGTTGATGAACAATAACTGGCGTGGGCTAATCATAGATGGAAGCCAAGAAAATATTGATTTTATTCATCAAGACAGTATTCATTGGCGGTATGGCTTGACGGCAGTTTGCTCGTTTATCACCACCGAAAATATCAATGATTTGTTTATCAAAAATGGATTTATAGGTGAAATTGGGCTTTTGAGCATCGATATTGATGGAAATGACTACTGGGTTTGGGAAAAAATCAATACCGTAAATCCTATTATTGTGGTGGTCGAGTACAATAGTGTATTTGGTTTATTGCCTGTTACTGTTCCGTATCAAGCTGATTTTGTGCGAACTAAGGCGCATTTTTCTAATTTGTTTTGGGGAACTTCGCTGGGCGCGCTCTGCCACTTGGCAGCGCAAAAAGGTTATGATTTTGTAGGAACAAATAGCGCAGGCAACAACGCTTACTTTGTGAGAAAGGATAAAATGGGCGCAATTCGCCCCTTGACTCTCGCCGAAGGTTTTACAGATTCCAAATTCAGAGAGTCCAGAAATGAAAAAGGCGAGCTTACTTTTTTGCATGGACAAGAACGCCTACAAGCCATCAAAAATTGCGAGGTTTTTGATGTAATACAGAAGAAAATAGTGAAGATTTAGTTTGTTAGATAGCCATTAAAATTAAAATAAATCAAACGAAAAAGCGGAAAAATGCACCTATTTTGTCAAAGATTCGTTAATTTATTATCTATATTTTTTCAAATTCTTAATTCAATATAAAAACAATGATAGACTACATTTTTGGTAAAATCAAGGAGAAGTTTGAAGATTTTGCAAACGAAATTAATCAGAACAAGCGCGCAAAAGCAGACAAAATCGTTCAAAATAACGTGCTTTGGACGGTGGGCGCGGGCTTTATTCCTATTCCGATTGTCGATATGGTGGCGGTTACTGCTATCCAAATCGATATGATAAAGAAGATTTCAGAACTTTATGAAGTCAATTTTTCGGAGGCAAACTTAAAGTCTTGGATTTCAACACTTTCTGGAAGTGTAATTTCTCGATTTGGTGCAGATGCCATCAAATTTATTCCAGGTATTGGCTCAGTAATTGGCGGTATCAGCGTGGCTGTCCTTTCGGGTGCATCTACGTATGCGGTAGGGCAGGTTTTTATAGAGCATTTTGAAACTGGTGGAGATTTTTCTAATTTTCAGGTAGAAGGTTTTGTAGATTTCTATAAAAAGCAGTTTGAAAGAGGCAAGGCTTACGTAGAGGATTTGCAAGGCGGCAAAAAAGACAAGGCGGAAGAAGTGCCTTTCGAGGAAGTCAAAGATGAAGCGCAGCCAAGCAAGGCAAATACTAACACAGCGAGTAGCGCAAATGCTTCCAGCGCAACAACGAACGACGAAATAGTGAAACGTTTGAAAGAACTTTCTGAACTTCGCCAGCAGGGGATTATTACCGAAGACGAGTTTAAAATGCTCAAAGACAAGCTGATAAAGGGATAATGATTTATAAGTTCGTTTAGAAAGTCCCAATGTTTATTGATGTTCAAAAGTTCCCACCGTTTTAACAGTTAAGATGGTGAGTTCTTATTAGACATATTGCAGATTAAAAACGCTGTTATGTGTTTTATGTTGGGGGTTCGTCGCTACGATAGCAAATATTTGATATTCAATGTTTTAAGTATTTAGTCCCGTAGGGACATACGTTTTGTAGCGATTAGATGATATTTTTTATCAAAGTCCCGTTAGGGACGACACATTTTAGTTACGTCCCTAACGGGACTTTAATGATTGCTTTCTTTATTTTCTACAAAGCGGTCGTCCCTATTGGGACTAAGTAAATGAAAAACTATTGTTTTTTTGAATTATTTATTTCTCTAAAATGAAAATAACATTTTATTTCTTTTTTTTTCTTTGTCTTTTTTGTTTTCAGCGTGTTCATGCTCAGGAACTGCGTTGCAACGTGATTATCAATGACCAACAAGTGCGAACGCAAGAACGTCAGATAATTACGGGTATGCGCGATGCAATTTCGCAGTTTATGAACACCACAGAATGGACGCGCGACAAGTATCAGGATTTGGAAAGAATCAAATGTAATATTTTTATTACGCTGAGTGGTGATTCCGAAGTCGCGCAAGGGCGATACAGTGCCACAGTACAGATTCAGTCCAGCAGACCTACTTTTGGCTCGGACTACGAGTCGCCTCTGCTCACCTTTTTTGATAGAAATTTTGCTTTTGAGTACCAACCCTCTCAGCCACTGATTTTTGCAGAAAATGTAGTTACAACTAACTTGACGGCTACGCTTGCTTATTATGCCTACGTCATCATTGCCTTAGACCAAGACAGCTTTGCCAATCAGGGTGGAAATCCCATTTTGCCCAGAATATTGAACATCTTAAATAACTCACAACAAGCAAATTACGCAGGCTGGAACTCAGGCGATACGCGCAACCGCTACTGGCTTTCCGAAAATCTAAATAATCCTCAATTTTTGCCTTATCGCGAAGGACTTTACCAATATCACCGCTTGGCGATGGACGTTTTTAACAAAAATCCAGAAGAAGCAAGAACGAAAATAATTGATGTACTACAAAAGCTAAAACAAGTCAATCAGGTGCGTCCTGCTTCTATCACCATCAATGCTTTTTTTGACTCCAAAGCTGATGAATTGGTGAGCATTTTTTCCGAAGGAAACCCCGCTACCATCAAGCAAGCCGTTGATTTACTGGTAGCTATCGACCCCACCAACTCAACCAAATACAGGGCTTTGGTAAAGTAGTAAAGTTAAAACTCAAATTTATTAAGTAGATGCACAAAATTAGTTTACGTTATAATTATTGCATAATACATTGATTATTAATGAGTTGTATTAAATCATAATTCATAACTCATAATTACTTATTAATAATCATCATTCAAGGCAAATATTGGTTTCCTCAAAAACCACTTTCCACGCGTAAAGTCAGGAAAAAGCTGTGGCGCGCCTCCCTGCGCTATTGATTGCTCCGAGAGGTGGCTAATCACACTCCATGCCGCCGCGTCATAGGCATCTAAGGGCGTAGGAATTTTGCGCTTTGCTGCCTCTATAAAAGCGTTCAGCACAAAAAAGTCCATGCCGCCATGCCCAGAGCCTTCTGCCTTTTCTTGGTATTTTTTCCAAAGTGGGTGGTCATATTCTTTGATATACTTGGCAGATTCCTCCCATCGATGCGGCTGGCTTTTGCCTTCCACATAAATCGTATTGCCATCATTCATCCACAGCCCTTTTGTGCCTTGTACCCTGAACCCCAGTGAGTAAGGGCGAGGTAGATTCGTATCATGTGTAATTAAAATAGTTTCGCCGTTAAACGTTGTTACTAAGGTACTTACCACATCTCCAAGTTTAAACTCAACCTTGGCGTTTGGGTGGCTTTCACCTCCTTTTTGGACAATGTAGTTGTGCAGTCCACGCGCTTTGGTAGCTGTAGAAACCAAGGATACAAAACGGTTTCCTCTGTTGATATTCAGGTAATTAGCGATAGGACCAATACCATGCGTGGGGTACAAATCTCCATTTCTGAAAACGGAATGAGCAGTGCGCCACTTTGCTTCATGTACGCCCTTTTCTCCAAATTCAGCATTTGGCTCAAATTTGACCTCTCTCAAATCGTGCTGATAGCCACATTGACAGTGAATTAGCTCGCCAAACATTCCTTGTCGCGCCATATTCAGAACCGCCATGATGTCCCTGCGATAACATACATTTTCCAATATCATACAGGGGATTCCCGTTGATTCTGAGGTATTTACCAAGTCCCAACATTCTTCAATCGTATTGGCGGCAGAAACTTCTACACCCGCATATTTTCCTGCTTTCATTGCCGCGACCGCCATTGGCGTATGCCATTCCCAAGGAGTGGAAATAATAACTGCATCTAAGTCATTGCGTTCCAACATTTTAAGATATGCAAATTCGCCTTGCGTATAAGATTCGGGCTTTTTCATGCCTTTTTTGACAATCATATCCTCGGCTATCTTGATGCGGTCTGGGTCAATGTCGCAAATGGCAGGCACGACCACATCATCGCGATAAAGTGCATTTTCTAAGTGGTTTGTCCCGCGTAGCCCTACGCCTATGAAGCCCAAACGCACTTTTGTATCCGCAAAAGACTGATGGTCATCTGTCCCAGCAAAAGCCTGTGGCACAGCAGAAATTCCCAAGCCTACGGCGGCATTGGTTTTGAGGAAATCGCGTCGTTTCATTTTTTTTATGGTTTGAATAAACAATCATTACAGTTTTTAAAATTATAAAAAGAAAACGCAATATCCATTATTTTTGGTCGATTAAAACTGCCTATCTATCTAAAAGCCTGCATGAAAGTCTAAAAATAAAAGAATAAATTTTTAAATTTGAGTATCTATTAAAACATAAAAGCCTTTGACCCCACTTCGTATGCAAACCTTTATTCAGCGTCATAGAGTCTTATTGATACATTTTTCCTTTTGGTGTTTGTATTTTTCGTTTTTCTTTTATCAGATTAGCTCTCCGCGTCGTGGCGAAGAAGTTGATTTGACGAAAGCATTTTTTAATGCCGTCTTGCACGTGGTCAATACCATGATAATTGCGTATTTAAACTATTTTTATTTTTTGCCTCGTTTTTTGGCGCATAAAAAGCTAAGTAAATACCTATTGGAATTTGGCGGGATATTTATTTTATTTGTCATTGTTCATGTAAACCTCAAACGCTTTCAGATTGACGGATACACCTACTCGCAGGAGGGGCATTATTTTTACAGCCAGCGTTTTTTTATCCAGCATACGTTTAATGCTTTTTTTGTCGTTGGGTTTATCGCCATGCTCAAATTTGCCGAGAATTGGTTTGCACTCGAAGCCCGTAAAAAAGAGATTGAAAATGAGAAACTTACCTCAGAGTTGCGTTTTTTGAAAGCACAAATTAATCCTCATTTTTTGTTTAATACGCTGAATAATCTATATTCGCTTGCCTTCATGCAATCGCCCAATACTACCGAAGTGATTGCCAAACTTTCGCAGATGATGCGCTACATGATTTATGACTCCAATCACCCCAAAGTGCTGTTAAGCAAGGAGATAGAGTATATGCAAAGCTATATTAGTTTAGAAAAACTGCGTCTGAACGAGCAAATCCCTATCGAGTTTGAGGTCATGGGAAATCCTGATACTGTGCAGATTGTACCCTTGATTCTGATTACTTTTCTGGAAAATGCCTTCAAACATGGCGTAGGGAACAATTTTGCGAAGGCGTGGGTCAAGGTAAGTATAGATGTTCAAGAAAAAAAATGCGTTTATCAGGTTATAAACAGCAAGTTACCTAATGGAAATAACCTCGAAAAGTCAGGCATTGGCTTACAAAACGTCCAAAGAAGGCTTGATTTGAGCTACCCACAAACCTACACGCTGAATGTAAAAAATGAAAAAGAATTTTATGCAGTGGAATTGGTGATTGTAATTTGAAACAATTAATATTCTACCACATTCACATTAAACTCAATTTTTTGGCTGGGCGTGGCAATATCATTCGAGTAAACCATCACCTGTCCTACTTGCTTTCCTGCGACTTTATTTTGTTTGAACCTGACCTTTATCACCCTGAACTGCCCTGCGGGAACAATCGCATTTTGCCAAGAAGCAAGGTCTTGTATTTCACAAGCGTCATCAGGGACTAATTTATCAATTTTTAACTCGACGCTTCCTTCATTATAAATCACAAACTCCGTAATAACCAGCATATCAGGATAGACATTGCCTAAGTTTTGGCGCACTTCACTCACGCGCAAAGTCGGTTTTCGCATCGAAGTCGTAGGTGAAATATAAGTTGGTACAGGCGCACCAGCGTCCTGCTCTCCCTGAATATCAATCGCCAAAATCATTCGAACACTGTCTTTGTCTGCGGTAAACATAATGACTTCTTCTTGGAAAAATCCAACCGCGTTTTTCATAGCGGGGTTGTAGGTCAGTACGATGGCACCTGTTTTTCCTGCTGGAATGATGTGGGAAGAATCAAAATAGACGTTGATGTGTGGCGGCTTGATAACCCTGTCCGAAAAATAAATATCTTCTTGGGTGGGGTTATACATCTCAAATTTGCGGGCAACAGTCGCTTGATTGGTAATACTGCCAAAGTTGAGATTTTTATAGCGAAACGATAATTTGCCGTTGCGATGTGTAAAAATATTAGCAGGATTTGTATTGGGGGAAATAAAACCTTTGAGTGTAAGTGTCTGACTGCGAGGGCTTCCATCAGAAGTAACTACAAAAGTTTTCTCAAATGCCCCTGCGCGATACGGCATATATGAAACAGTAATGGACGCTTTTTCATCAGGCTGGATTACTTGCTGAGGAAAAGAAACCGTAGCGCAAGAGCAATCAGGCATCACTCCCAAAATGGTCAAAGCCCTGTCGCTGGTATTTTTAAAAACAAAAGAGTGCGTGATTGGTTTCTCATTTTTGGTAACATTGCCTATATTTTGGACAGGTGTTTCAAAAAGAACAGTGGTTTGTGCGCGTGCGGAAAGGCAGGTAAGTAAGATTAGAAAAGTACAATTTGCTATCAGATGACGTATCATTATTTCTATGATTAGTTTTTTTGACTCAATACAATTACTTTAAAATTTTTAAAAGGCAAAAATAATGATAATCTCTTTAAGAAACAACCTTAAATGCAGAGAATATGAAATGCTTATTTATAGCTTTCATCTTTTATCCACGTCTTTTTATTAAGGTCAAACTTGGTCATTGATTCGTCGTCAGTGAGCAGGAAAGTAGGAATGTTGAGGGATTTGCCACCGCTTTTTTCCCAGATTTCGGCAAACCAATTTACAAAAATATTACCCAAGTCTTGATAGGTTTTGCTCAGTTTATCTCGTTCTTTGTCAAGCTGTTGTAGCTCAGTTTGAGAAATATCTTTGAAAATTCCTTGCCCGTTTAGGAGGTCTTTGTAGCCGAGTTGGTCTTGGTCAGCATTGACAGGATAGAAAGCAATTTCAAGCTGGGGAAAGAAATATTCAAAAACGAGTGTATTTACTTCCGCACTTTGCTTTTCGTCCTCTAAGAAGAAATTTTTTTGTGCAATTACCTCTAAATCAGTGGCTAAGACTAAGGCAAATTCATTTAGTTTTTCTTTAAGGTTATCCATTGTTTTTCCGTTTTGTAGCGCATTATTTCACCTGTTTGCCTATTTGCAGTTGGGTAAAATCATTTGAGTCTTCTGCGATAGGTGTTGGTTTGCCATTGATTTTATTGGCAATCACTTTAAGCAACAAACTTAACAAAAAAGCAGTAAAAACAATGATAGGAACAAATAAGTTGTCATCATTTCCATCAGTAACGATAGCAAAAACGATAAAGCAGATATTGAACAGGCTCACCAGCATTGTAGCCTGAATGTGTGTGAGTTTTGCCTCTAAAAGCAAGTGGTGCAGGTGGTTACGGTCGGGCGTAAAGGGCGACCGCTTGTCCAAGATGCGAATCACGAAAACACGCAAAGTGTCAAATAATGGATAGACTAAGATGCACGAAACCAAGCTGATAGGGCTGATGAAATGCAGAAAATGTGTTTCTTTCATTACTGCATTTTGATTGATAAAACTGATGGTGAGGGTTGCCGCCGCAAAACCCAAAATTAGCGAACCGCTATCTCCCATGAAAATCTGTGTTCGGTAATTATAGATAAGAAAGCCAATCAAACCTCCAATCAAGCTAAAACAAATAATCGCGGTCGTATAGTTGTGATTTAAGAAAAACCAACTGCCATAAAAAGTAAAAATAATAATGCTAATCGTGCCAGCCAAGCCATCAATGCCATCTACGAGGTTAAAAGCGTTAGTTATCACAATGACAGTGAGCAAGGTGATAAAATAGCCCCAATAAATGCTAATTTCGTGGATTCCGAGTAATCCATGTAGCGAAGTGAACCGAATATCGCCCAGGTACATGATTAGGAAAGCGGCAAATGTTTCGACTATGAGCTTAATGGAAGGTTTCAAAGGCATAAAATCGTCGCGTATGCCTATCATAAATATTGCGGTGAGGGCGGCGGCGAAGTATTGAATATTCATTAGCTGATTTTCTATAAAAGACCATATCAGCATGGAAATCAGAAAGCCAAAGAAAATAGCTACACCTCCAAAACGCGACACCTTGTGTGCATGGATTTTTCGTTCATCAGGTTGGTCATGTATTTCGTTTGCATGGGCAACCTTGATAATTTCGGGCGTAAGTAAATAAGCAATAATAAAAGAGGATAGAAGACAAAAAATGATAGAAAACATGGTAATTTGTTGGTAAATAAACAATTATAATTTATAATTTCTTTGGGTTACAGACACTTCATTAATATTGATTGACGATTTTTGCGTTGTGCAGATTTAGCCTTTTTTTGTATCTACTTTTTCATTAAAGGCTAAATAAATATCAGGTATTGTATTTTTTTCTGCTTCTTTTTGGGGTTTTACCCAGTCCAAGAATCCTTTTTTCCAAACATATACCAAACCAAGTGCCAAAATTAATATAAAAATCAGCATTTCAGAAAAACTAAACCAACCCCACAAGCCATTGGTCATTTGTATTAATGATTTTTTTCCAAAAACACTTGCCCAAGGGAACAAAAAAATTAGCTCTGCTTCAAAAATCATGAAAATGAGTCCCACTACATAAAAACGGCTATTAAAATGCCCCCAAGCACTGCCAACCGCCTCTTCGCCACACTCATACGTAGCCAATTTTTCCTCATTTGGGCGAGCAGGACGCAATAAACTCGATACTAATAACGCTATGCCCACAAAAATTATTGCCCCTATGATGAATAAAAGAATAAAACCAAAATCGGAAAGTAGAGAATTCAAGTTTATTTTTGTTTAAGGTGTATTATTTTTATAATTTACGTCGCAAAATTAGCTTTTAAAGTGTTAAATCAAAAATTTTTTGTTGTCAAAAACACTTCTTTTGTTGATAAATGAGGGTATTTTCTCATAAAAACTTAATTTGCACTGATGAAATCAGACTTTTATTCCATTTCCTTTATTGCACGCACAGATACAGGCAGAGTTCGTTCCAATAATGAGGACAGCTTTGCTGTTGGGAAGCATATTTTTGAGGCGGATTGGTCTGCCACAGAGGGTGTATATGATTCAAAATCAGCAGGAAGCGTGTTTGTGATTGCAGACGGCATGGGAGGAACGGACGCAGGAGAGGTAGCGGCGCAGATTGCTGTGCAGAGTGTGCAGGTACAGTTCCAAGAGTTAGCTCAACTTCCTGAAAATGAAGAAGAAACGCATATATTGCTCAAAAATATTATTACCCACGCCCACGAGGAGATTGTGGAGTTTATTGAGGGAAACAAGGATTTGAAGGGCATGGGGACGACCTTGGTGCTTGGCTGGCTGATACGAAACGAACTGTATGTGGCTTGGTGTGGTGATAGCAGGTGCTACTTGTCAGGCAGTGAAGGCGCAAAATTGCTCACCGAAGACCATTCTAAGGTGTGGGAAATGGTGCGCGAAGGCTCTCTCACGCCTGAGCAGGCACGCACGCACGAAAAAAGTTATATGATTACGCAGGCACTGGGTGACGCTAAATTTCCACCCAAAGCTGATGTTAAAACTATATTAATCAATGATTTAGACCGAATTTTGTTTTGCTCTGATGGACTAAATGCCATGCTTACCGAAACGGAAATTTTTGAAATTTTAGAAAATAGGGAAATGCCTTTGGGAGAAACGGCGGATTTGTTGGTCAGTCGCGCCAATGACGCGGGAGGGAAGGACAATATCACGCTGATTTTGGTGCAGTTAGACCATCATACGTAGAAATTCTTGCAAATTATGTGGGCAAATCCAAAGAAAAAATTGTACCTTTGTTTTAATAAGATTTGTTGTGTTTTTAACTTAAAAATAATAATCAATTTAAAAATTATGGAACAATCATCAAGATTAACTGCCGAACAGATTAAAGCTGAACAGGCAAGTTTTATGACCAAAGTGTATGGCTGGATGTCAGTAGCACTGCTCATTACAGGTTTTGTGGCAATGTTTACCGCTTCTACGCCTGCTATGATAGAGTTTATCTTTGGGAATATGATAGTTTTTTGGGGTTTATTCATTGGCGAAGTATTGTTGGTGGGCTACCTCGCCTCTGCTATTTCGGGAATGTCAGCAAACATGGCAACGGGCATATTTCTGTTTTATGCGGCTATTAATGGCTTGACACTTTCTGCTATTTTCCTTATCTACACCGCAGGCTCTATTGCTTCTACATTTTTCATTACGGCAGGAACTTTTGCGGTGATGAGTGTGTATGGATATTTCACCAAAACAGACCTGACCAGCATGGGCAACTTGCTTTTTATGGCTCTGATAGGCTTGGTAATAGCTTCGGTGGTGAATATGTTTTTGAAAAGCGAAATGCTCTACTGGGTAAGCACTTATCTTGGCGTGATTATTTTTGTGGGCTTAACGGCTTATGACACCCAAAAAGTAAAGGAAATGAACGTGATAGGCAACGAAGGCACAGATGATGACCGCAAAGAGGCAATTAGCGGCGCGCTCACTTTGTACTTGGATTTTATTGGGCTTTTTGTCTATTTACTCAGACTTTTTGGAAGTAGAAAATAAATAAGAAATTGTAAATAATTGTAAATCAAGGAGAAGTATGTGCGTAAGCAATTACTTCTCCTTAATTTGACTGCGCCAAGAGAAAATGAAAATGTATATTTTATTGAGTTATTCAGACTAACTTGTAGTTAAATGTATCTTTTCGAACTATTGAAATTCAAAAAAATGATAAAACCCAAGCCTGTTGCGCTTATAACTTATATATGTATATTTACTACCACCTTCTTTTTTGCTTTCATTCTTCCAATTCCCCATTGCCTTGCCCAAAATTGCAATAATGGAGATTTGAATATGCTCAATATTCCTAACTGCAATAGTGCCACTGACTTTAATAGTTCCACCTCTTCGCCTCTGAATATTGATAATAACCAAACTGCCTGTACTAACGTTGCTAATTCTACTTTTACAATTAATAATATAAATATGACCCCCAATAGCAATGGAGGTAGTACGCTGATTATCAGGAATAACAATAATGTAACGATTAATAATCTGACTATTCAAAACAATAATAATAACGCAAACATCTCTATTTATGTAGAAGCAGGCTCTACTCTGACGATTCTTAATGGATTTAATACGCCAGGGCGCACACGTTTTGTCAATTATGGTACACTAAATTTTGGGGCAAACCCAAGCGGCTCTGTTACAGTTACAGTACAAAATGACAATAATTTGTTCCAAAATGCGATTGGAGCAACGATGCGTTTTAACAGCACCCTCAATTTTGCAAGTGGGAATGATACACGATTTATCAACAATGGAACTGTAATCGCAGGGACATTTACTATTAACTCTAACAGTGTGAGGTATATACAAGGAAATAACGCAACCACTACTATTGGGAGTTTGTCCCAAAATAATCAGACAGATGTGCTTTGTGTGCCTAATAACACCTGTGCCAAATTTTCGGTAACTACTTCTATTCCTCAGCTCAATAATCAGCTTACCAGTAGCAACGGAACAAATATGGGAGGGAGCGGCAGAGGGCAGCAAATTGTTTGTTATCAAGGGACTGCGGCAAATTATAGAGGTGGAAGTCCAGCTTATCCTGCGGGTATCGGCAATGCCTTTTCTACAAGTTGTGCTACTAACTGCCCTAATGTAATTTTGCCCATAGAATTATTGTATTTTTCTGCAAAAAAGGTAAATAACAAAATAGAGATAACTTGGGCAACTGCACAAGAAAATAATAATCAATCATTTGAAATACAGCGCAGTACAAATGGATTTGATTTTATAACGATTGAAAATGTGCAAGGCAAAAATGACTTGCAGATGACGCAAGAATATAAATTTTTTGATATTGACTTTCCCAATAAACAACTTTATTATCGCCTCAAACAAATAGACTTAGATGGTACACCTACTTATTTTAAAATGGTGCAAGTTGCTGCCCTGTCCGATGAAGTTTTTTTTACGATTTTCCCCAATCCTGCTCAGGAAAAAATAGAGATTTTATTTACAAAACCTATAAATAAAGCAGAAGTTAAAATCATCAATAGGCAAGGCAACAGCGAATTTTATAAAACAGTAAATGTTGAAAATCAAAGAATTACTTTAAATATTGACCTTCATAGCGGGCTATATTTTCTACAAATTATTTCTGATTCCTTTATTCAAACAAAAAAGATTTTGGTCAATAAATAACTGATATTTGTCTAAACGAATAGTCGGTTATAGTTGCTTATGCAAATAAGCAAAAACACATTTTGACTTTCATATTTTTTTTAATACATTTGCTTCCAAATTTTGCCTACAAATTTCCAAGGTTCTAAAAATATAATTGTAACTTATGTTTATCATTTATTTGAGCACGTAAAAGGAACAAAACCTTACCTTGCTTTTAATTTTTGCATTCATGGAAATATACAAAAGCGAAATACAAACGATTTATTATTACGAGGATAAATCGCTGATGAAAGTAGTGGTATCCCCTAATACAGAGTATATTGGTGATGAAATTTACCAAGAAGAGCAGTGGGCAGAAGTTGCATTGATACGGAAATATCTACCGAGCAAACTGTTGATGAACGTGCAGGATTTGCAATATACGCTCCCACCCGCTATGCAGGAGTGGACAGTAGAAAATATAGGAATGCCCATGATTCAGCTATGTTTGAAAAGAGCGGCTTATGTGATTCCCAAAGATTTTTATGCACAACTTTCCATTGAGCAGTTAGCAGACGAGCTACCAAGCCTTGATTTTGAAAGGCAAATGTTTCAAGATGAAAAAATGGCAATGGATTGGTTGTTAAAAAGTTAGTAAGATATTGATAATTAATATATTACATGATATATTTTTAATAAAAATGAATGGAAGTACATAAAAGTAATTTGCAAAAGATAAGTTATCAGGCGGAAACACGAGTAATGAGTGTAGTAGTTTCATCTGATACGGAGTATATAGGAGATGAGAGCTTTCAGGAAGCGCAATGGAAAATTTTGGTAATGATTAGAAAATATCTTCCTAATAGTCTGTTAATCAACGTACAAGATTTGCGCTATACGATACCGCCCGAAATGCAAGAATGGACAGCAAAGGAGGTAATTCCTAAAATGATAGAGATAGGTGTACGAAAACTGGCGTATATTATTCCCCAAGATTTTTATGCACAACTTTCTATTGAACAGTTAGCAGACGAGCTACCAAATTTTAACTTTGAAAGGCGAATATTCGCAGATGAAAAAACGGCAATGAATTGGTTATTAAATAGTTAATAATGAGCAATATGCAACTAAACTATAAAGAATATATTATCTCTAATCCTGCGATTATGCTTGGTAAGCCTGTGATTAAGGGAACAAGGATAACAGTAGAACTTGTCATGGAAAAAATCGCTAATGATATTTCTATGGAAGAAATTTTGATTGCCTATCCGCATATCACACGCAAGCAGGTATTGGCGTGTATTCAATATGCGCTCGAAACAGTAAAAAATGAAGTTGTTTACACATTACAACAAGCATGAAATTTTTAGCAGATGAAAGCGTAGATTTTCCAATAGTAATATTATTGAGAAAATTAGAATATGAAATAGATGCAATCGTAGAATTTGCCGCAGGAAGTCCAGATGTAGAGGTACTAAAAATTGCTAATGAAAAAGAGGCTATTTTAATAACTATGGACAAAGATTTTGGAGAATTGGTTTATAGGAATAAACATACTACTTTGGGAATTATATTATTGCGAATCAATTACTTACCAAGTGAAAAGCAATTAATTATTGTTAATGAATTAATGAGTAAATATGTAGAGGAATTGCCCAATAAATTTACAGTGGTACAAGAAAATAATGTGCGAATAAGGACAATATAATAAAAAAAATGAGGTTTATAAAAAGTTATAGCGGAAAAATTGGTTTTTCACGTACTTCGTACCGAGAGATAACACGTGAAAAAATGCCCTATCAATGATTCATGTGTTATCACATGAATTACAATGCGCTAAAAGATTAGAAGAATCAAATTTATTGTAACTTTTGAAATATACTCATATGGTAATCCACAGGAAATTACCGAAGCTAACTTCTAAGAAAAGCATATTTTAAAACAATCTTTAATGTGCCTTAACAAAGCCATTCAACTATCTAACTATCTAACTATCAAACCATTAAAAAAACTATCTAACAATCAACAATTTAACCATAAAACCATTTAACAACAGATATTAAATGATAGAAATGAAAGTGCCTGCCGTAGGCGAATCCGTAACAGAAGTAACCATTTCCAATTGGTTCAAAAAAGACGGCGAATACGTAAATGCAGAAGAAATCTTATGCGAATTGGAGTCTGACAAGGCGACCTTTGAGCTGCCCGCCGAAACATCGGGGATGCTGCGCCACATTGCCCAAAAAGGTGATACACTGGCGATTGGGGCAATTATTTGTAAGATAGAAACGACTGATAATCAAGCAAAAACAACAAAAACCAATACTCCTCCGCCCCCTGTGGCTGAGGTCAAAAACGAAGCAAAAATGGAAACAAAAACCGAATTGATGACCGTTCCGCCAGTAGGCGAGTCGATTACAGAAGTTACACTCTCTAATTGGACAAAAAAAGATGGCGATTATGTAAAAATGGACGAAGTTTTATGCGAATTGGAGTCCGATAAGGCAACTTTTGAGCTTCCTTCCAAGGCGGAAGGCATTTTGCGCCACATCGCCAAAGCTGGTGATGTGCTGGCAATAGGAAGCCCAATATGCAAGATAGAAGTAGGTGCAAGCGCAAGCAGTACGCCCACTACCGTAACGCCATCTGCGAAGGAAGAGCCTAAAAAAGAGGAAGTGAAAACCGTAGAAAACAAGGACAGCTACGCTACGGGTACGCCTTCGCCTGCCGCCTCGAAGATTTTGTCGGAAAAGGGCATCAATCCACAAGAAATCAAAGGCACAGGCAAGGACGGCAGAATCACCAAAGAAGACGCTGTAAATGCCAACCCAAAACCAGAGGAAAAAGCCGCTACTCCTGTGGTAAAAACTGAAACGCCTGCCGTAATAGCAGTACCATCGGGCGGCAGAAATTCGAGAAGGGAAAAAATGACTCCTTTGCGTAAGACTGTGGCACGCCGCTTGGTTGCAGTGAAAAATGAAACTGCTATGCTCACTACCTTCAACGAGGTGAATATGGAAGCGATTATGAGCCTCAGAGCCAAATACAAAGACGCTTTCAAGGAAAAATTCCAAGTAGGTTTGGGCTTCATGTCCTTCTTTGCGAAGGCGGTTTGTATTGCTTTGCAAGAGTTTCCTGCGGTAAATGCGAGCATTGATGGCGACGAAATCTTGTATAACGATTTTGTAGATATTTCCATTGCCGTTTCTGCGCCCAAGGGCTTGGTCGTGCCAGTGATTCGCAATGCAGAATCTTTGGGCTTGGCAGACATCGAGAAAGAAGTGTTGCGCTTGGCGGGCAAAGCAAGAGATAACAAGTTGAGTATCCCAGAGATGACAGGCGGCACATTCACTATTACAAACGGTGGCGTATTCGGCTCGCTTATGTCCACGCCTATCATCAATGCGCCCCAATCGGCAATTCTTGGTATGCACAATATCGTAGAACGCCCCATTGCGCTCAATGGTCAGGTAGTGATTAAGCCCATGATGTACGTGGCACTTTCCTACGACCATAGAATTATAGATGGCAGAGAATCAGTGAGTTTCTTGGTAAGAGTGAAGCAACTTTTAGAAGACCCAGCAAGAATGTTGTTAGGAATGTAAAATAGCTAAACCTGTCAGGTTTTCGAGACCTGACAGGTTTTACAGTAGTTTTAATAACTTTCTTTTCCAAAAAACATACACTCTCAAAAAGAAAAGATATAATTTTTTTTCATTAGTTTTGTTTTGATTCAAACCAAAAAACACATGAAAAAACAATCTTTCAACACTATTTTCGCCCTTTTTAGCTTCCTCTGCTTACATTTCAATGCTTCCGTTTTTGCCCAACTCCCTGATATGCAGCAAAATCCGCCTTCGCAAAGGTGGAAACAACTCAATACGCCTAACTTTCGCGTTATCTATCCTACCAATATGGAAAATGACGCGCAGAGAACAGCCAATACCTTAGAACATATTTATAAAGTGGAGGGTGCAAGTTTGGAACGTAACCCCAAGCCTATCAGCATCTTACTGCAAAACCAAAACGCCATTTCTAATGCTTTTGTAACCATTGTGCCGCGCAGGTCTGAGTTTTTTACCATGCCTTCCCAAGATTACAATTTTATTGGCACAAATGATTGGCTTAACTTGCTGATGATACACGAGTTTCGCCATGTAGTGCAGTACGAAAAAAGCAAAACAGGTTTTAATAAATTCGTGTATAAAATTTTTGGGAATTTGGCTTTGGGTGGGCTTGGCGCGGTTTCCGTTCCGAATTGGTTTTGGGAAGGCGACGCAGTAGGCATGGAAACGGCTCTTTCTCCAAGTGGCAGAGGTAGAATCCCCAATTTTGATTTGCTCTACCGCACTAATTTACTGGAAAGAGGCGCATTTACTTACAACAAATCGCACTTGCGTTCACTGAAAAATCAAATCCCTAATCACTATGTACTTGGTTATCTGTTTACTACGCACCTACGCCAGCAAACACAAAACGGCAAAATCTGGTCGCCTATCGTTGGGCGTGCCTTTGGGCAGTCCATCATTCCCTTTACTTTTTCTAATTCTATCAAAAAATTTTCAGGGAAATATGTGGTCAAAACATATCAATCCATGAATCAATCTTTGGACAGTATGTGGCGCAAACAAATCCAAAACCTGCCAATCACAGAAGCAACAGTTTTAAACCAAAGAAAATCCAAGGTTTATACAGATTATCAATTCCCCCAATACCTCAGTGATGGAAGCGTAATAGCCTTAAAATCAGGCTTGGGCGATATACAAACGCTGGTCAAAATAGACAAAAATGGCAAGGAAAAAAAGCTGTTTACCGTAGGAATTTTTGCTGACCAAGTGATGCTTTCTGTCGCACAAAACAAAGTCATTTGGACGGAATTTGAGTTTGACCCACGCTGGCAAATGCGTTCGTACAGAGTCATCAAGCTCTATGATATTGATAATCAAAAACTAAAAGTATTAAAAAGAAAAACTCGTTTATCTGCTTCTGCGCTTTCCCCTGATGCCAAAATGGTCGTTTCCATTGACAACCAAACGGACGGAAAAATGGAGTTGGTTATCTTAGATGCCACCACAGGCGCAGAAATCAAGCGTTTTGAAAACCCTGAAAATCAATATATTGGAATGCCTCGCTTCGCAGATGATGGCAAGGAAATTATTTTTTTGAAAACGGATAAACAGCAAGGCAAAACCATTGCGCTTTTGAATATAGAAACAGGAGAAAGCAAAAATTTACTTCCTTTTGGTACTGAAAATTTGGGACACCCCGTCAAGGTCAAAAACTTAGTTTATTACAATTCTCCATTTAACGGCATTGATAATATCTATGTACTTGATTTACAGACAAATAAACAATCAAAAATCACTTCTCGCAAATTTGCCGCCTATAATCCCTGCATTTCTGAAGATGGTAAAATACTCTTATTCAATGACTTTTCCAAAGATGGAATGGACATAGCATCAATGCCTTTGAATCCCGAAAACTGGACTGAACTTGGAAAAGTGCAAGACAGAAATACTTATTACTACAAAACCTGGGTGGAACAGGAAGGCAACAGCCAAATCCTAAAAAATGTACCCAATACACCTTGGAAACCAGAAACTTATAGCAAAGTAGCAGGGCTTTTTAATGTGTATAGTTGGTCGCCACTCTTAGATGCCAATACGCCCGAAAAACTGCAAGTAGGTCTTTTTTCACAGAATATTTTGAGTACCATGCAGGCGAGCGCGGGTTATGAGTACAATGCCAACGAGCAAATAGGAAATGTTTTTGCCAAAATGAGTTATCAGGGCTGGTTTCCCATGCTCGACTTGGGCGTGCGCTATGGGGGAAGGTCTGGCACTGGGCGCATTACCAATCCACAAACCAATCAGACACAGACTGTTAGCCTAAATTGGGAAGAAACCGTACTGGACGCGGGCTTGCGCGTGCCTTTGATTTTGACCAATTCCAAATACCGCAGAAACCTATTTTTTAGCCTTACAAGTTCCTATCGGAGCATAGCCAATTTTAATCGCAGAGAGTTCACAAACAGACAGTTAGGGACTATGAGCTACGGCATAGCCTACCGCAGCGTATTAAAAGTAGCAGCGAGGGATTTAGCCCCCAAATTTGGGATTATCCTAAACGGAAGCTATCATAGTACCCCTTTTGGAGGGAATTTTAGTGGGAAACTTTGGGGCGCGCAAGGACGTGTTTACTTGCCAAGTTTTGCCAAACATCACTCCCTAAGTTTGCGTGGGGGCGTACAGTTCCAGCAAAATACGCAAGGAAGTTACTATTTTTCCAGCCCACTTTTATTTACACGTGGGTATGGCTACCAAAATCACGACAGGCTTGCCAATGCCTCTGTGGAGTACCGCTTCCCACTTTTTTACCCTGATTTTGCGGTGGGACCTTTGCTAAATATCCAGCGAGTGAAAGGCGCAATTCTTTACGATTTTGGGCAGGGCTACGACCAGCTTATTCCCAATCCTAAAACAACTAACTATCAGTCTATTAGCGCGGAATTGGGATTTGACTTGAACTTTTTGCGACTAAACTTTATCCGTTTTGATATGGGCATTAGGGCAACTTACTTGCCTGATACACAAGAAATTATCCCAAGCATAGTGATTGGGCAGATTGGGTTTTAGCCTTAGATTTTACAAAGAATTGTCCTCATATTTTTTTCATAAAAAGACTGAGATAAATAGAAATCCAATTATTTTTGTCAAACAATCTTAATCAAAATAAATCATGCGTTTACAAAATAGAGTAGCCATCATCACAGGTGGCGCAAGGGGAATAGGCAAAGCCGCCGCAGAACTTTTTTGCAAGGAAGGCGCAAAAGTTATCATTTGGGACTTGCTCGACATGGGCGAGGCAACCGCCCAAGCGTTAAAAGCGGAGGGCTTTTCGTGTGAGTTTCAAAAAATTTCGACGACTGACGTAGAAGCTATCGAGGCAGCAATCAAAGACATCGCGACGCGCTACGGAAAAATAGATATTTTGATAAACAATGCGGGCATTACCAGAGATAAAACCTTGCAAAAAATGACGCACCAAGAGTGGCAGCAAGTAGTAGATGTAAACCTGACAGGCGTTTTTAACTGTACCAAAGCCGTAGTGCCGCAGATGGTAGAGCAAAAATATGGGCGAATCATCTGCACGTCCTCGGTGGTAGGCGTGCATGGAAACTTTGGGCAAACCAATTACGCCGCTACAAAAGCAGGCGTGATTGCCATGTGCCGCACTTGGGCAAAAGAATTGGGTAAATATAATATCACTTCCAATGCCGTTGCGCCAGGATTTATCAGAACTGATATGACAGATGCCATGCCCGACGAAGTGAGGCAGGCAACCATCAACACGATTCCTGTCCGCCGCATGGGAGAGGGTATCGACATTGCCAATGCGTACCTTTTTCTTGCTTCGGAGGAGGCTTCCTTCGTCAATGGGCAGGTGATAGGTGTAAATGGCGGGCAGGCAAGTTAAGCATACAATTTCATCAAAGCCGATTCTACGGTCAGCCCAGGTCCGAAAGCCATACTCAAAATATGGCTTTCTTTTTTCGAGGGCTGAAAATTATCCCAAATATTTTTGAGGACAAACGGCACTGTTGCAGAGGACATATTGCCAAAATTACGCAAGATTTCGTAGGCGTATTTGTTTTGCTCGGCAGAAATTTTCAAACATTTTTCAGCCGTTTCCAAGATTTTTCTGCCGCCAGGGTGAATCGCAAAGCAATCAATCTCCTCAAACTTCAAATTTATTTTTTGTAACAACCTGTCCGTCAGTTCATTCATTTTGCTTTCCAACAAATGAGGAACATAGGAAGATAGTTTCATTTCAAACCCGAAATCGCGCACAAACCACGCCATGTCCTGCTTGCCTTCCGTCGCCAAATCGCAGTGAAAAGCCTCCAAACTAATTGCCTTGCTGTTATTTCTTTCTGATTCGACCAGTATTGCCGCCGCACCGTCTGCAAAAATAGCATTGGCGAGCAAGTGGTCGTCTGTATTTTCCTTCTGAAAGTGAATCGTACAAAGCTCTACATCTACGATTAAAACTTTGGAAACAGGATTTGCCCTGCAAATCGCATCAGCTACTTTTAAGGCATTAAAAGCGGCATAGCACCCCATAAAATTAATGGCAATGCGCTGTGTATGAGGAGATAAGCCCAGTTTTTCTATCAATTCTATGTCCAGCCCTGGCGCGTACATACCTGTACAGCTAACCGTAATGAGGTGCGTGATTTGAGGGATTAATGCTTTGTTTGGGAGGCATTGATGGCAGGATTCGATTGCCAGATTAATGGCGTGTTTTTCATACAATTTCATGCGCTGGGCAGTGGTGGGGAAAGGTTCTAAAAACGCATTGTCAGGAAAAAAACTAAAATCAGCAAATTTGTTGTAATCCTCAATGACCGAATGTCTAAAATCAATGGCTGTAGCCTTATAAATCATACGCAAACGCCGTTCTGCTACTGCGTCCATGTCAAGTGCTTTTGCCATAAATTGAGAAATTTGTGCTTGCGCGATGCGCGTGGGAGGATTTGCTGTGCCAATGGCAGTAATATAAGATTTCGTCATTTTGAATTGTCAATAAAATAATATTAATTTGGGTGTTGAAAAATAGTGAGCAGTTTAATTTTTAAATACAAATGAAAATGTATAATCTTTTGAAAATCAGTTTATTGGTAAGTTTTTTTGGGGGGTTGATGTCTTGCGTTACACAAAAAACAGTAACTAATTTGCCTCAAAATACAAATTTTAATGATGACTTGAGCAAATACAGGATAAAATTTGATGAAAGTACGCTAAAAATAACCAATGTGGAAGGAAAAAACCAACTTCCACCAAGTGCCTCGCTGAATCCTCCGCTGTACAGCATGAATGAGCAGTTGGACACACTGACAGAAAGGATAGCCGAAGGGAATAGAACTTTTACCATCAAAGGTTATCGCGTGCAGGCATTTTCGGGTTTGCAAAGAAAGGAAGCAGAAATTATCATTGCAGATTTAAAAAAACTCATGCCCGACAAAACCGTCGATTTGGAATATGCCCAGCCCAATTACAAGGTCAAAGTGGGCAGTTTTCTGAACCGAATAGATGCTTACAATACTTATTATAGAATCAGGGAAGTCTATCCAAATGTTTCGCTAATCTATGAAAAAATAAAAGTACCGCGCTATCGATAGGAAGTAAGACAAAATAAAAGTACATTTGCTTTTAGGCGAAGTTACATTCGTCCAATTAATTAGTTAGGTTTTAAATTTTTAAAAACTAAAAACAAACAAAGATGAAAGATGAAAACCTATTTATACTTACTCATCATCTTGCTTTTCAGTAGCATCAAGCTACTGGCACAGATTCCTACTTTCCCAAATCCACAACCTTCCAATTTAGGTGGTTTTGGAAGTAATAGTCAGTCACCTACCCAGCGTAATAGTGGTTTTCCCCAAAACCAAACGAATCCCTTGCAAAATCAATCCCAGCAACAGCAACGCCAAATCCAAGCGCAAAATGAAAGGCTCAAACAAGCAATCGGGAATAAAGAACTTCCCCCAGATGTTTTAGCAGATATTTGGGAAATGGAGAGAGAGGCAAAAAATAGCACAAATTATCACCTACCTTCCTATAAAAACGCCAATGCACAAACTCAGGCTTATTACACTGCTTTTGATAAAATAGCAGAAATGTTAGACGGGAAAAAGCCCTTAGAGCTAAAAAAAGCAATTTTTTTGGTGGAAAATGCCTTTTTCAATAACTCCATGTCTTGGGAAAAATTCAATAAAACCATTCAAGACAAAGTGCAGCTATGCCTGCAACTCATGAAACAAAAAGGAGTAAAAGATAATAGTAAATAGATTTTAAGACAAACTATTTTGGTAGTTAAAAATAGTAAACAAAGTTTGAAAAAAGATGAAATTTAGCTATTATTTTTTTGAGTCTTGATATACATTTTTCCACTACTTTTATGGTTTTTATCAATTCAAACGCTGTTTCTATACTATCACTTTCCTAAGCACAATTTTGAGGATTGAATTAGCAACTTTAATACTTGTATTTCTCTGAGGAAAACAAAAATTAGACTTCTCGCAAAACAAATATTCTCCCCTTCCCCTCTCGACAAGAGAGGGATAGGCTATAAAAAAAGCACTTTTAAAAGAAGTCTATTAATTTGCCTTGTCCAGCATCTTTATCGTATCTTCTGGGACGCTTTGTAAATCCATTATCAGAAAACCGTCCAGCGCGTCATTGAATTTGGGGTCTATGTTGAAGCAAATAATCTTAGAATTTTGGCTGATGTACTTTTTGAGTAAAACAGGAACTTTGGCGTTAGTTGCCTCTATTTCAGATATTTGCGAATCCAAATCTTTGATATTTTTAAAATTTTGGTTCAATAAAATTTCTGATTCTACAGTTTTCAGCTTGGGCTTAAACTTTTTGCGTGGTTTGATAAATTTTGCCAAGTCCCAGTCATAGTGGTTTTGCTTGATAAACTTGACCATAAGTTCTTTGGAAAGTGTAGAAAAATTGTTGCTAATACTCACAGGACCAATCAGGTAGCGATACTCAGGATTGTTACGAAGATAGAGCAAAACGCCTTTCCAAAGCAAGAAAAGAGAAGCGTGCTTGCCCTGATATTCTGCCACAATGAAAGACCTACCCATTTCCAGCGACCTCCGCAAAATAGGTGCAAAACCAACATCAATTTTGAACATCTCGTTCAGGTAAAAGCCCTTGATTTTGAACTTATTATAGAGTTCTGCGCCACGCCCTATTCGGTAAGCCCCTACCAGCTTTCTTGCCTCTTTGTCCCAAATAAATAGATGCAAATAATGCACATCATACTCGTCAATGTCTATGCTACGATTAGTGCCTTCGCCCTCTGCGCGAAAAGTGGTTTCACGCAGGCGACCTATCTCCCTGAGAATGTGAGGAATATCTGTTGCTTCTGCAATAAAAACTTCATAGTTTTGGTGCTTGATGATGAGGTCTTCCTCGCGTAAGCCTGCCAAGTCTTTTTCTAACTCCTCAGTAGGTATGGCATCTATAATTTGTTCGGGTTTTGCCTTGATTTTGAATGGATTACGGAAAAATGGGCTGATTTTCAAAGATGAACTTAGCGCATACGTTTTGGCACGCAAGAACCTCAACATCTGGTAGGTATTGGACAAATCCTCCAAAGTTTCCGTTTTGATAGGATTACCAATTCGCACCACTACTGTTTCATCTTTTTTATTGAGCATTTCCGAAGGAATTTTGGCATCGCGCAGTGAGGAGTTTATCATTCCTAAAATATTGAATAACACACTATTAGAGCCTGAAACATACACAGGAAGTATATTCACTTTTGCTTTTTTGATAAACTTTCCTGCATTCAAATCCCACTCTTTGTCTATGATTTTTCTGGAACTTGTCTGGAAATGAGAAACTTCGCCCGCAGGGAAAATGCCAATGGAATTTCCTTGTTGTAAATAATCAAAAACAGATTTTAACTCATTGACAATCATCATTTTATTGAGTGGCTCGTCAAAGGTAAAAGGAATAAAACTGGACTGTAACTGCGGCACAGCCTGCAAAAGAGGGTCAGTCATCAGCTTAAAATCGGGACGCTGCTTGGTGAGGATAGAGAGCAAAATCATTTCGTCCAGCGCGCCATACGGGTGATTGGCAACGACAATAAATGACCCACGCTTTGGGATTCTATTGAGTTCTTCTTGCGAAACTTCTATCTTGATATTGAGTTCGTTAAGTGCTGTTTCTATAAATTCTAAGCCTTCTTTGCTTCCTGCTTTCTCGAACAGTTGGTTAAAGCGGTCAATCTTCATCAGTTTCATAAGGGGTACAGCAAGCAACTCCAACTGATATTTGTCTAATTTTAATGTTTTGGTAAAGTCTTCTTTTGTAATCACTTTGGTATGATGGTATTTTGTGTGGTTTAGTCAGTTCCAGCCTAATATTTTGATACAAAAATCAAAAAAGTTGTTTTTCTATCTATCATTATCACCAAAAAAGCCTTGATTTTTGCGCTAAAAGATTGATTAGGGCAAAGTAAACAAAAAATTTGCTTATTCTCCGTATTCTCTGTCTTTAAAATCAAATTTTTAGCTTACTTTTTTCATTTTCTTGTTTTTTGCCTTTTATCTTACAAAAAAACGCTGTCAGCGGACAAAGCCACTCACAGCGTTTTTCAGTGAAGTCAAAACTGCCTCTCCCCTACCCTACTGCACTTTCTGCATATTCTTCTATTGGCGCACAGCTACAAACCAAGTTGCGGTCGCCAAAGGCACTGTCTATGCGGCTTACGGTTGCCCACACCTTGTTGTGGCGAAGGTAAGGAAGCGGAAATGCCGCTTTTTCTCGGCTATAAGGGCGTTCCCAGTGGTCAGTAATGATAACGGTTTGCGTATGAGGCGCGTGTTTGAGTACATTATCCGTCTTATCAAAGATACCATTCTCTATTTCTCTGATTTCCTCACGAATCTGCATCATTGCCTCACAAAAGCGGTCAAGTTCTTCTTTGGTTTCGCTTTCTGTGGGTTCTATCATCAGCGTTCCTGCCACTGGGAAAGAAACCGTAGGCGCATGGAAACCATAGTCCATCAGGCGTTTGGCAATGTCTTCCACTTCTACACCCGCGCTTTGCTTGAACTGGCGGCAATCCACAATCATTTCGTGGGCGCATCTTCCATTCTTGCCTATATAAAGGATTGGGTAGTGATTTCTTAGCCTTTCTTTGATGTAATTTGCATTCAAAATCGCTATTTTCGTTGCCTTGGTCAGTCCTTCGCCGCCCATCATTGCGATATAAGCATAAGAAATGGTGAGGATACTTGCGCTACCATAAGGTGCGGCACTGATTGGTGTAATTCCTTGACTACCACCTACTTGTACGAGTGGGTGAGCAGGCAAGAAAGGCACTAACTTTTCCACTACGCCAATAGGTCCCATGCCAGGTCCACCGCCACCATGCGGAATACAAAAAGTTTTGTGTAAGTTTAGGTGGCAAACGTCAGCCCCAATATTGGCAGGGCTGGTAAGTCCTACTTGGGCATTCATATTTGCGCCGTCCATATAGACTAAACCGCCGTTTTCATGGATTAATTGGCAAATATCAGTGATTGCTTCCTCAAAAACGCCATGCGTGGAAGGATAAGTAACCATGAGGCAAGCCAAATCGTCTTTGTGTTCTTGTGCTTTTGCTTTCAAATCTTCTAAATCTACGTTACCATTTTCATCACACTTGGTAACGATAACTTTCATGCCCGCCATCACTGCGCTGGCAGGGTTCGTGCCATGCGCTGAGGAAGGAATCAAAGCGATATTGCGGTGTCCGTTGCCCTGCGCTAAGTGATACGCACGAATCACCATGAGTCCTGCGTACTCGCCCTGCGCGCCCGAATTGGGCTGGAGAGAAACGCCATCAAAACCTGTAACTTCACACAACCATTGCTCTAAATTTTTGAAAAGCTCTTGATAACCAAGTGTTTGTGCTGTAGGAGCAAATGGGTGCATATTACCAAACTCTGCCCAAGTTACAGGTATCATCTCTGCCGTAGCATTGAGCTTCATGGTACAAGACCCCAAAGAAATCATGGAATGTGCCAAAGAAATATCCTTGTTTTCCAAGTGTTTGAGGTAGCGCAACATCTCGTGTTCGGTGTGGTACTTGCTAAAAACGGGGTGCGTAAGGTATGCCGATTTTCTTTGGAGATTTTCAGGAATTTGATTTTTGATGTCCTTTGCTAATTCATTGGTATCAAAAATGATTTTCTTTTGCAGGGCAATCGCAAAAATTTCCAAGATTTGATTGATGTCTTCTAATGTATTGGTTTCGTTCAAAGAAATACATATTACTGTATCGTTTTCATAACGAAAATTAATTTCCTGCAAAGTGGCTAATTTATTGACGTTGTGCTGTAATTCCTCGTTTTCGACATTGATTTTCAGGGTGTCAAAATATGTTTCGTTTTCAGGTTTTAAGCCCAAAATCGCCAAGCCTCGCGCCAAAAGTTGAGTAAGCCCATAAATTCTTTGAGCAATATTTTTCAAGCCTTCTGCGCCATGGTAAACGGAATATGCGCCTGCCATGACCGCCAAAAGTACCTGAGCCGTACAAATATTAGAAGTTGCTTTTTCCCTGCGAATATGCTGTTCACGGGTTTGCAAAGCCATTCTGTACGCATTGTTGCCTTGTGCGTCTTTGGAAAGCCCAATAATGCGCCCTGGCATCTGGCGTTTGAACTCGTCTTTGGTGGCAAAAAACGCCGCATGAGGTCCGCCATAGCCCATAGGCACGCCAAAACGCTGTGCAGAGCCAACTACAATGTCCGCACCCATCTCGCCTGGTGCTTTGAGCATGGTCAGCGAAAGCAAATCCGCCGCCACTACAATTTTTACCTCATGCTCGTGCGCCGCCTCGATAAAATGCGTATAATCAATGATTTCGCCGTCTTTGGCAGGATACTGTAAAAGTACGCCAAAAAGTGAAGGGTCAGTAATATCTATCTGTAAATGATTTCCAATGACAAGTTCCACACCCAAAGGCTCAGTGCGTGTTTTGAGCAAATCTATGGTCTGAGGAAAACAAAGCTCAGATACAAAAAACTTGTTTGCATCTTTTTTTGCCTTGCTTTTCACTGCCAGCAGCAGGTGCATTGCCTCTGCCGCCGCCGTAGCCTCGTCAAGAAGAGAAGCGTTCGCAATTTCCATTTGGGTCAAATCCAAAATTGTAGTCTGGAAATTGATGACTGCTTCCAGCCTTCCTTGTGCGATTTCGGCTTGGTAAGGCGTGTACGCAGTGTACCAGCCTGGATTTTCCAAGATATTTCGCAAAATCACAGGCGGGGTGATGCACTCATAATACCCTAAGCCAATGTACGATTTAAAAATTTTATTTTTTTGTGCTAATTTTTTAAAACTTTTCAAAAATTCGTATTCGCTTTGTGCAGGAGGCAAGTTCAAAGATTTGCTTAAACGAATATTGGCAGGTACGGTCTGCGCGATAAGCTCGTCCAAAGTGTTTGCCTGAACGGTTTTTAACATTTCGTCGATTTGCGCTTGGTCAGCACCGAGATGACGGCTCTCAAACTTTTCAGTGTTGTTTATGTTAATTTTCATGTATTTATAACTGAGGAATCTTATTTTTCAAAAAAATTTGACAAAGATAACAAACTAACATCATGATTTGCAATTTTGTTTTGTAGGAAGTGTTTGAAGGATTGGAGAAACGAAAATTTTAGGCAAAAGTAGGATTTAAGTAATTATGAATTATTAATTATGAACGGTTCGCCGCTGCGATTATGAATTAATGAAAAATTAATACAAAACACTGATAAACAATGTTTTATGAAATAATTATACTGTAAACTAATTTTGTATTTTACTTAAAATATTATTAGAGGTACAAACTGTTTTGTAGAAAAAAGCTGTCAGGTTTTGTACATTCGTGCTACAAGGAGTTATTAATTTGTATGTATTAAAGTCCTGTTAAGGACTTAATATTGGTAGCAAAATATTCCTTCAAAACAATCCAACCTCCGTTAGGAGTTTAATGTTATTCAACTCCTAACGGAGTTGTTACCTGTTTTTAAATCTACTCTACTACCAATATTTAACACCTAACGGTGTATAATAATTTAAGGCACGAATGTAGAAAACCTGACAGCAAGATTGTATTTTCGTTAAATAGATTTTTTTGCCAAATAGAAATCAACCATTTCCAAATCGCTTTTTTCACGTGCTTCCAGTTCGTCTAAGGTTTTGGGAGCAGGAACGATTACTTTGTCGCCTTCATTCCAGTTTAGCGGACAGGCAACTTTGTGTGTATCAACTGTTTGCAAAGCCTTCAGTGTGCGCTTAATTTCGTGCATATTGCGCCCTACATTTAGCGGATAGTACATAATGAGGCGGATTTTCAGATTGGGGTCTATGAAAAATACGGCTCTGACAGCCGCAGTTTCGCTTTCGCCAGGCTGAATCATGCCATAAAGTTTGGAAACTTTCATGTCCACATCTGCCACCAAAGGGAAGCGCATCATCACGCCCAAATTCTTGTTTACGTTGCTGACCCACGCGATATGAGAGTGAATACTATCTACGCTAACACCCATCAGCTTGGTATTCTGGCTTTTAAAAAACTCGTCTTCCATGGCAAAGCCCGAAAGCTCAGTGGTGCAAACAGGCGTAAAATCGGCAGGGTGCGAGAACAAAATGAGCCAGCTACCCTTGGCATAGTCAGATAGTTTGATTTTACCATGCGTGCTATTTGCCTCAAAATCAGGAGCATTATCGCCAATTCTTGGCATCATGTTTACTTGTGTGTTTTCCATTGTTTTGTTAGAGTTTTAGAATTGAAGTTTTAAAACTTTTATTTTAAATTTAGTTAATTTATATTTTCTTTTCACGAAGGTTGATGTAAATATTCCTTTTACCAACTTTCCAAAAACGCAATCAAATCAGTCATCCTTGGGCTTTCCCCGTTTTGTACGTAGGCACCCGAAGTTGCCATGCCCAGCAGCGCGCACTGTGCCTGTTCCATACCCAGCAATAAACCAAGACAATAGCCTGCGTTCAGGTTATCGCCGCCGCCTGTCAGCACTTTGGGGTGAGGCACTATTTTGCCTTGTATGTGTTCCAGTCCATTTTGCGAGCAAACAAGTGTGCTTCCTGTGGGGTGAATCAGCAAATATTGGATATTTAACTTATTGAAAATGAATTGTGTAATTTCTTCTAATGCGATTCCGTTGGCGGTGGTATCGTTCAAAGGCAATTCGTTTAGCGCAAGCCATATTTTGCGTGTTTCGTTCTCATTCATGCCCAGCGTTACTGTTCCTAAGTTGGCAAACTCGCTGATTAAGTCCAGTGCTTGTACGATTTCGTCAGGGGATTTTTTGCTGGGGTCGCAGAGGTCAAACAGGTAGTGCTTGTTGGGGTTGCCCAAGGGTCTGACCACCTCAGAGAGTATGCCGCGCCAAATATCGGTACTGTGCGGTAGATTTACCCAATCTACCAGTGCAACTACTTGGCTTTTAGCGATATAGCTCATAATGTTTTCTAAACCAATCACACTTTTGAGGTATGACCAATTTACGCGCTCAAACGTCCCTAAGTCAGAAAACATCAGCTTGCCATCTCCAAATTCCATGGCGTTGGTGATACCCGAATGTCCGTAGGTAATGGGCTGACAGAGAGGGTGCATGGTTTTAAATTCGGCACTGAGCTGGGGGAAACCCATAGAGCCTAAGCAGTAGTTTTTTACGCCCAAGCTCGCCAGCGCATTTGCCAAAATGGGTGCATTCCCTCCTATTTTTGTTTCTTGGGTATGAATTTCTACTTGTCCGCTTTTGCCTGCCAGCGTTCCTAAGTGCGCGGCAAAGTCTGCAATAGTCGCAAAATAAGTAGATTGCCCATCACTTTCTTTGCGCTTGACGGGGTGCTGAATATAGTCCAGATAGCCATCAAAGCCTACAAACATTTGGTAGGGCAAGGTTTTGTTGTTTAGTTCCGAAAGTTGAGCAATGGTTTCTTTTATCATTTTTTGAAACGGTTTTATTCGTAAAAATCAGTGGTTACGCCAAAATTCTTAAAAGTTTTGTAATTTTACATATTCAATTTTATTTTTAAATGACAAATTACAAATTAATTTTGGCATCACAGTCGCCGCGCCGCCAGCAACTGTTAAAGCAAATGGGTTATGAGTTTGAGGTGCGCCTCAAAGAAACAGACGAAACTGTGCCTCTTGATGTTCTCGCCCACAAAGTTCCGCTATTTTTGGCACAAAAAAAGGCGGCTACTTTCAGTAATGATTTGAAAGACAATGAGTTACTTATTACTGCCGATACGATTGTGATTATTGATGGTGAGATTCTCAATAAGCCACAAGATGAAAGAGAAGCGTTTGAGATGCTCTCCAAACTTTCGGGTAAGGCACATGAAGTAGTTACAGGTTTTTGTCTTAGTTCTTTGGAAAAACAAGTTACGGACAGTGACACTACTTTGGTCTTTTTCAAGCACTTAACTACACAAGAAATTTATTTTTACATCAGAAACTATGCACCTTTTGACAAGGCTGGGAGCTACGGCGCACAAGATTGGATTGGGTTGGTGGGCGTAGAACGCATCGAAGGCTCGTACTTCAATGTGATGGGGCTTCCTACCCACAAATTATATAAAGCGTTGGTGGCTTTTTAAGTTTTAGGGGGTTGGGGATTTGAATAATCAAACACCAATGCCAGTACGGGGGATACTGGCATTGTTTGTTTTTGATTATGTATAAGGTATTAGTTTTGGCTATTTATGATTTTGGAATTACATTTTCATAAGCAATAAGCATAATTTGTACTGCTTTACGGATAGCTTCTTTGTGGGAAAAATCTTTGGTGCTATCTTTTTCCAATAGCTTTGCTTTGGAAATAATGGGATTAGGGATAGCCCCCTCAGTCATTTTTCCTATTGCTTTTTCCTGTATCGTATTACTATTTTTGCTGTAAATCACTTCCAGATAATCTTTGGGAGAAAAACGCCATTCCATACCATCACCAGTAGCATGATGTATGTGTACGACCAAATCATCAGGGGTTGCACCTTGATTTACAAAAATATAGGTGGTAAAAACCACATAAACCATCTCACTTTTATCCATTTTCTTAACTACAAGGTCGTATCTATTGCCTTTGATGTCTTTCGTAACATTGTAGTAATAAGTAAGATTTGGTTCTTTTACATTTCCCATGAAAGCATTTGGGTTTTCTGCCACATAGTAAAAATATTTTTCCATGCCTTCGGGAAGTAACCACTTTTCTTTTTGTAATACATCGCGCAACTCGTCCAACTGCTCAACCGTTGGTGCTTCACCATATACATCTGTAATTACTTTGGTGCGAAGAGCAGAACTTGCGTCCTCAAATTTGATGAAAGAAAGCCCCATGTGTTCCAGTTTGTCATAGTAAGAAGCTCCTTCTGCAATACTGGCAAAGGTATGTGTACTGATGTATTTTTGGGTTTCATCATTTGCATTAGAGATTGGTTTGTTATCTCGCTTGGCAATGGCTCTTTCCAAAAAGTGTTTTACTTCCTCATTATCAGGCACCATGGTACTTGCTTTGGTAAAGTCCTCCACTGCCTGAGCATACATAGAAAGTTTGTAACGGGCATAGCCTCTGTGCATAAAATGGAAATAATTGGGCTTGCCTATTTGGATAGCTTTGTCAAAGTCAGGTAGGGATTCTTTGTAAAATCCTGCATTTTCTTTTGCTAATGCCCTGAAATAATAGACTTCGGGCTTATTGATACCCATTTGGGTTGCTTTGTCAAAATCTTTGACGGCATTTTCGTACTCACCTGTATAAAAGTAGCCCAAACCTCTGTCCATGTGCAGGTCGCCTGTATTAGTTGTTTGTAGTAAATTGTCGAAGTACATCAGTGCTTTGACGTTAGTTTCGTACTGCTGACTTTGGCTGTACGCCATATATGCACAAAAGAATAAAGTGATAAAAATACTGATTTGTTTTTTCATGTGTTTAAATATTTGAAAATGAGTGAATTAATTTTTTGGTTTTGTTGGTTCTGTTCTTGATTTGATGAATGGTTTGAACTCTACTCTGCGGTTCAATGCCCAGTTTGCGGGTGAAGTATTTAGTACAGTTTCCTTGTCCTTGCCAAAAGCAACTATCTCTATTCTATTAGGGGAAATGCCTTTGTTCACCAAGTATTGTTTTGCTGCCAAAGCCCTGCGTTTTGATAGTTTTTTCCAAGATTTTTCTGCCTTACGATTGTCCGTGTGCGCCTCGAGGTGAATAGATATTCTTGGAAAATCAGTAACAAAATCCAGCACCTTGCCTAACTCTGCCCTTGCTTTGGGCAAGAGAGCCGCCTCTAATTCTTTGGGTTCGGTGGAGCGTGGTCGTCCTGTTTCAAAATTGATATTTTGGAATACGACTGTTGAATTTGTAAATAAGAAAACTTCTCTTCCGATAGTGGTGCTATCAGATTGTAAGAGATTGATATTGATATTTATGGCTTCATAAAAAGAGTCTTTTTCATAGCTACGTTTAGGAGGTAACTTACCTTCTTTGCCAGCTGTAATCTCGACCAAACTTTTTTGAGGGACTCTTATTTTAAACCTTCCTGCACCCAAGTCTATGATGTCTTTGATTGGGGTGGTGTCAGCCATTGCTTTGATAGTAGCCCCCTCAATGACTTCATTGGTCAGTCCATCTTTGACGGTGATGATGATGTCGGTGCTTTGGGCTTGGGCATGATGGATAGCAAGACCAAAAACAAGTATTTTTATGAGAAAAATGAATTTTATGATGTTGGTTTTCATGGGATTTGTAAAGTATTTGAAAGTGAAAACAGAAAACTACCGATAAATATTATGCTTGCTAATTTATAGCTTTAGTTTCTCTACATTAATTTTTGTTTTATTAATAAACTGTACTTCATAATCACATCCAGCATCTCTATTATCTCCTAATGTGGCGTTTTGAGGTTTTGTAATATCTGTTTTAAGTTCTATTGAAAAACTATCATTCCTAAAAAAATTAGGGGCGGCTAAAGGAGACGTTGTATTAAGTGTACAATCAAGTGTATTTATCGCTTTATTGTACTTAAACTTGAAAACAAGATTATAGGTCTTGCTATCTCCTTGATAAGCAACATTATTCACCTTAATTTCAAATTCATTATTTTGCATGATTGGAAAGTCAAGATTTTGACTCAAAAAGTTAAAATTAGCATCTTGGCATTTTAAATTAAAGTCCCATTTTCCAGATATACCTGCATTGATTCGAATAACCCCATATTTGGTAGAAAATCCATTAACTCTGCCTTGCGTTAAAGGTAATGCTCTTACGCCAGCTTCTCCTAATCTTAAGTTTCTTGCACATAAACCACATCGAGTTTTTTTCTTATTACAATCTGTATCAGAACCATTGGATTGAAATAAAACCTTTCCGCCATAAGCGGGCATATCTAACACTATTCCTATATGAAACGCCTTGCCTATATCATTGAGCCAATAAATAATATCCCCTGTTTCTACATTTTTATCATTAATTGGTACTTGTCCTTTATCTTCTACAGTCAATGTTGTCCAATCTGGTATTGCTTTTATTAAGGCATTTTTAATTGATGCGACATTACGTTGCTCATTAGCTGTCCCTTTTATTAATTCAATCCCCACATGATTAAATAATTGATACATCAGACCAGAGCAGTCCAATCCAATATAACTCATATCTGTATTACATTCACCAAGTGGCTTTCCTGCACTTGTGTAACTTCTCAAACCATAACCGTATGGAATCTTGCCATCTAACTTAATCGCCAACTCTGCCATTTTTGCAATGATATAATTTCTAACTTCTTGTGGTCCCATTTCTTTTGTAGCTTCAACTCTCCCATTTTTAAATTTCTGTTTTGTTTGAATTAGGAACTCCTCAACAGAAAGACCATTAGGTAAAATTATTTCTGAAGATTTTAGAGGGATGCTTTTCGTATCAAATATGATTTCTGCAATTTCAGGGGGCAACGCATCACCCATATCATTTTGTGTATCAGGTACTACTACCTCTTCTGTCTTATTACAAGAAAGCACTGCTATTGATGTCAATAAGACTAAGAATATGAAACGAATTTTTTTCATGATTTTTTAGATTTAGAATTTTTAGAATTTTTTTTAATTCCCCACCACTAAAAACAGCAGGCTAATGATTGAATAATAGGTGATAATGAATAGCTTACCGTTTTAATGCCGTAGTGAAACGGTAAGCTATTTTGGTATTTAAGGCACATTTTATCAATAAGTCCCCAGCGGTTTTACAATCTCCCTGTATTTGGAAATATCTATTTTTTCAATGTGTTGTTTTTTCTCCGCAGCTTCCACAACATTATACATACCCTGCTTCATTGCGTCCTCGAAAGTAGCTTTACTACCCAGCATAGTCGTTTCCAAAAAAAACATTTTCATTTCTTTTGAATCTTCGGAATCCCTGCCATAATACCCAAGAAAGGCATGACCTGGTATTAAAACAAGGAAAGGTGAAATTCCTATTTTTCGTAAAATAGAAGCAAAAACAATCGTTCCATCTACACAATTTGCCTGTTTATTATTAATAGCATCACTGAATTGTCGTACTGCCTGGCTTCTTACTTTACTTTTTTCTGAATCTGGTACAGTTGTGATACTGCTATATTTAATACCTTTATCTTTTAAAACTCTCCAGATGGCTTTGACTTGTGGGGTCTCTAATGCGCCTCCACCCCAGGAATCAATGTACTTTTTATTCATGCCTTCTTTGAGTAATTCATCAATTTTTGGGTGTTCCTCATTTACATAGGCGGCAAACATAAACTGAAGACTAAGTGCTTTGTCTTTTTCTTTATCCACATAATAATAAAGACAATCATTGATAGAACGTAATTGTATATTTTCTAATACTTCCTTTTTTGCACCGTTTCTGTCATAAATCCTAAAATAAACACCAATTGGGGTAGAGGTAATTTGCTTTTGTAGCACCTCATATTTCCAAGGTATGTGAGGAGAAATAGTTTCAGACTTTCCTGTATTTTGAGTAATATACTCTCCTTGAATTTTATCAAAAAATCTTTTATCTACACATTCTATCTCATATTTGATGGGTAATCCTGCATATGTTGATGAGAGAACAATCCCTAAAGCACCAGAATATTCTTTAAATTCAGTGGTAGAGGTGCTAATGACGAAAGAGGGAAATATTTGATTATCAAAGAATACCAAAGGAGCAATATTAATATGTGGTAATGGGTTATCTGTTGGCAAAATTGCTGTTTTAGGGTCTTTGGGCATCAAATCTTTAGGCATCATTATCAAAGACAGTGTAGAGGGCTGATTTCTATACAATTGATAGGCATTCCCTGCGGTGTGGTCATTTTGCTTATTATAAAATTCAAGCCATTTTTTTGCATCTTTTTCTGTAGGAACATAGTTTTTCTTTTTCTCTTTCACTAAATACATTTTTACGGCAAGAGGTAAAAGATAGCCAGCTACTGCACCAATGAGTCCATTGGTAAATCTTGGGTCTCCTTCTTCTGGTTTCTGACTGCTACCAGTGGTTACTACCGTAGGCTTAGGAGGAGGCTCAGGAGTGAGTAAATACCCCGCCGCGCCACCTGCCGCACCCAGTATATAAGGCATTGCCTTACTTGCTCCTGTTTCTTCGTATTCCCAGCGAGGCTGCACGAGTACTGCGCCATTTCCGCCAGGGATTAGCTCATTGTAAGAGGTTACGGCTCTTTGGGTTACACAGCTACCCAATAGGAATGTAGGGATGAAATAGGCAATGAAGCTCCATTTCATCAGATTTCTGATGTTTTTCATTTGATTATAATATGTTAAAGTGAATTTTTTTGAAATGATTTTTTTACTGCCCTACCATGACGAACGGCGCCCAGTAATAAGGCATTTTGTATTGATTTTTGATTTCTAACTGTGCCTTTTTGAAGGCGGCACGTCTATCTCCTGTTACTAACCAATGTTTGTAAAATGCGGTCATTAGTTTTTGTGTAGATTCATCACTGACTTGCCAGAGGCTCATCAGTACCGTTTTTGCACCTGCTGTTTGGAAGGCTCGTTGCAAGCCATATACACCTTCTCCATTAGAGATTTTACCTAAACCTGTTTCACAAGCAGACATCACGACCATTTCTGTTTTATCCAACTTGATGCACATTGCTTCGTAGGCGGTGAAAACTCCGTCCTCTGTACCATCTTTAAACTTTTTGGTATAGATGTTTTCAGCACCCGCAAGTAGCAAGCCTGTACGCAAGAGTGGGTTATCTGACATTGCTTTTTCAGAGAAAATACTGTTCTGCGATTCCTTCAAATTTGTAACAAAGAAACCATGTGTGGCAATATGTAGCAAAGTAGGGCTATTCAGTTTTTTCATAGTAGCCTCGTCTGCTTGCTCTTTGGTGTAAACTTCCACATTTGTAGTCGAAAATTTGTTTTTGAAAGCATCACCTATGTTTTTTACTTCTATCTCCGTAGCAGGCAATTCGTTGATTGGCACAGAGAAAAACCTTGTCTTGGGCGTAGGATTTGGATTTACCTCTGGAGTTTTGACATACTTATTTACTTTTGCTATAGAGTCACTTGCTTTATAGTCAGGAAATCCAAACAATACGACAGACCAGTCCGAAAAATCATCTTTCTTTGGTTTGGAGAGTTCAGGCTTTTCTATCAAATCTCTTGTACTGGAAATATAGTGCAAATCTATTTCCTCTATAATATACTTTTGTGGAGGTAACTTAGGATTAGGGTTAGGGATTCCGATAGCATTGATATTAAGTTGATTATAAACTCCATCAACAGAAAGATATACTTTTGAGATACCTTTTAGGTTATCAGCAAGTGGCTTCCAATATTTGGAATAAGTATTATCTTTTTCTTTTCCTTGTTTTGCTAATTTATTAAAATTTAAGGCACCAATAAGAAAGCCATTTTCTGTTTCTGGGTCGTCCATCATCTTGCCTTCTCCAAAAATTACAGTTTCAGGATAGCCTTTGGTGGTAGATTTGATAATAAGTGCCACATAAGTAGGGTTCTCAGCAGTACCTATCCTTACTATTTCAACAGCTGCTTCATTTGCTTTTAGTTTTTCTTGCACTTGTCGCCATTCATATTTTTTATCTTCCTGACTTTGTGAATAAAGCTCGTTGGCAGAGAGTATTTTTTCTAACCTACTTATTTCCTCTTCTATTTCCTTCATGTTCACCTTACTTTGTTGGAGTTCTGCGGGTGTCTTTAACAGTGCTTGAGAGTGAAAATCTTTCAAATCCATTAACTTCTTGAAGTTATCCTTGGTAGCTTGGTCATCGCTATTCATAATTGCTTCACGTAGTTTATTGGCTGTACTGAAAAGCAATGCCTTAGTAGCGAGGAGTTCGTCATAGAGCATGGCACTCAAAATTGGTTTTTTAGGTAGTTGTGCCAAGAGGAACATTTGCATTACTCCCAAACGATTATTCATTTTACCTAAAAACTTTTCTTTTCCTGACTCATTTAGAGAAGGGAAAACGGTA